>JAEYYY010000412.1 GCA_023430775.1 Pseudomonadota bacterium
GAGCGCACCCGTGCCGCGTTTTCGATCTGCGAAGTCGAGCGCGAGGATCCAGCACGAACCGACGACGACCGCCGACAGCTGGTGCGAGATGAACAGCACCGAGAACGTCATCGCCATCGAGCCGAGCGCGTAGCCGACGACGACGAGCTGGCGCACGTGCTCGTCGGGCGTGTAGCGCTCGAGGAAGCGCGCCAGCAGCCGGAGGAACAGCAGCGTCGGGATGATCCCGGTGACGACGCGACACAGCCACAGCGTGAGCTCGAAGCTCGGCTCGCCGAACAGCGAGACCACCGCATAGACCGGCGCGACCAGCATCGACGAGCCGGGCGCCTTGTTCGAGTAGTAGTGGCCGTTCGCCTCCGCGACGTCGGCCGTGGTTCCCCAGCGCTTGACGCCGCGATCGATGGCGAACGTGTGGTCGTCGACCATCGCCTTGACGAGGTAGACGCGAGGCAGCTCGTTCGCGTTCTTGGTCCTCGGGAAGTGCGGAAAGATGTAGAGGTACGCGCAGGCGATCGCGACGAGCCACGCGTTGCGTTTCAGCCAGGGCCCCACTCGGGCCCGGTCATATCACGGCCGATCAGATCGCGCCGGAGACGAACACGACGACCACCAGGACGGCCGCGCCACACATCGCGACGAGCGTACGGTTGCGAGACTTGAGCTCGCGGATCAACTGCCGGAGCTCGGGAGCCGAGCTCGGATCGCAGGCGATCACCGAGCTGGCGAACGCGGGGTCCGCGGGGATCCGGGTGGTCTCCCCGGTGTGCACCCCGTAGAGCGCGGTGTCTGTACAGGTGGTTCCGCCGTCGTCGAGATAGCGGTCCTCGATCGGCAGCTCGACCCGTTCCTCGTCGGAAGCCTCCACCACCAGCTCGCCACGCTTGAACCAGTTCGTCTCCCGGAAATTAGCCATGCATGCCGGGTCGGCCCGATCCGGAAGGCGATGAGGGATGTGTGGGGTATCTTGCGCGCGATGTCAGGTAGGGAAACCAGCGCAGACCGCAGCCCTCAGGCCAAGGAGATGGCCGACGAGTCGATGATCCGGAACCTGGCCGCCCAGGCCGACGCGATCTGGCCGCAGGAGCTCCCGGTGATGCGGCGGTACCAGCCGCGGGATGTCCTCGACCTCGGGTGCGGCACCGGCGAGATCACGGCGCGGATGGCCGAGCTGTTCCCCGCGGCGCGGGTGACCGGTGTGGACCTGATCGAGTCGCACCTCGAGATCGGCCGCGGGAAGGCCGCGCGGTTCGGCGACCGCGTCACGTTCCAGGTCGCCGATGCGTTCGAGCTGCCGTTCGCCGACGGCGCGTTCGATCTCGTGGTCTGCCGTCACGTGCTCCAGGCGATCCCGCATGCCGAGCAAGTGCTCGCCGAGATGGTGCGGGTGTGCAGGCCCGGCGGCATGCTGCACGTACTCGCCGAGGACTACGGGATGATCCACGCCGCGCCCACGCGCCGCGACGTCGCGTGGTTCTGGCACGAAGCGCCGCGCGCGTACGAGAAGCTCGCCGGTACCGATCTACACATCGGCCGCACGATCCATCACCACCTGCGCGCGCTGCCGCTCGACGACATCGAGGTGCACTACATCCACGTCGACACCATGCACGTGCCGCGCGAGACGTTCGCGACGATCTTCGAGGCGTGGCGCGATGGCTACACCGAGGCGACCGCGCGGAGCCTGAACATCAGCGAGGACGAGGCGCGCGACTACTTCCAGGCGACGATCGAGTGCATCCGCGATCCGGGCGGGTTCGCGCTGTGGCTGGCCCCGATCTGGACGGCGCGTCGCCGCTAGCTTCCGAAGCCGGGCGCGAACACCTCGCACATGCGAAGCGGATTGCGAATGTCCTGGCCGGTCATCCACGCCAGCGCGGCCTCGAGGCCTTCGCGATCGCCCTGGAGCTGAGCGGCGCGCAGCCGCGCGATCGTCGCGCACAGCGGGAAGTCGTTGGCATCGGCGAGCTCGGCGGTGTGGTGCAGCCGCTCGACGGCGCCGCGGCGATCTCCGCGCTGCGCGATCGCGGCACCCGAGAGCAGGCCGCTCCAGATCGCCGCGTAGTTGATCTGCTGGGCGTCGAGCCTGCTCGCCCGCAGCTCGATCTCCTCGACGTTGCCTTCGCAACACGCCAGCCGGCCGAGCAGCCAGTCGGCGATCGCGCGCGCGATCTGGATGCGCAGCAGGTGCACGCCGTCGGCGGCGTCGAGACCGGGGCGCGCCCACACGCCTTGCGCGGCACCATCGCCGCGATACAGCGCGAGCTCGACACGCGCGCGCAGCTCGAGGAAGTGCTGGAGGTGGTACTTGCCGGGTTGCGGCGCCGTCCACTGGCTGCGATCGAGATCGGCGCCGGCGAGATCGGGACGATCGTGGGCGAGCCACAGCACGTTGAACCAGCGGGTCAGCGAGGCACCGACGTAGCGATCGTCTCGCCGCTGGGCATCGCGCATGTACTCGTCGTAGAGCGCGCGCAGCTCGCCCCACGCACCCTGGTAGTCGGTGGCGCGCAGGCGGTGGATGCGGATCGTGTTCTGCTCCCACGCCACGCCGGGCAGCGTGCGGAACCGCTGGTCTGCGTCCTTGAAGATGTCGACCGCCTTGCGAAACTTGCCCTGGTAGTAGGCGAGGAACGCCTCGCCGAGGACGAAGTACGCCTTCGCCCAGGTATCGTCGGGCAGCTTGCCTTGCGCGACGCCCTTCGCGATGTGGAGGAGCTCGGCCGCGCGGTCGCGACCGATCGCACCTTCCTGCGCGCGATAGATCGCCTCGAACACCAGCGCGCGAACGAGGCGGCGTGGATCACCGACCTGCGCGGCCAGCCGGACCGCCCGCGCCTGGAAGTCGGCGCCGCGCACGTTGTCGACGAGCACGAGGCCCAGCGACGTCGATTGACAGACATCGAGCAATCGCCGTGACGCCGGGTCGGGCGCTGCCTCGCGACCGTCGAGCATGAAGACCAAGGGTCCGGTATCGATCTCCGCGCGCACTCTCTCCATCGACGCCAGCGCCTCGTCCGACGTCTCCGGCACCCGCTCGCCGAGCTGCGCGAGCACGCCGCGCAGCTCGGTCAAGCCGCGATCGACGTGGCCCGAGACCAGCAACTGATCGGCGGCGTGGCGGCGACAATCGAGCCGCTCGCTCTCCGCAGTTCCGGGAACTGCCGCCGCGGCGAGGTAACTCTCCGCCGCTTCGGCACCGCGCCCCGCCGACGCCAGCGCATCGGCGAGCTGGAGGTAGAGCGCGCGGGCGTGCGCGGCATCGCGCGGCCCGGCGTTGAGCGCATTCTTCAAGAACTCGGCGGCGCGATCGAAGGCGAGCGAGGCGAGTGCCCTGGCCGCGGCCTTCTCGGCGAGATCGCGGCCGCGGGCGGTATCGCCGGCGGCGAACAGGTGGCGTACGACCTGCTCGGGCGCGGTCTCCGCGAGCCCGGCGCGGATCATCGCGTGGCCGAGATGCGACGACAGCGCCGCGAACTGGGACGGCTCGAGCCGCGTCACCACCGATTCGCGCACGCGATCGTGATAGGGCTCGACGAGATGCGCCCCCGATCCGGTGTTCGTCGTCTTCGCGAATCGCGCGGTGCGCAGCGCGTTCGCGAGCGGTGCGCAGCGGGTAGGTGATAGACCCGCGGCGTCGGCGGCGACGCGCATGTCGATCGGGCTGCCGGCGACCGCGATCACGTGCAGCAGGTGCCGGGTATCGTGAGCGAGCGCCATCGTGCGCTGCCACAGCGCCTCGTCGAGCTGGGTGGTCGACGCGAGGTTGGAGTCCGCGTGCAGCGAGAGATGGTGCGCGAGCTCGGCGAGGAACAGCGGATGACCGCCTGCCTCGCGCGCGATCTCCTGGCGGCGCGCGTCGGTGATCTCGCGGCCGATCAGGCGATCGACGAGGAACATCGCATCGTCGGGCGGCAGCGGCGCGATGTCGATCCAGCGCGGCTCGATGCCCGCTTGCTTCGCGAGGTTCGCCGGCAGATCGCTGGTGGACTCGCCGGTGCGGATCGACGCGATGAAGGTCAGTGCCATGGGAGCCGCGGAGGCCGGCTGCAGCAGCTCGCGCAGCAGTAGCAGGCTATCCGGATCGGCCCACTGCAGGTCGTCGACGAACAGCACCAGCGGCTGCATCGCGGCGACGCGCGACAGCAGCTCGACCACCGACGCGAAGGCGCGCGTGCGCATCTCGAGCGCGCTGACGTCGGGGATGTGCGTCACCGCATTCGCGAACACCGGCACGCGCCGCAGCGTGGGGAACAGCCGCGCCGCGAGCATCGTCGACTGCGGGAACATCTCCATCACCCGGTACGGGTCCATCGTCACCAGGTGGCGCGACAGCGCATCGAACATGCCGTCGAACGCCTTGTACGGCACCGTCTCCTCGGCGTAGCAGCGGCCCTTGAGCACCAGCGTGCCGCTGCCGTGGATCTCGTCGAGGAAGCGCTTGACCAGCGCGCTCTTGCCGAGCCCCGACGGCCCTTGCACGAACACGGTGACCGCGTCGCGGCGCGAATCGGCGAGCGCGTTGTGCAACATGCCGAGCTCGGCGCGCCGGCCGACGAACACGTCTGCGCCCGTACCGATCACCGGCGCGCTGGCGCGCGAGCCGAGCAGGCGCAGCACCTCGTGGCCGCTCGGCCGCGACGCCGGATCCGGCGACAGCATGCGATGCGACAGCTCCGCGAGATCGATCGGCACGCCGAACCTGACCTTGCTCGGCGCGGGCGGCGGCGTCTTCTTCGCCGCGATGATCTCCCACACGGTCTCGCCGGTGAACGGCATCCGCTGCGTCAGGATCTCGTACATCATCACGCCGACCGCGTACCAATCGGCGGATGGCCCGACGGCGGCGCCGGGCATGCCTTGCTCGGGCGCCATGAAGGTCGGCGTGCCGGCGATCGTGCCGGTGGTCTGGAGCTCGGCGAGGATCGCGTCATCGGCGACCAGGCCGAAGTCCATGATCACGACGCGGCCCTCCTTGGTGACCAGGATGTTGCCGGGCTTGATGTCGCGGTGAACCTTGCCCGCGGCGTGCAAGGCGTTGAGCCCCGACGCCAGCTGAGCGAGTGCGTCGCGCAGGCGCGGCTCGTCGAACGGCATCACCGAGGCCTCGGTCTTCGGCGCCTCGGGCAAGCTCGCGTCGCGAGGCAGCGCCGGCGCGCTACCGCCGGCAGGGACGAACTCCAGCATCGTCCGGTCGACGCGGCCGGCACCGAAGTCGACGAGCGTTCCGGGCTTGTCGTCGCCGGGAGCCAGCGTCGGCGCGAACTTGGTGGTCGCGTCGTCGCGCTTCTTGATCCACGACATGAAGTCGGTGCCGTCGACGATCTCCATGGTGAAGAACCAGTGGCCGTCGGACTGGAATAGCTCGTAGAGCGAGCACAGGTTCGGATGCGACAGGTCGGCGAGCGCGCGGAACTCGTTCTTGAAGTGATAGAGGAGGTTCGCGTCCATCGTGCGCAGCGTCTTGAGCGCGACGAGCATGTCGCGCTCGCGATCGTGCGCCTCGTAGACCACGCCCATGCCGCCCTCACCGAGCGTGCGGCGTATCTCGAACCGCGAGGTCGTCACCCGCGATCAGGGTAACGCACCTGCTGCGGATCAGGGTGGGTTCTGCCCGACATCGCGCTCGGGTGCGCAGGTCGAGACGCCCGCACCGGTGACGCGATACGGGATCGATCCCATCACGATCTTCGACTCGCCCGTCGTGCGATTCACGGAGTAGACCCGCGGGCCGCTGTTGACGGTGACGAACACGAAGAAGATGCCACCCCAGTGGGCGAACGCCCACGCCGACACCGGGCCGATGTCGCCGACGCTCCACTTCTGGCCGACGGCGGCGCCCGTCTTCTTGTCGATCTCCTGGATGAACGACGTGCCGTATCCGACGGGGAAGAAGCCGAACAGCTTGCCCTCGTTGGTGCCGGTGAGCTCCGGGTTGCTGCCGTCGTAGGACGCCTCGATCGAGCCGAGCGTGCGCACCGCCGGCGGTGTCTTCTCGGTATCGATCACCGCGAGGCTGCGCGCGGCGTTGCCGGAGACGTAGAGCTTCTCGCCCTTCGCGGTGGCGTCGTCGGTGGAGAAGCCCATGCCGAACGTCGACGAGCCGGCCGAGCCGACGATGAACCCCGATGGCTCGCACTTCGCCGAGTGGATATCGACCTTGTACATCTCGCCGCTCTGGTAACCGACCCAGGCGATGCCCTGGCGATCGACCGACATCGAGAACGGCGACGTGTAGTCGCCGCAATCGAGCTTGCCGATCAGACGGAACGGATCACCGTTCTTGCGCGGGTCGTACGACAGGAAGTTGTTCGAATCGTCGACGAGGTAGATCAGCTTGTTCGCATCGTCGTCACACTGGGCGACGCAGCGATTGTTCTTGCAGCCGTCCTTGCAGGTGCGCAGCCGGCGGCCGAGATAGCCGTCCTCCTCGCAGGCGACCAGCGAGTTGCCGATGCAGATCCGCGGCTCCTTCGGATCGCAGCGCTCGTCGTCATCGCGATCGGCGCGCCGCGGCAACCCGTTCGGATCGTCTCCCGCCGACTTGCACTGACAGCTCGCGAGCGCGCTCGCGAACATCAAAAGTGTCAGGGCGACCGCGCGCACGGCCTAAACCTAGCGTTTGGCGGTCCGCTCTACCACCCACTTCGCGATCAGCTCGAGCGTCTCCGGGTCGAACGTCTCCTCGATCTCGCCATACTCGTCGACCAGGCCGGTGGTGGCGTGCTGGTAGAGGTGGTTCAGGCCCTCGCGCTTCTCGGTGGTGATGGCCTTGTTACCGGCCTTCGCGGCCGCGGCCTTGATCCTGGCGAAGTTGATGTCGGCGGGGACCTGGGTGTCCTTGCTGCCGGTGACGAGCAGCGCGGGGATGCGCAGCTTCGCCCACGCGACGGCCGGGTCGATCTTGAAGAACGACACTGCCCACGGGTTCTTGACCTCGTCCATCTTGTCCGCGATCGCCTTGTCGAGCTCGGCATCGCTCGGCCTCGGCGCGCCCATCGCCATCGCGGCCTCGGCGAAGTTCTCGCGTAGCGCTGCCTTGACGGCGGCCTCCTTGCCGGCGGCGATCGCCTTGCCGACCTTGCGCTGCCCTTCGACCAGCACCTTGACGAGCTTCTCGGGCAGCTGGCGCGCGTTGAGATCGATCTCGAGCTGCATCGGCACCAGCTCGACACCGGAGACGCCCGGCGCGGCGAGCCCGACGATGAACGCGACCTTGGACTTGGTCGCGACGAACGGCGCGATCGTGCCGCCGACGCTGTGACCGAGGATGCCGGCCCGCTTCGGATCGACCTCGGGTTGCTTGACGAGCCACTCGAAGGCCGCCTTCGCATCGCTGATGTCGGTGTCGAGCGTGCCGATGGCGCCGGTGGTCTTGCCGACGCCGCGATCGTCGGTGCGCAGCGTGGCGATGCCGGCGCGCGCGAGGCGATCCGCGATCAGCGCGAACGGCTTGTGACCGAACACCGTCTCGTCGCGATCCTGCTGCCCGGAGCCGCTGATCATCAGCACGGCGGGAAACGGCCCCTTGCCCTCCGGAATCGTCAGCGTGCCGGCGAGCGAGGCATCCTTGGCCACCTCGATCGTGACGTCGCGCGTGGCATACGGGAACGGCGGCTTCAGCGTCTGCGGCCGCGTGATCACCGACATCGGCGGCTGGCCTTCATTCAAGCGCACCAGCTTCGCGTGGAACGCCTGACCGCCGAGCAGCACCTTGCCGAGCGCCGCCGAGTCCTGGCGCGAGAACACGTAGGTCTCGTTGTAGCGAGGGTTGTCGGGCTTCTCGAGCGCGAACTGGATCTTGTCCGCGGTGTACGTGACGTGCGAGAGCTGCAGGCCCTTCTGGTTCGGAACGTCGATCGTCGCTGTCCACTTGTCGTCGCTCGCCGGCGTGAAGTGCAAGACGATGTCGACGAGCGCGTTCGGCAGCACCAGCGTGCCGGCCCAGTCCTCCGACTTCGGTGCCGGCTTCGCGGGCGGCGCATCGATCGGCCCCGCCTTGTCGTCGGGCAAGACCGGCGTGACCGGGGTGCCACTCTTCGAACCACACGCGTACGTCGCAGACGAGAGCGCGAAGAGCGCCATGCAGAGGAGCAGTCGCATGGCGCGACCTTAGTGCGTTTTCGCTACTCGGTCGCCGCGACCAGGCTGCGATCTCGCATCGTCTTCGCGTAGCCGCGGAACGCCGGCTCCGGCATCTGCCGCGAGTGCACGCGGACCAGCGAGCCCGGGTTGTCGGCATCGCCGTAGACCGCGATCCAGCCCGCCGGGATCTCGGGAGACGACCACTGGTAGAGCGCGCGGGCATCGCGCGGTGCGAGGTTGATGCACCCGTGGCTGCGCGGACCACCGAAGCCGTCGTGCCAGTACGACGTGTGCAGCGCGTAGCTGTTGTCGTAGTACATCGTCCACGGCACGTCGGCGACCGCGTACTGCTCGTCACCGCGGTTGTTGTTCATCGACGCGGTGAGCAGCTTGCTGCCGACGCGCGCCATCACCGTCGGCGTCGCGTGCTTCCACTTGCCGGTGGAGACCAGCGTCGCGTAGACCGGCTGCTTGCCCTCGTAGGCGACCAGCACCTGCTCGTCGCGATCGACATCGAACCACTTCTCGTTCGCGCCGACGCCCTCGGGCGGCATCGCGAGCGATGCGGCGCGGAGGTCGCGGCGCGCGACCCAGTCGGTCTCGGTGACGCGTACGAACTTGCCGTCGTCGGACTCCTCGAGCACGCGAACGACGGTGCGCGGCGCGAGCTCGCCGGTCTTCTTGCCGCGCGGTCCGCTGTAGGTGACGGCAGGCTTGCGGTGATCGCCTGCCTTGCGGATCCACGCCGGCATCGCATCGCCCTTCGCGATCACGACGCCGCGAAACCGCGACGGAGAGAAGTATGCGACGGCCGAGGTCGGCACCGCCGCGCCGCTCGAGGTCAGCACGTGGCGAACGCCGTTGATCGTCCTGCCGCCGACGACGCGCACCGAGGTCGACACCTCGGCGCCGCGCACCACGCCGTAGACGCCGGGGACGAGTGGCGAGCCATCCTCGGGCGCGTCGAGCGCGATCGGCGTCGCCTGCGTCGCCTCGTCGGTCGTCGGCTCGCTCGCGCTCTCGCACGCCCAGCCGCGCGGAGCGATCTGGATCCATCTATCGTTCGTGCAGCCCTCGGCGGTCGCCGTGCGGGCGAGGATGGTGACGGTGCCCTTCTTGATGATGCCGACCTTGTCGGCGTCGGCGCGCGGCGCCTTCCGCAGCGTCGTGGTCGCGAGGAAGCGAACGCGGTCTTCGTCAACGACGGGCTTCGCCGCGGGTGCCTCGGTGACGATCGGCGTCACCGTCGGCGGCATCGTCGCTTGAATGACGACGCGAATCTCTTCGTGCTTCGGCATCTCCTGCCGCGCGCCACAGCCGGTCACCACGAGCAGAGTCAAAAGCGAGGTCTTCATGTGGGCGCCTGCTTAGGCAACCCACGCGCCACGACAAGTCAGCGAGATCGTTGGAGCGGACTACGCAAAAGTTTGCGTGATCGCGCAGCGATCATCTGCTCGCTCAGCGGTCGAACTTCTTCTTGATGCCGTAGGTCTGGATCTTGTGAACCAGCGTACGGAGCGGCAGGTTCAGCGCCTTCGCCGTCTCGGTCTGGTTGCCGTTGTGCTTGTGGAGCGCGCGCAGGATCAGCTCGGCCTCGTACTTGCGAAGGTGATCCTTGTAGTCGGTGGGCAGCTCGCCGCTGTTGTCGACCTCGGGGGCGGGCAGGCTGCGCTGGCGAATCCGATCGGCGAGATCGTTGACGGTGATCGTCTTGCCTTCGGCGAGCACCACCGCGCGCTCGATCGCGTTGCGGAGCTCGCGCACGTTGCCGGGCCACGAGTACGCCTCGAGCGCGGCCATCGCCTGCGGATCGATCGCCTTCACCTCGCTACCGGATTGCATGCGCGCCTCCTTGAGGAAGCGCTCGGCGAGCGGCCGGATCTCCTCGACGCGCTCGCGCAGCGGCGGGATCTGCAGCGTCATCGTGTTGAGGCGATACAGCAGATCCTGGCGGAACTGGCCGGCGGCGACCATCGCCTCGAGGTTTCGGTGTGTCGCGGCGATCACGCGGACGTCGACCTCGATCTCCTTGTTGCCGCCGACGCGCATCAGCCGCTTGGTCTCGAGCACGCGCAGCAGCGCCGCCTGCGCGCTGGCGGCGAGCTCGCCGATCTCGTCGAGGAGCACGGTGCCGCCGTGGGCTTGCTCGAAGATGCCGGGCGCGGACTTGTCGGCGCCGGTGAACGCACCCTGCTCGTGACCGAACAGCACGCTCTCGATCAGCGTGCCGGGAATCGCCGCGCAGTTGATGCTGCGCATGACGGCCTTGCGGCGCGGGCCACCCTCGTGGATCGCCTTCGCGATCACTTCCTTGCCGGTGCCGGTCTCGCCGTGCAGCAGCACCGCGATCGTCGACTGCGAGAGCCGCTTGACCGTGGTCATCACCTGCTTCATCGCCGCGTTCTTGGCGACGATCGGTGACGCATCGACGGGTGCGAGCGACGTGGGATCGCCGACGCGCCGCGCGACCTGCAGCGCGGCGATCAGCTCTTCGCCGGACTGGCCGTCCTTGGGGAATGCCACCACACCGCAGGCGAGCGGCGGCGTGCCACCGGCGAGCTCGCTGGCGAGTGCGTGGATCATCTCGGGGCTCGCCTCGGGCAGCGCGACCATCACCGCCGACGGGCCGTAGATGCCGACGCGATCGACGGGGCGCAGCCGCGGCCGCAACCGGCTCGCCCATCGCGCGACGTGGCCTTCCTTGCCCTGGACGCTCGAGATCATCATCAGCGACAGCGGGCGCTGGAACTGGCGGGCGCGCGTGATCTCGTCGTCGAGCTGGCCGAGAAAGCGATCGTGGCCGTCGAAGCCGCGCAGCTGCTCGTCGACCGACGACAGGATGTGCACCGAGACGCGGACCGGACCGATCGCGATCTCGTCGGCGGGAGTGATCTGCGCGCGCGTGATCTTCTCGCCGTTCTTCTTGGTGCCGTTGGTGCTGTCGAGATCCTCGATCCAGACGCCCCAGTCATCCCAGGTGAAGCGCGCGTGCTTGCGCGACAGCCCCGGATCAGGAATCTCGATGTCCGCGGGTGCGGTGCGACCGACGACCAGCGCCTTGCCCTTGTCGAGCTGCGCCACCATCGCGCCGTCGCGGTGATAGAACACCAGCGTCGTTCGCGCGTGGAGGATGGTCTCGCCCTTGACGGTGGTCTGGGTCTTCATGGGTTTGCACGATCGCGCAAGATCTTGCGTACCCATTGTGGCCGAGAGGCCAGAAAACACAAGGGCTTACGTGTGGCCCCGCCGTTGCTCTATGTCGGCGGACAACTTCACGGAGGATACATGCTCGACGCTCTTCTCATCATCGCTGCCGGAATTCTCGCTGCTTCGGGGCTCATCATCGCGCGCCGCCCGGATGCCGCGAAGCTGATCGACAAGCTGTCGGTCGGGCAGGGATGGATCGGTGTCGTGCTGTTCATCTGGGGCGCGTGGAACACGATCTCGGTCGTGCTCCACCTCGGCATGTTCTCGCTCGCGCCGTTCTACTTCCTCGTCGCGGCGGTGGTCAGCGTGCTCGAGCTCGTGCTCGGCTTCCTGCTCGGCTTCGGCTTGATCACCCACTGGACGCTGCGCGGTAACGCGATGGCGATGGCTCGCGGTCAGGCGATCCGCCAGAAGCTCGCGACCTACCAGGGCACGTTCGGTCTCCTCGGCATCGCGGCGGGCGCGCTCCTGCTCGTGCTGACGGTCATCCGCTAATCCCACAAACCTGCTTCACCACACGAGTCACGCTCGCCGTCGAGCGTGGCTTTTTTCGTCGGAGATCAATCGTGAACGAACCGAAGAAGACCACGCTCACACAGACCCAGCTCGGTTGGTCGGTCGACGCCAAGACCGAGATCACTCAGACCCCGTGGGGCTCGCAGCAGCCCTACGCTCACCTGCTCGATCAATCGGCGCGCGGCTCGGCGCCTTCGCACGGTCACCACCAGGTGCAGGTCCACCAGGACTACGTGCAGCAGGCGAGCGAGCAGCAGCAACAGGTGAAGCAGTACCCCGAGGATCCGTATGCCGCGCTCGCCGCGCACTACGGCCAGCCGGTCCAGCCGCCGCGCACCAACGCGAACGTGGCGCCGCGCCGGCCGAGCGACCGCGATGCGCGTCGCGCCAAAGGCTCGACGCCGCCGCCTCGTCCGAGCACGAACAAGCCGCTGTTCAACGACCCTACGAAGCCGCACGCCTACAACATGCAGGCGTACGCGACTGAATACGAACAGTCGACGACACCGATGACCGCGGAGCAGTACCAGCAGCACGTGCAGCATCAGCAGTACGCGCAGCAGGCCCAGTACGCGGTCGAGCAGACGTACGCGCAAGCGCAGGCACAGCACGAGGCGAACGCGAACGCGATCGTCTACGCCCAGCACGCGCAGACGCACTACGCGCAGGACTACGGCGCCGCGCAGTACATGCAGCACGCGCAGAGTGCAGATGCAGCCGCGCAGTACGCGCAGTCGCAGCAGGATTACTCGGCGTACGCCCAGCAACTCCAGGCCTACGCGGCTCAGCAGGAGGCGTACGCGCAGCAGCAGGCGTACGCGCAGCAGCAGGCGCAGCTCCAGCAGCAAACGTACACCGCGCAGGCGCAGTGGACGCAGCAGCAGGAGCAAGCGTACGCGCAGCAGTTCGCGCAGACGGAGCAGGCGCCCACCTACGACGCCCAAGCGTACGCGCAGCAGCAGGCGCAGGCGTACCCGCAGTACGACGCGCAGTACAACCAGTACGCGCAGCAGTACGCGCAGCAGGTCGCGGCGTACGAGCAGAAGCAGCGCGAGGAGCAGAAACCTGCCGACGGCAACCACCTCGGCAACATGGCGGCGAAGCTCCAGAAGCGGGCCGAGAAGCAGAAGGCGAAGCTCGAGGCTGCGCTGAAGAAGGAGAGCAAGAGCGGCCAGGCGCGCGAGGGCAAGATCGCCGGTGCCAACGCGACGGTCGATCAGTCACAGCGCCGCGACTTCATCAAGAAGACGTACAAGACGCTGCTGTTCGCGATCCTCGCGTTCACGGTGCTGCTGTGGTCGTTCCGCAACATCGGTCCGCTGCGCGAGCTGTTGCAACCGTTCGTCAACTTCGCGCTCGGTGGCCGCTGGAACTGGGGCATCGTGCTGGCGGCGTTCGTCGGCTCGTCGATCATCGCCGAGCGGTGGAGTCACGCATCGTCGCGCAAGGTCCAGTACATGGGCCTCGCGTTCTACGTGCTCGCCGAGGCGGTGATCTTCGTGCCGCTGATGGCGGTCGTCGAGTGGAAGACCGCGTCGATCGTCGCCGGTGGCGGTGGCGAGCCGAACATCGTGCGCGACGCCGCGATCATGACGCTCGCCGTGTTCGGTGCGCTGACCGCATCGGTGGTGCTGTCGAAGAAGGACTTCTCGTTCCTCCGCAGCGGCCTCTACATGGCGAGTGGCGTGGCGATCTCGCTGGTCGTGATGTCGCTGGTGTTCGGCTTCGGACTCGGCCTGATCTTCTCGGTCGGCATGGTGGTGCTCGCCGGCGGCTACATCCTCTTCCAGACGTCGCGCATCCTCGCGCACCACGATCCGGAGATGCACGTGTCCGCCGCGCTCGACCTGTTCTCTTCGATCGCGCTGATGTTCTGGTACATGATCCGGATCTTCATGCGCGCCCGCGACTGATCAGTCGGGCTTGCGCTCCGGCATCCGGCCGGTCTGGAGAAACTTCTCGACCCACGCACCGCCGTGGTTCGACAGCTGCTTCGGGTTCCCTGCCGCGATGTAGCTCCGCACGACACCCGGGCCGACCGCCCGGGTGTACGGCCGTCTGGTGCTGGTGTCCTGCGAGACCTCGACCGACTTCACCATCGCGCAGTACTTGCCGCGGAAGTCGTCGCCCTGCTTGCACCAGTGCACCGAGCGCGTGCCGATGTCGTCGACGGTCTTCTCGACGTTGTAGGCGAGCGAGCGGCCGTTCTCGGTCGTGAAGTCGAGATCGCGATCGTACGAGAAGGCGACGCCGCAGCCGCACGCTTGCTGGATCTCGCGATGCGTCTTGACGATCTCTTTCTGGATGTCCTTGTGGAGCGGACCCTGATCCGCGAAGGCGAGCGAGCTGGACGTGACGAGTGCGAGAGCGAGCAGTGCTTTCATCATTTCCTCCGCTCGGACGTTGCTGCACGAAGCGGGGCAGGGATAACCGCGCAAGAGTCCGATGACGCGCAGCGTGAGCTGACGCGGGCGACAGGACGAGTTGTCGCGACTCGCTACAGCTTCTTGGGCCGGGTGATGCCGAAGTGCTCGATCCGCCTGATCAGCGTGGTGCGGGCGATGCCCAGGCGCTTGGCCGCCGCGGTCTGGTTGCCGCCTGTCGCGGCGAGGGCAGAGGCGATGCGCTGGTACTCGACGGCCTCGACCTCGGACCACAGCGAGCGGTCGACAGGTGGTGCCGCGGCGAGCTCGAAGTGCTCGGCCTCGAGCGTGCCATCGTGGAGCACGACCGCGCGCTCGATCACGTTGCGCAGCTCGCGCACGTTGCCGGGCCAGCCGTAGCTCTCGAGGCGATCGATCGCGGCCGCCGAGAGTTTCGGGGTCGGCTTGCCGAGCGGCGCGGCGGCGAGCTCGGCGAATGCGCGGGCCAGCGGCGCGATGTCGCCGACGCGGTCGCGCAGCGGCGGGATCGCGAGGCTGGTGCCGTCGAGCCGGTAATAGAGGTCCTGGCGGAACGTGCCGGCGGCGATCATCGCGCGGAGGTCGCGATTGGTCGCGCTGACCACGCGGACGTCGACGCGCTTCGGCGTCACGCTGCCGAGCCGCATCACCTCGCCGGCCTCGAGCACGCGCAACAGCTTCGCCTGCGTGGTGGCCGACAGCTCGCCGACCTCGTCGAGGAACAGCGTGCCGCGATGCGCCGCCTCGAACAGCCCCGGCTTCGCCTGATCGGCGCCGGTGAACGCACCGCGCTCGAAGCCGAACAGCTCGGCCTCGAGCATGGTCTCGACGAGCGCGCCGCAGTTGATCGCGAGGAACGGCTTGGCGGCGCGCAGCGACCGCGTGTGGATCGTCTTCGCGATCACCTCCTTGCCGGTGCCGGTCTCGCCGAGGAGCAGCACGCGCAGATCGCTACGCGCGATGACGTCGACGATCGCGTACAGCTGCACCATCTTCGGATCGCGCACGATCGCGCCACCCGCGACGGGCCGCGGGGTCTTGCGGCCGCGCTCGACGAACGCCAGCACGTCGGCGATCTGGAACGGCTCGGAGATGCCGATCGCCACCGGCGCGCGCTTCGCGAGCTTGCTGCCGCGCACGGTGACGCCGTTGCGACTGCCCAGATCCTCGAGTGTGATGGTGTCGCCGAGCACGAGGCGGACGTGCGCGCGAGAGATCGATTCGTTGTCGATCACCAGATCGGCGTCGCTGCCGCGACCGATCACGACCTCGGTGCCGGGGAGCGCGAACACCTCGAGCCGGTCACCCGTGCGCACGACGAGCACGTGATCGCCGGTGCCGCCGCCCTTGCGCTGGAGGCTCGCCGTCGGCGCGTCGGAAGGGCGTCTCACGGGCATCCGTCGCGCTTGATCCTGAGGATGAAGTTGCGGCAAGTCAGCTTTTCGGCGTCGGTGACCGCGTACTTGCCGCAGTCGCGCTCGATGCCGGCGCAGCCGAGGAGCCCCAGCTGGCGGCAGCCATAGGCACCACCGGCCTCGCCGGGCCTGAGAAACGACGGCGCCGCGGAGCGCTGGAGGTTGCAGGCCTTCGCGATCCGCGCGACTTCTTCGGCGGTCGGTTGCGGCGGCCTCGGCTTCGCTGGTCGTGGTGGTGGGCGCGGCGCGGCGTCGACGGCAACGACGACCGCGGCGTCCTCGACGACCGGAGCATCGGCAACGACCACCGCAGCATCGGGCGCGAGCACCGGTGCCGCATCGGCGAGCACGACCACGCGCTCGACACGCGGCGAGCGCATCGCCATCGCGATCCCGAAGGCGATGCCACCGAGCCCGAGCACGCAGCCGATCAACAAGCCGCGGCGCGGAGGTGGAGCTGGAGGCTCGGGGCGCGAGGTGGTGACCGTCCTGGCGTCGCGGCGAGCGTCGGAGTCCTTGCGCGTCGCGATGCCGTGTCGCCCGGGTGTCGCCGCCAGCGCGCGCGTCACTCGCGACACCCGCGAGGCATCGGCGCCGAGCGCGCGTACGAGCGCGGCGACGTCGGGGAACCTCGCCTCCGGATCCTTCGCGAGGCAGCGATCGATCACCGCCGAGAGCTCCGCCGGCACGTCGGCCACCAGCTCGCGCAGCGGCCGGTGCGGCTCGGTCAGCACGGCGACGCCGACCTCGCCCGCGCTCTTGCCCGCGAACGCCGGGACGCCGGCGATCAGCTCGTACAGCACCGCACCGAGCGCCCAGATATCGGTGCGCGCGTCGACGGTGCGCGAGCTCTTGAGCTGCTCCGGCGCCATGTAGCGCGTGGTGCCGACCGCCGCGCCGGTCTCGGTGAGCTCCGAGGCCGCGGCCTTGGCGACGCCGAAATCGAGCACCTTGATCAGCTGCGTGCCGTCGGCGCGCTCGGCGAGAAACAGGTTCCTCGGCTTGAGGTCGCGGTGGACGATGCCCTTGCCGTGGGCGTGGGCGACGCCGAGCGCGGCCTGCACGACGTGGTCGACGGCGGTGGCGATCGGCAGCGCGCCCGACTTCAGCAGCTCGGCGAGATCGCTGCCGCGCAGGCGCTCCATCACGAGATATGGAGCGCGGCCGGCGAGCGCGACCTCGTGGACGGTGATCACGTGCTCGGAGTCGAGCGCCGCGATCGTCTTGGCTTCCTGGAGGAACCGCGCGAGCGCGACCGCATCGCCGCTGTCGGCGAGCACCTTGATCGCGACGTCGCGCTCGAGCTGGCCGTCGCGTGCCGCGTAGACCGCCCCGAAGCCGCCCTCGCCGAGCTTGGCCTCGATGACATAGCGACCGGCGAACGTCTCGCCCGGACGCGGCCGCTCGTCGGCGAGCTCGCGAGTCGGCACCGTGACGTCCACCAACCCAACGCTAGCATCACCAGATCAGCGGTGGGTGACCCTGCCAGAACACCCAGCGCGCGACATCCTGGACCGGGCCGTTCGTCAGCAGGCGCGGGTCCGGCTTGGCCGCGGCGAGATCGAGCTCGACGATCAGCCCGGCGTAGCTACCGACCAGCAGCTTCTTGCGCTCCGCCGAGATCGCCATCGCGGTCAGCGTCGAGCCGAGGAAGCAATACCACTGCTGTTCGGCGTCGAAGTCGAACGCCCAGATGTAGCCACTGCGATCGCCGAGCAGGTAGCCGGTGCTCGTGGTGGCCACGCAGTAGACCCACGCGCGCTCGTCGAGGGTGCGGGCAGACCTGGTCTTGCCGGCGACCGCGGCATCGAGATCGACGAGCAGCGAGCCCGAGCCATAGAGGCCGTGGCACGAGCTCAGCACGACCTCCGGACGATCGTGGTGGAACGCCGCGTGGTGCGGATACGACGAGATCGGGTTGTAGACGTGACGGCGGCCCGTCTTGCGGTCGACGATGATGTGCGAGGAGTCCTGCGTACCCATCGCGACGAAGCGCCCGTTCGGCGACAGCGCCGCGTGCGGATAGCTCACGTTGTCGGATTCCTCGTCGGGGAGGAGCCGCTTCGCACCATTGGCGGTGATCCAGTGGATGCCGTCGTCGCCGGCGACCAGCAGCGCATTGCCCTCCGGCGCGACGGTGATCGAGGCGAGGTCGCCGGGGAGCGCCGCGAAGCTGTGAGCGCGCGGGCCATCCCAGCCGTCGTGGATGTCGAGCCGATCCGCGTACTCCTTGCAGACCCAGCGGCGATCGAAGGACTGGCCGAAGCCCATCAGCTCGTCGACCTCGCCGATGCGCGTGATCTTGTCGGCAGCGAGCTCGAACACCTCGCCGCCGATGCTCGCCAGGCGCCGGCCGTCGCGCAGATAGCCGAGCGTGTGGATCGACTGGCCGAGCCCGTCGTAGTCGAACGGTTCGTACGCCGGTGGGAACAGCTGGCGTGCGCGTGCGTGCTGGCCCTGCGCGTTGAGCGCGACCAGTTGCTCGCGCACGTAGTCGGCCATGTCCTGCCGCGTCTCCGAGGGCTCGTGCCCGGCCTTGTTCGGGCCGACCGAGTAGACCTTGCGGACGTAGTCGTTGAGCGCGTCCGAGAACGCGGTGCCCTCGCGGATCCAGCGCTCGGACGCCTGCTCGATCGACGCGAACGTCACCGGCGCCGGGGCCTCGTCGTCGTCATCGTCGTCGTCGTCATCATCATC
>JAEYYY010000532.1 GCA_023430775.1 Pseudomonadota bacterium
CGGTTGTGCGGCGGCGGTGCCGGTGCCGCGACCGGTGCGGGGCCCGGCTCGGCGCTGGTCGAGCCGCGCTGCGAACCGAACACGCCGACGCCGGCGGCGAGCACGCCCGCGGCGACCGCCACCGTCAGCCAGCCGCGCTTGCGAGGAGCCTCGGGCGCGGCGAGCTGGCCCGTCGAGCGACCGAGCGTGGTCAGCTCCTTCGGCTTGCCCGTCGTGGTCGCCACCGTCGCGACCATCGCGGGCGCGGTGTCGAGCTTCGCGGTCACGGGCTGGATCGGCAGCACCGTCGCCTCGTAGGCGGCCTGCACCGCGACCGGCGCGCTTCGCCGCGGGCTCGGCGGCGCCGCGATGTTGCACGCCTCGAGCTCGACCTCGAGGTTCGACATCGATCCTTGCCGCTCGTCGGGCTCCTTCGCGAGCGCGCGCAGCACGACCGCCTCGAGATCGGCCGGCACCGCCGGTGCGAACGTGGTCAGCGCGGGCGGCGGCTCGAACATGTGCGCCGCGATCAGCTGGCCGAGGCTGGCGCAGCGAAACGGCGGCCGGCCGCACAGCAGCTCGAACAGGATGCAGCCGAGCGCGTAGATATCCGCGCGGTGGTCGACCTCGCCGGCGCTGCGACATTGCTCGGGCGCCATGTACGTCGGCGTTCCCATCACCGCGCCGGTCTGCGTCTTGACCGAGCTCGAGGCCTTGTCGACGAGCTTCGCGATGCCGAAGTCGAGCACCTTGACGCGCGCGCCACCGGGCGCCTCGCGATCGCGGACGAGGAACACGTTGTCGGGCTTGAGATCGCGGTGGACGATGCCCTGCTCGTGCGCCGCGGACAGCGCCGACGCCAGCTGCTTGCCGATCGCGACCGCGAACCCGGCATCGAACGGGCCGTCCTGCTTCAGCCGATCCGCCAGGCTGTCACCGGCGAGGAACTCCATCAGGATGAAGGCGCAGCCACTCGAGTGATGGCCGAAGTCGAAGACGTCGACGATGCCCGGGTGCTGGATCATCGTCGCCGAGCGCGCCTCGTTGAAGAATCGCTCGACCAGCTCGCCGTCGCTCGACAGCTCCGCGTGGAGGAACTTGACGACCGCCTTCTTCTTGAGCAGCGGATGTTCGGCGACGTAGACGACGCCCATCCCACCTTCACCGAGCTTGCGCTCGATCTTGTAGCTGCCGACGGTTTCCCCGATCACGCCCGGGCTCTACGCAAGCCGCACGCCGGAACGTGAGATGGGAAACGCGCGCACTTGAGGCTGATCGGCGGGTTGCCTCGTCAGTTCGACCGGTCGAACTGACCGTACGAACCGTGCAGGCGCCTCGAACCACTGGCGATCACACACGGCACGCGGTTCGCAGCGCCGGCCACAGTGCCCGACAAGCTGGCTGTCACGATCGATCACATCCACGATGCGCAGGCGCCCCTCCGCGGTGCCGTGCTGGTGGTCGCGGGTGAGGGACGGTTATCGACGCATCCACTCGATCGCGACGAGATGGTGATCGGCCGCGCGCCCGATTGCGACGTGGTGATCGATCATCGCGCGCTGTCGCGCCGTCACGCGGTGATCCGCCGGCTGCCGCGGCTCAACCTCCACGACCTCGGCTCGACCAACGGCATCAAGACGGTGCGCGGCATCGTCCGCGGTGGCGAGGCGATCGCGCTCGAGCTCGGCGAGAGCTTTCACATCGGGCCGTACACGCTGGTCGTGGTCGGCGGCTCGTCGACGCGCAGCAGCGTGCCGGGACATCCGCTGGTGGTCGACGACCCGACGCCCGAGCGCGTCTCCGAGCTGGTGCGCGAGATCGCCGGCAGCGGGGTCAACGTGCTGATCCAGGGCGAGACCGGCGTCGGCAAGGAGGTGCTGGCGTCGACGCTGCACGAGCTGTCGGGGCGCCGCGGGCCGTTCGTGCGCATCAACTGCGCCGCGCTGTCGGAGTCGCTGCTCGAGAGCGAGCTGTTCGGTCATCACAAGGGCGCGTTCACCGGTGCGATCGCGACGCGCGCCGGATTGCTCGAGGCGGCCGAGGACGGCACGGTGTTCCTCGACGAGATCGGCGAGCTGCCCCTCGGCATCCAGGCCAAGCTGTTGCGCGCGGTCGAGGCGCGCGAGGTGCTGCGGCTCGGCTCGACGAAGCCGATCGCGATCTCGGTGCGCTTCGTCGCGGCCACCAACCGCGAGCTCGCCGAGGAGGTCGCGGCGGGGCGGTTCCGTCGCGATCTGTACTTCCGGCTCGACGGCGTCACGCTGCGGATCCCGCCACTGCGCGAGCGCATCGATCTGATCGCACCGCTCGCGCAGCGCTTCCTCGTCGCCGCGCGTCCGAAGCGTCCCGCGCATGCCACGCCCGCGCTGCTCGCCGCGCTCGCCGCCTACGACTGGCCGGGCAACGTCCGCGAGCTCAAGGCCGTGATCGAGCGCGCCGCGCTGCTCGCCGGTTGCGACGAGGTCAGTCCGAAGCACCTGGCGTTCGCGCCGCGGTCCCGCGAGCCGAGCCCGCCGCCTCCGATCGCGAGCGAGCCGATCGCGACGAGTGCGATCGAGGAGCTGACGTTCCTGACCCCGGAGCAGCGCGCGGATCGCGAGCGCATCATCGACGCACTCGAGAAGAGCGCGGGCAATCAGACCCGAGCTGCGAAGTTGCTGGAGATCTCGCGGACCACATTGGTCAACAAGCTCGCGCTTTATCGCATCCCGCGACCGCGCCCTCGCTAGTAGGTCCGACCAGTCGATTCGGCTCCCGGCCTCCGCTACCATCGGGGCCGTGGAACGCGTACGCGCTCAGGTCGCCGTCTTGTCCGTGACGGGCGGCACCGCGACCGGAGTGGCGATGGAGAACATCGTGGCCGATGCGCTCAGCGCCGCCGGCCATCAGATCGCGGCGTTCGAGTCGGTCAAGAACTCGGAGACGCCGATCCGCTCGCAGCTGGTCGGCTTCATCGAGGATCCCGATGTCGACATGGTGATCGTCGTCGGCGACGGTCACGCGATCAGCAAGGCGCTGTCGCCGCTGGTCGACCAGCCGCTGCCGGGCTTCGCGGACCTGTTGCGGATGCTCGCCTTCCAGGAGATCGGAGCGTCGGCGATGCTGAGCACGGCCGAGGCCGCGCGCTGCGGATCGACGTTCGTGTTCGTGTTGCCGGTCGGCGAGGCCGCCGTGCGCGCCGCGATGGACAAGCTGATCCTCCCGCAGCTCGATCCGAGCACGCAGCCGAAAAATCTGATCTCCGAGATGCCTCGCTTCAAGGAGGAGGGCGAGTTCACGCGCGTCGACAACGAGCCGGCCGAGGAAGCGGCCGTGCCGATGGCGATCGTCAAGGAGAAGACGGCCTCCGGTGCCGGGCTCGTCCCGCGGTTGCCGGCGAAGGCCGCCGATCCGATTCCGGCGCCGGCGCAGCGCAACCGACCGGCCACCCAATCGCGCATCAAGTCGGCGACCGGCAAGAACGTGATCGTCCGCAAGGTCGAGGATCCGACGAAGCCGATCGAGCTGCAGAAGCTGGAGAAGCAGATCGAGCTGTCGAAGACCACCGGCGATTCGACGAAGCCGGTGGAGCTGTCGCGGTTGCCGAAGCTGCCGCCGGGAGCCAGCTCCGACCTCGGCGAGCAGACGATGAAGTCACCGCCGGCACCGTCACCGGCGAACGAAGCGGTCACCAAGATCGCGCCGCCACCGGAGCGTCCGGTGACCTCGGCTCCCGTCGGGCGCGCGAAGCAAGCGACGCCGGCCAAGCCGCTGGCGGTTCCCGACCGTGCACGGCTGACCCCCGCGATGGCGACGCCGATCGTCAAGCCGGCGATCCCGATCGCGTCCGCGAAGGGATCGAAGAAGGCGGCGCTGATCGTCGAGGACGCCAGCGAGGTGCAACCGACGACACAGCGGCCCCGCCCGAAGACCGCTCCACCGGCGGCACCACCGAAACCGGTCAAGCCGCCGATCCAGACCGAGGAGCTCGAGCCGATCGAGGCCGAGGAGCTCGAGACGATCGAGCGGCCGAGCCCGGTGAAGACGCCCAGTGGTGCGCCGGCGATCATCGATCTCGCGGCACTCGACAACGCGGCCGCCGACAGCAACGAATCGGGCACCCACCAGCTCGGCACCTCCGAGATCGAGCCGCTCGACGCCGAGGCCGAGCGCGCGACGCTCGAGCGCCTGCTCCCCGCGGAGGCCAAGCCCGAGCCGAAGCCCGATCCGGTCAAGCGACCGCCGACGCAGCCACCACCGCCGCCCGAACCGGTCAAGCGACCGCCGACGCAACCGCCGCCGATCGCGAAGCCGCCGGTCGTCGAACTGCCGTTGCCGCCGTCTCCCGAGCTGCCGGCGGGCTCGTTCGATTACTCGGCCGGTGATCTCAGGCGCAGCAAGATGCCGTTGATCCTCCTGCTGCTCGTCGTCGCCGGGCTCGCCGTCGGTGCGTTCGTGCTGCTCAAGGGCCGCAAGTCGGGTGAGTCGACGCCCGACGCGGCGGTGGTCGCGAACGATCCACCGCCCACGCCCGATGCCGCCGTGGTGGTCGCCACGCCGGATGCGCTCGACGAGATCGAGATGGAGCCGATCGATGCCGGGGTCGTCGCCGATTCGAGGAAGCGCAATCCGCCGCGCACCAACGACACGCGGCCGCGTCCGACCACGCCCGATCCCAAGCCAGATACCAAACCCGACACCAGGCCGGAGACACCACCCGACAAGCCCGACGAGACCAAGCCCGAGCCGGCGGATCCGGGCTGCGACGAGCCGACCTGCGTGATCGAGAAGTACGCGCGGCCGTGCTGCGCGAAGTTCAAGCCGACCGGTGAAGGCTTCACGCCGGGCGCCGGCGATAGCCTCGACAAGCCGCAGATCCGCGCCGGCATCGATCGCATGAAGCCGGCGATCAGCCGCTGCGGCGAGCAGCACCCTGCGAAGGGCACGGTGAAGGTGTCCGTGTCGGTGAATCCCGACGGTGTGGTCACCTCCGCCGACGTCGTCACCGCGCCGGATGCCGAGCTCGGCAAGTGCGTCGCCGGATTCGTGCGCAAGGCCACTTTTGCGAAGACCGTGAACGGCGGCTCGTTTTCGTATCCGTTCGTGTTCTAGCGGTACGCCGGCGAGCCGCGAGGCGAGCAAGTGCCCTTGGGGTACGATGCGGGGCATGAAGCTCCTCATGGTCGCCGCCGCGATCCTCGCGGCCCAGTCGACGGCGCGCGCCGACGTCTTCGAGGTCTGCAAGGGCGAGTCGAAACGCATCGTCTCGGGCACCGGAAAGCTGTCGATCGCGCTCGTGTTCCCGGATGACTTTCCGGGCCGCACCACCCGCGAGGTGCTGTTTCCGATCGGTGCCCGGCTCGCCACCGCCGAGAAGGCAAAGGTGATCCTGGTCGCCGATGTCGATCGCGCGATCAAGCTGGTCGGCATGAAGCGGTGGAACGAGAAGAGCGATGCCTGCGGGACGGCGCCGTCGATCAACGCGGTGCTCGGGCAGAAGTACGGCAACCTGTCGACCGCCCACGTCTCGCTCAAGAACGGCGAGCTGATCGTCGATCTCGAGCGCCACGGCTTCGCGAGCAACGATCGCTGGGTCCGCTACACCGCGCCGGTCACCGATCCGACGTCGACCAAGGCGATCGCCGCCGCCGCCCCGAAGCTGACCGCGAAGGGCCCGCCGCCGGATGCGCCGCAGCTCGGGCTCGTGGTCGACAAGCTGACGATCGGCAAGATCCGGGTGCGTAGCGACGTCGATGGTGCGCTCGAGGCCGACAGGATCATGGAAGCGACCCCGGCGCTGGCGCAGTGCGCGATCCCGAACCGCAAGTCGCACGACGTGCGCGGCTACTGGGCCGAGTGGATGCTGTCCGCGAAGGGCACCGTCTATCAGGCGCTGGTCAAGCCGTTCGCCGGCCGCGATCCGAAGGACGAGGCTGCGGCCGAGTGCATCAAGAAGGCGCTCGAGTCGACGCAGCTGCCGTGCCCGCGCGATGCCAAGGCGATCAAGGTGAAGACCGCGATCTGCCTGTGACCGCGTTCGTCACCGGCGGCTCCGGGTTCGTCGGCAAGTTCCTGATCGCGGAGCTGGTGAAGCGCGGCGTCGCCGTGCGCGCGCTGGCTCGCAGCGACAAGGCGGAGGCCACGGTGCGCGCCGCGGGTGCGGAGCCGGTGCGCGGCGATCTCGATGACGTCGCCGCGGCGACCGCGGGGATGACCGGCTGCGACGTCGTCTATCACGCGGCCGCGTACACCTCCGAGGTCGGCAAGCTCGCCGAGCACGTGAAGCCCACCGTCGACGGCACGCGCAACATGCTCGCCGCCGCGCGCGCGGCGAAGGTGAAGCGGTTCGTCCACGTCAGCACCGAGGCCGTGCTCGCCGCCGGCAAGCCGATCATCGAGGCCGACGAGACCGCGCCGTATCCAGAGAAGCCGGCCGGGCCGTATCCGATCACCAAGGGCATGGCGGAGCGGCTGGTGCTCGAGGCGAAGTCCGAGCTCGACGTCGTGATCATCCGGCCACGCCTGATCTGGGGCGCCGGCGATACCAGCCTGACGCCGAAGATCATCGAGGCGGTGAAGCGCGGCAAGTTCGCGTGGATCGGTGGCGGCCGGTTCCTGACGTCGACGTGCCACATCGCGAACGTCGTCGAGGGCGCGTTGCTCGCGGCCGACAAGGGCAAGCGCGGCGAGATCTACTTTCTCACCGATGGCGAGCCCGTCGAGTTTCGCGAGTTCCTCACCTCTCTGCTCGCGGCGCACGGCGTCGATGCCGGCACGCGCTCGGTGCCGCGCTGGCTGGCTTCGACGGTCGCGGCGTTGACCGGCTGGATGAAGGAGCCGCCGGCGACCAAGACGGCGATCGCGCTGCTCGGCAACGAGGTCACCGTGGTCGATGCCAAGGCGCGCCGCGAGCTCGGCTACACCGGCGCGATGACGCGCGAGAAGGGGCTCGCGGAGATTCGAGCTTGATCGAGGGCTACTACCTCGGCTGCCCCGGCTGGGCGACCAAGACCTGGGTCGGCCGGCTGTTCCCGACCGCGACGCGACCCGCCGAGTTCCTCGAGCGCTACGCGCGGGTGTTCAACACCGTCGAGGGCAACACCACGTTCTACGCGCTGCCGACCGCGGACGTCGTCAAGCGGTGGGACGAGCAGACCCCGGCGAGCTTTCGGTTCTGCTTCAAGTTCCCGAAGCCGATCACCCACGACAAGCAGCTGGCGAACGCGCGCGATGACGTCGCGGTGTTCGTCGACCGGATCGCGCCGCTCGGCGACAAGCTCGGCACGCTGTTTCTCCAGCTGCCGCCACAGTTCGGTGCGCCTCTGATCGGCCGGCTCGCTACGTTCCTCGACGACCTGCCGCGCGGATATCGCTACGCGGTCGAGCTGCGCCATCCCGAGCTGGTCGTCGCCGAGCACGAGGTCTACGACGTGATGCGCGAGCGCGGCGTCGACCTGGTGACGATGGACGCGCGCGGCTTGCATCGCGGTCACAGCCTCGAGCTTGCCGAGGTTCGCGCTCGCAAGCCGAAGCTGCCGGTGATCGTGCGCGCCACCGCGCAGCGGCCGCTCGTGCGCTGCGTGCCGAACGAGGACTTCGATTCGTGCGCCGATGTCGTCGAGCCGTGGGCCGCGCAGATCGCGCGCTGGATCGACGAGGGCAAGACGCCGTACTTCTTCATGCACTCGCCCGACGACACCTTCGCACCCGAGAACGCCTACAAGTTCCACGCGATGGTGCAGAAGCATCGCGACGTCGGCGCGCTGCCGGCGTGGCCGGGCGGCGAGCGCCAGCTGTCACTGTTGTGATGGCCGGTGCGCGCGGATGTACGCGGTCGGATCGAGATAGCCGGGCGGCGGTTGGTCGGCATAACCGCCACCGAGGGGAAGGGGGCGATCGCGGATCTCGAAGTGCAGGTGGGCGCCCGTGCTGCCCTCGATCTTGCCGATCGTGCCGATCCGCTGGCCGCGCTTCACCGTCGCGCCGGGGTGCGTCTCGATGGTCCCGAGGTGCGCGTACAGCGACTCGACGCCGCAGTCGTGGACGATGCGAACGACGTTGCCCCAGTCGTAGCCGATGTCGGTCGCCTCGATCACCACGCCGGCGGCGGTCGCGTGGATCGGATCGCCGAGATCGCTGTCGCCGCCGCCCTTGCCATTCCAGTCGTTGCCGAGGTGGCGGGTGACGCCGAACGGCTGGGCGTCGTAGTAGCCGACGGCATCCGGCGGCCCGACCGGGAAGTCGAAGCCGTCGCACTTTGGAAGCGCGAGCGGCCACGGGCGTGCATCGTCGCTCCACACGTAGGGATAGACGAGCACGCCGATGATGAGGGCGACCACGGCCATCACCACGAAGAGCAGTGCTCGCACCGCCTCATTGTGACACGTGGTTGAAAAGGATCAGCGAGACGGGTGTGGCCCGGGGCCCAATCCGAGCCACACCCACGATCGAGTCACCACATCTCGATCGTTCTCGCCGAAGACGGTTGGCGCGGGGAGTGGTTCCCCGCGAGCGGCTCAGCCGCTGACGACGGTCGCGCCCGGCGTCACGACGGTCGACTGCTGGCGCCGGTTGTTCATGAGCAGAACCATCGGCAGGAGCAGATTCGAGCTGTTGTTGTTCTGGTTGGCGCTCGCGTACTTCAGATCGTTGATCTGCGTCGAGAGTGCCGAGATCGAGGACGAGACCGACGAGCTCAGAGCGCCGCCGGTGACGTGAGCGAGAGTGTCGAGATCGATTTGCTGCATCGGGTTGCCTTCCTGGACAACCTCATGTGCAGCGGGCATGCCGGCGGTCGGAGCCTGTGGGTTCGCGGAGTTCGGCGCGCTCGCTCCGTAACCCGGGGATGCACTCCGAGTCTCCGAAGTGACGACTCAGTCCTTGCTCGACCACTCGACGAAGGCGCCGACGCCGCCGCCGAGGCGATCTCCGGCGCGCACGCCGACTCCCGCCGCGGCGCGATCGCTGTTGATCAGCACGCGGTCGTACTGCAGCTCGGCGCTGCTGCGGCCGGGGGAGGTCCGAGCGGGGCGAACCACGGCGCGGACGCGGGCCTTGCCACGGTACTTCTCCGCTTCCATGTTCGCGATCTGGCCGTACGAAGCCGCGAACGGGTCGGACCAGGCGTTGATCTTGTCGAGGAACAGCAGGTGCGGGAGGTTCGACGCCATGAAGGTCAGCACGAACAGCTGATCGCCGCGCGGTGCCTGCACCAGCGAGGTGGCGGGGAGGCCGGGGCGGGCGGCGATGGTCGGCCGGCCCGCGTTGTACATCGCCATCACCTCGAGCATCGCGGCGTTCGCCGAGCCCGACAGCGTGGTCCTGGGCTTGGACGGCGTGCCCTTGAAGGTGACGCGCGCGCCGCCGGAGCGCCGGGCGAGGTCGCGCATCGCGACGGCCGGCAGCTGGCGCTCGAACGTCAGCGCCATCTCGCCCTGCGGGTGGGCGTCGTCGAACGTCAGGCTGCCCTCGAGCAGCTGGTGAGCGTGGCCGAACAGGTCGAGCTTGCCGGACTCCATCGTCAGCTTGCCGTTGATCCTGGTGCCGTCCTCGCGAATCGCCACGGTGACCTCGCCCTTCGCCATCACGTCCATCGGCGTCTGCTCGAGGCGGATCGCCTTCGGGATGTGGATCCGGATGTCCATCGGGCGCTTCTTGCGCGGCGCGACGGTCGAGGCGACGGCCACCGGCAGCCGGCCGAGCTTGGTGGTCTTGTCGACGATGATGACGTCGCCGGAGACCGAGGCCTTCTCGACGAAGTGACCGCGCTCGAGGCGATCCGGCGAGCGCAGCGCCAGGCTGCGGATCGTGGCGTCGACGCCGAGGACCGGCGAGGTCAGGTCGACCGCGACGCCGATGTCGAACGAGGCCGTCGCGCGCGGCGCGTCGATCATGCCGAACTTGTCGCCGCCGAACACCAGCCAGTCGCGGGCGGCGAGCGACAGCTCGACCTTCTTCGCCTTCAGCTTGTCGAGCGAGACCAGGCCGGAGACCCGCAGCGTGCGGTCGGCCTTCTCGAGATCGCTCTCGCGGACCGACAGCGACTTGATGCGAAGCCCGGCCGGCTCGGCGACGACCGCGAGGCCGATGTCCTTGTAGACGCGCCTGGTCGACGGCAGCGCGAACGAGCCGCCGACGATGTCGAGCCCGCCGGTGATCGCGGCGAGGTCGACCTGCATGCCGGCGGCGGTCTTCGCGAGGGCGAGGTTGGCGTCCATGTTCCAGTGGAGCGTGCCGAGCTTCGCGCCGCCGAGTGATTTCTCGCCGGCGAGCGAGGCCGGGAGCAGTGGAAGCAGCGGCGTCTTCGCCGACCGGGTGCGGGCCTTGATCGCGATGCGATCGGGGTTGCTGCGGTCGATGTCGGCGTAGACCAGCAGCGCGCCGCCGTGGTTGATGGTGATGCTCGGCGTCGCCGGCGTCCCGGTGGCGGCGAGCGTGGTCTCGCCGAACGTCCCGGCCGCGTTCTTGTAGCCGCGCCACGCGAGCCTGGCGTCGAGCGACGGCGTCTTCAGCGAGCCCTTCGCGACGATGCGACCACCGATCGTGCCGCCGAGCTCGGCGAGCTTCGACCGCACCTGCGCGAGCGAGGCCAGCGGCCGCTCCGGGATGTCGATCGTGGTGTCGACCAGCAAGCCCGCGCGGAGGCCGGCCTTGTCGAGTTGCTTGCCGTTCCACACGAACGGCATCGTCAGCCCGCCGTCGATCGTCGCGAGCGCGCTCTGGTTGGCGAGGGCGATGTTGCCCTTGGTGATCACGGCGAGCCGCCCCGCCGAGGGAACGAGCGTCGCGGTCAGCGCGACCTTCTGCTTGCCGGGCACGTTGTTCAGCGCGGCGGCGTTCGCGGTGATCGCGATCGTGCCCGTCGGTGCCGCCGGCGATCCGGCGAGGTCCGCGTGGATCGCGACATCGCCCGCGGGGAGCGTGCGGCCGAGCAGCGCCGCGATCTCCGACAGCTGGCGGTTGGCGACATCCGCCTTGATGCGCCACGCGCCGCGCGGCTGGAAGCCTTGCTTGTCGAGCGGCAGCCTGGCATCGAGCGCGGCGAGCAGCGCGCGATCGCCGGTGCGGCGAACCTCGGCGTGCGCCGTCGCGCTGGTCGCATCGGCACCGCCCTTGGCCGTGATCGTCAGCGGCTTGTTCCGCAGCGCGATGGCGAGACCGAAATCGGCGTGCTGGCCGTCGGCGGTCTTCGTCAGATCGATGGTGCCGTTCAGCGTGCCCCTGGCCGTGGTCGGCTTGCCCGCCAGCGCGGCGAGCCCCGCGAGGTCGAGCTGTGCGAGCTCGATCTTGGTCGATGCCGCGCGCAGCTTCTTGTTGGTCAAGGTCGCGTTGCCGGCGAGCGCGATCGAGCCACCGGCGATCAGGATCTTCGTCGGTGCGAGCTCGACCGCGAGATCACCGTCGAGCTTGCCGCCGGCGGTGACCTGGAGATCGGCGTGACCGATCGTGGGGACCTTGCGCGGAATGGCGATACCGGCAGCGGCGAGCACCTTCATCGCCTTCGCCGGGCTGCCGGCGATCGAGACCTTGCCGGTCACCGCCTTGTCGGCACCGAGCTCGGCCGAGGCGGTGAGGTCGAATTCGACCGCGCGGGCGGCGAGCTGCTCGAGCTTGTACGTCCCCGCTCGCATGGTCGCCTTCGCCGTCAGACCGTCGAGCGCGAGCTGGCCGACCGTGGTCGGGCCGACCGCGATGTCGACCGTGGTGTCGAGGTCGGCGGGCGTGACGCCGGCGCCGACGATCTGGATCGTCAGGTCGGTGGCGACGGCGACCTTGCCCTTCGGCGAGATGTCGGTCGACTTGCCCTTGCCGGAGATCGCGATCGCGTACTTCGGCGTGCTGGAGATGTCCGCGCTGCCCTCGATCGTCAGCGACGTGCCGCGGGTGCGGGCGCCGCCGGCGATCACGAGCTTGTCCTCCGGGCCGGTGATCGACAGCTCGAGGGCGATGTCGTCGACCAGCACCTCGCGACCGAGCAGCTTCGCGAGCTCCTGGTTGTCGATCTTCGCCTTGCCGAGCGTGATCGCCTGCTGTCCGCGCGGCTTGCCGTCGGCCAGCTCGACGTGCGCGCCGAGCTTCTCGACCGAGAGCGCACCGGCGGCGAGCTTCGCGATGTCGACGTCGATCGCGTCGGGACCTCTCGACAGCGTGATGTCGCCGAGCGCGACGTCGATCCTCTTCGTCGCCTGCTCGGGCTTCGCGATCTCGAGCTTCGCGACCACCGAGTCGAGCGTCAGATCGATCAGCTTGGTGGCCGGCCGCGCATCGAGCTTGCCGGCGATGGCGAGGTCCTCGATCGCGATCACGCTGCCGTCGGGCCTGGTGATCGTCGCCGCGCCCGACACCGCGAGCTTGCCGATCGCGATCTGCTTCATCGGCTTGCGGTCGGACGGCTTGAACAGGCCGGTCAGGTTCGACGTGCCATCGGCGTGCTTGACGACCTGGACGTCGACGCCGGTGATCGACAGCTCGTCCATCTTCAGCGAACCGCCGAGCAGCGCACCGCGATCGAGGTCGAGCGCGATGCGATCGATCTTGATCGCGGGCTTGTCGGAGGCGTCGCGGATCTCGAGCTTGCCGAGCTCGAGCGAGCCGAACATGAAGCCGTAGTCGAGCTCGCCGAGCGAGGCCGAGCCGTTGACCATCGCGCCGAGCCTGGACTCGATGCGACCCTTGACGAACGACTTGCCCCACGGCGTGTGGAGGAAGATCAGGATCAGCACGACGACGCCGAGCAGCCCGGCCCCGAGCTTGCCGAGCGCGCGGACAACTCGCCGCCAGCCGCGAGGCTTGCGAGCGACCTTGATCATTCCTGTATCGATGGTCGGCACGGACTTCCGGACGACGGGCTGTTGATTCGTCGACATCAGAATGCCTCCCCGATCCGGAAGAACACCAGCAGGCGATCCAGCTCTCCGCCGACTTCGTTGTCCTCGACCACGCGGTAGGAGACGTCGAAGCCGACCGGCAGGTACCAGGTGCGGATCCGCGCGCCGATGCCGGTCGCGACGGAGATGCCGTTCTCGAAGGCGTTGACGCCCGCGCCCGCGGCGCCGGCATCGACGAACAGCGCCGCGCCGTACAGCTTGCGGAACGGCAGCAGGCGAAGCTCGACGCTCGACTCGACGAGCGAGCGACCGCCGACCACCGAGGTCTCGCCCGTCATCGGGTCGGTCACCGTCGGAGCGAGCTGATCGCGACCGAAGCCGCGCATGCCGTGCGAGCCACCGCCGAACAGGCGCGGACCGAGCGGCAGCCCGGACGAGCCAACCATCGGCACGATGCCGGCCGAGCCGCGCACTCCGATCGACCACTTGCTGTTCAGCGGCCGGAACGCGCGCGCGTCGCCGACGAGCTGCAGCCAGCGGTGATCGCCGAGCGCACCGCCCGGCGAGTACGACCCGCGCAAGGCGAGCAACCAGCCGTCGGTCGCCTCGACGCGATCGTTGCGGCGGTCGGCGATGATCGAGGCCTCGAGCGCGGCGCCCTGCGAGTCGTTCGACGCCGGCAACGCGAGCGCGTCGATCGCCATCGCATCGCCCGCCGGCATGTCGAGCTGGCGACCGAACCGGTAATAGGCGTCGACGTCGACGAACACGTTCTTCGCGAGGGTGGTGCGAAGGCCCGGACCGGCGACGACCTCGCGGAGCATCGCGTCGGGGTACAGCACGTCGCGCCAGCGCCCCGTCATCCGGAGGTCGAGCGCGCGATGGATCCAGCCCGGCTTGTTGTACTGGACGAGGGCGGAGCCGTAGACGCCGTCTGCAGTCTGGTCCTTGTCGATCAGCACGCCGTAACCGACGTGGCCCTCGACGGTCAGGTGGTGCTGCGGCGCGAACAGGTTGCGGAACAGCACGCGCGCACCGGCGTAGCTATCGATCCGCGTCGGATCGGCCTCGATGCCGACCTCGGCGCGCAGCTGGCGGCCGGGTGCCTCGACGACGATCACGCGAACCGCGAGCGAGCTGTCGAGCTTGCGCGGCACGATCTTGCCCTCGGCATCGACTTGCTCGGGGGCGAGGATGCCGCCGGTGTCGGGGTGCTCGGGCGGGCCGCTCTGGATGTCGGCGTCGGACAGCACGATCGCCGAGGCGAATGCGCCGGTATCGAGCAGCGCCATCTCCGCGCGGCGCTTCTCGGCGAGTGAATACTCGCGATCGACGGACAGTCCGGCGCGCGCGAGGATGATGTCGGCGGGCACCTTCGCGTTGCCCTCGACCGCGATCGAGCCGATCTTCGTGCGCGGACCGGCGTCGATGTAATAGAACCACGCGACGGTCTTCGATTCCTTGTCGACGAACGTGCGGCTGTAGCCGCGGGCGTGACCGTAGCCGTGCTCCTGGAGCGCCTCGGCCATCGTGCGGCGCAGCGGCCGATAGGTCTCGAGCTCGATCTGCGAGCCGGGACCGAACGGGATCAGCGAGCGCAGCATGCCTTCGTGCTCGGCGGGTGCGCCGATCAGCTCGACCGACGCGATCTTGTAGGCGACGCCCTCGTGGACGCGCCACGTCACCGAGACGGAGCTGCGATCGGCCGCGTAGTGGAGCTCGGGCTCGTCGACCTGGGCGTCGAACCGGCCATGCTCGTGGAGGTAGGCCTCGATGCGGCGGCGATCTTCGGCGAGGCGATACTCGTTGAAGCCGCGCTCGGGGCGAACCGGGTCCTTCTTGCGAAGGCCGAGGTACTCGTACAGCGGCTTGTAGTCGATCTCGAGGAGCTCGCCGGTGCGGGCCTGGATCGAGACTCCCTGGACGGAGATCTCGGTCTGGCCGGGCACCGTCGCGAACTTCGGAGCAGCGCAAGCACTGCTTCCCAGCGCGACGAGCAACATCATCCGTCGTAGCGGTCCCATGGCTACCGGGACCTCGTGCCAGCACCGTGCCCGGTACGGAGGGGCGCAACCACCTGCAACCTCGTGGTTACATGGCAAGTCGACTAGCCGATCGAACCCGATGACCTCACGCGTCACGCCGGGTGGCCGGACCCGTCACTCGTAGGCGAGGGCGATCACCACGTGGTAGCCGGCGAGCAGCACGAGCACCGTGGCGAGCGCGACGTGGGTGATGAACCAGGCGGTGAACAGCCAGCGCCGCCTCGCGAGCAGCACCGGATGATGCAGCGTGCCGGCGAGGGCGGTGCCGAGATAGACCGCGCACAGGATCGTCAGGTAGCCGTAGCCGGATCGCGTCGCGTGCGCGTACAGCACGACCGGTGCGAACGCGCCGGCGAGGCGATGGCGCGCCGGATCGATGCGTCGTCGCGGCGACCACTGGAAGTACAGGTACGCGGCGAGCACGCCGCCGCTCGCGAGCTTGTAGCGATCGTCGGCCTGCGCGCGTGCGAGCAGCGACCACTCGAGGTTCCAGTGCGCCTGCACGGCGTACAGCAGCAGCAACGCGCTCGCCAGCACGAGCACGCCGAGATCGCGCCGCGACGTCTTCATGGCTCCTCCAGCAAGCGCGCCAGCGTGCCGTCGGACGTTCGCTTCGCCAGCTCGCGCATGAACGCGTCGGCGGTGGGCAGCTCGTAGCCATCGCGCGGCCAGCGCGTAGCGATCCGCGGCGGGAACGTGAACGACTTCGTCTTGTCGAGATAGGCGACGTACGCCGCGCGGATCGCGGTGCGCAACGCGGCGACCAGCTGGAGCGCGCGCTTCACCGACACGCGCTCCTCGGGATACATCCACGTCGTCGCGCCCATCACCGCGCCGACCTCCCAGTCGCGCTTCGGCGAGTCGGCATGCTCGTTGTGACAGCGCGCGCACGCCGCGACCACGGCGCGGTCGGCGAACATCGCGGTCTCGAGGCGCGTCGTCGGATCGAAGAACACCTGCGGCTCGCCGCTGCCCTCGAGCGCGTCGAAGCGCGCCTGCTGAGGACCGGTGAAGCGATTCGCCGTGCTGATCGGAAACCGCGAGCCGAGAAACAGCCCGAGCTGGAGGCCGCTGCGCTCGAGCGCGCGTGCGGTCTCGCGCAGGAACAGCGCGGGAAGCGGGCCGGCGTCGACGTTGGCATCGCGCCAGTGCTCGTCGAAGGCGAGGCCGACCGCCTTGCCGCGATCGACGATCTCCTCGGTCCACAGCGCGCGCGCCGCGGCGTTCTCGGCGTCGAGCATCGCGAACACGCGGTGGATCGGCACGGTCCGCTCCGGCGTGCTCGCCTCGAGCGGCGGCGGCGCGGTGATGAACAGGTACGCGATCGCGGCCGCGGCGACCGCTGCGATCACGGCGGCGGATCGCCAGCGCGGTGGCTCGACCGCCTTCACCGTGGTTCCACCCGCGCGAGTCACGGCGCCTCCGTGCGCGCGCGATGGACCGGCGCCGGGTAGGGCGAGTCACCACCGGCGAAGTACACGCGCAGCCGCTCGGCACCGACGGCGAGCGACAGCATCCGCGGTGGCTGGTTGCCGTGGTTGCCGTGATAGTCGTGACAGCCGAGGCAGGTCTCCCATCGCCCGTCGGCGACCAGCTGGCGATGCGAGATGTCGAGCGGGTCCTCGCGCATGGCGAGCTCGCCGTGGCAATGCCGACAGAAGCCACCATCGTCGACGGTGACGCGCGCACCCGAGTGCTCGCGATGACACGACGTGCAGCGCTCCGGCGCGATCGCGGCGCGCGCCTCGGCGAACCGCGGCTCGAGGAAGCGGCCGATCGGGTGGCGATCCTCGCGCTCGTGACACGCGGTGCAGCGATCGCTGGTCACCGCGCGATAGCCGACATCGACGGTACCGGCCTCGAAGCCGAGTGCGTCGCGCGCGGCCGTCTGGAGCTGCTGGCGCACCGAGCCCGGCGCGGCGACATGGCAGCCCTCGCACGCGATCGCGTCGTGGTCGGCGTTCATCGGTCCCGGGGCGTGGAGCTGCGCCTGGCCATCGCGCGACAGCCACAGCACGAGCGCGAGGCCGGCGAGCCCGCCCGCCGCGATCCCGAGTCGACGGCGACGCTCGGGCTTCATGACCGCGCTTGCCTCCGGTCGCTCGGGGTCAGGATCGCGGCGAGGTCGGCGAGCGTGGTCTCGACCCGCGACGGATCCGGCGCGGCGACCGCGAGATCGACGAGCAACATCCGCTCGCGCTCGACCTCGAACGTCCACACCGCGACGCGCGCACCGCCCTCGTCGATCAGCTCGATCGCGCTCGGCTTGGCCATCGGCAACAGCTGCGCCGCGCGGTTCGCCGCCTCGACGAGCAGCGCGGCATACGCCGCCAGCGCGCTGCCATCGCCACCACTGCTCGCGAGCGGAAACCCGAGGGTATCGGCGACGGCGAGCGAGCGCGTCGCCGGATCGGCGAACCGCTCGAGCGCCGCCGTCAGCGAGTCGGCGATGGTCTCGGCGGGCCGCGGGATCAGGCCGGAGCTGGCGCGCGGTTGCCGCCGCGGCGCCGCCAGCGCGGCATGCTGCAAGCTGCGCACTTGCTCCTCGAGGCGCGCGACCTCGGACTTGAGGAACGTGGCCTCGGCGGTGGCGGTGCGCAGACGCACGTACTCGGCGCGCAGGCCCTCGCCATCGCGGACACGGCCCTCGAGCATCTCCGCCTTCGCCGCCAGGTCGCGGATCGTGATCGTGCGCTCGACGACCTGGCGCTCGGCATCGCGCGCGCGCGCCTCGAGCGCCGCCACTTCCTCGGTGGCGGCGGTGGCCGTGGTGCGGACGCGCTCGAGCTCGGCACGCGCCGCGGCTCGGACCTCGTCGAGCTCGGTCTCGAGTGCGGCGGTACGCTGCTTCGCGGCAGTCGCTTCCGCGTTCGCGGCCACGAGCTGCGCGCGCGATCGCTCGAGCTCGGTGGCG
>JAEYYY010000650.1 GCA_023430775.1 Pseudomonadota bacterium
GCACGATCTGGCGGGACCGCTCCAATATTCACGGCCGCTCGCGGAGCGGATCCTCGCGGACGCGATCGCGTACTACCTCGACGATCGCTTCAGCATCACGAACCGAGAGCTGCTCGGGTTCGGCTGAGCTCGAGCGGCAGGCTCGCCGTACGACAAGTCTTGGCAGGCGTCAATCGATCAAGGTTCGCGGTTGCCGATCTGACTTCGTCCCACGAACAGACCTCCGCCCAAGAACCTGGATCGGCCCAGCGCGAGCGGTCCACGGACCGAGCGAGTAGGCCATGCTGATCGAACTCTCCGTCGATCACGATCGACGGCCTCATTGAAGCGTGACCGGCATCAGTAGGACCCGCCCGCCGAGTTGCCTCTCCGTCGATCACGATCGACGGCCTCATTGAAGCTTGATGCAGAGCTTCTCGGCGCGGCGCCGGTCGTGCTCTCCGTCGATCACGATCGACGGCCTCATTGAAGCCTTATAGGGGAGGCACGCGGGCGCTGAAGCGAACGCGCGCCATCGTGCGAAGTCGAGCTTTCCAGAGAATTTGAAGAGCCGCGCTGCTGCATGCAAATCCGCCACCGCTCGCCTAGTGCGAGAGGCTCACGGGTGTCCGGTTGCGAGGTCGACCGCGAACAAGCCCAGCGCACCACACGACTGCGACGTCGATCTCGTTTGGGTCCGGTTTGGTGGCAGCGAAGATCATATGCGATTGCCGGTGAGGCGCGAGGCGGCGCGGAGAGTTCGCGGGTTGGGTCTACGACGAACGGGACGCAGGCGATACGACTGAAACGCTCCGTTGACGAGAACCAGCCGGTAATCGCGACGCGTCATGCGGCCTCGAGCGCAGTCTTTCCGGGATCTGTGTGCAACGGACTCCGCGAGCACGAGGTGTGCCGCACTCCAGTTCGGCGCTGTCAGCCGCTCGCACGCTTCTTGAATCGTGCCCGCTCCAACGCGCGGGTGACTGCGGCGATCAGGTCGGGTCCCGAGAACGGTTTGCGCAACAGCTCGATGCCGTCGGCGAGCACGCCCTGCGGCGCGAGCACCTCGTTGTCGTAGCCGGACATGTAGAGCACGCCGACGTCGGGGAGAAGGCGCTGCAGCTTGTCGAACAGCTGCGCGCCGTTCATCCCCGGCATCACGACGTCGGTGACCACCAGCTCGATCTCGGGATGCTTCGCGGCGAGCGCGAGCGCCTCCTCTGGACCGCCGGCGGGAATCACGCGGAAGCCTGCGGCCGCGAGCAGCCGCTTGCCGACACCGAGCACCACCGGCTCGTCCTCGACCAGCAGCACCGCCTCGCGCTGGCGCGCGGTCACGCGCTTCGGCCGGATCGGCTTCGCCGAGGCCTCCTCGGCGCACGGTAGCGAGATCTCGAACCGCGAGCCGCGCCCGACCTCGCTGGTCGCCGCCAGCGAGCCGCCGTGCTGCTCGACGATGCCGTACGACGTCGACAGGCCGAGGCCGGTGCCGCGACCGAGCGCCTTGGTGGTGAAGAACGGCTCGAATATCTTGGCGAGCGTGTCGTCGTCCATGCCGGTCCCGGTGTCCTCGACGGCGAGCGCGACGTGCGGCAGCGGTCGCGCGTTGCGGCGGCCGACGATCCGGATCTTGCCGCCGGCCGGCATCGCATCGCGAGCGTTGATCACCAGGTTGATGATCACCTGCTGGAGCTGACCCGGATCGGCGTTGACCAGCAGCTCGCCCTCGAGGTCGAGCTCGAGCTTGACGTTCTCCGGCAGCGCGCGCAGCAGCAGCCGCGAGGTCTTGCGCGCTTCTTCCGCGAGATCGACGGTGCGCAGCTGCAGCACCTGCTTGCGCGAGAATGCGAGCAACTGGCCCACCAGATCGCGCGCCGAGCAGCCGGCCTGGAGGATCTCGTCGACCAGCTCGCGATCGGGATGCGAGGGATCGAGCGACTCGGTGAGCAGCTCGGCATTGCCGCAGATCGGTACCAGCAGGTTGTTGAAGTCGTGCGCGATGCCGCCGGCGAGCATGCCGATCGAGTCCATCCGCTGGCGCTGGCGAAGGTCGGCCTCGAGCGCCGTGCGCAGCTCCTGCTCGCGGCGCCGCTGCTCGCTCTCGAGCGCGAGCGACACGCAATCGGAGACCGAGGCGGCGAACAGCTTCTCGTCGGCGGTCCATGCCCGCGGGCCGCGCGTGTACGCGATTTGAAGCACGCCGACGAGCTGACCGGCGACGCGACACGGCGCCGACAGACCCGCGGTGTTGTCGGCGAGCCCGACCGCGCGCGCGACCGCCTCGATCTCGGGGTGTGCGCCGACGTCCTCGATCGCGACCACGCGCGCGTTGCGCAGCGTGCCGAGGTACGTGGGATGGCGCTCGAGCGGCAGCGTCATCTCCCCCGGACCGCGTCCCGATCGAGCGTTGATCGTCAGGCAGTGCATCGCCATCGCACCCTCGTCGAACCGCCACACGCTGGCACGCTCGACGTCGAGCACGTCGACGACCTCGCGGCAGACCTCGAACAGACACTCGACGAGCGGCAGGCCGCGCGCCAGCACGGTGGCCAGGCGCGCCAGCGCGTCGTGCAGCCGGACGACGCGGTTGTGGTGATCCTTCTCGGCGATCAGGGCCCGCGACAGCGCGGCGTTCTGATCGAGGAGCTCCTCGCTCGTCAGCTCCAGCGAGCGCTCGAGCAACCGCCGATCCTCGTCGGCCTGGTGATACGCGTGATCCACCGCCTCGAGAAACTGGACGAGCGCCGGGGTCAGCGGCTCGTCGCGCAGCAGGCGAGCAACCTGCCGGCGGAGGAGATGGTGGCGGTCACGACTCACGGTTACAGACTCGACCGCCAAGTGTAACTTTGTGGCGAGGCTGTTTGTGAGGGCCCGATGTAGGCGGGTGAGCTACGCGGGTTTGTCGCCGTCCTCGACGCGCTTCCAGGCCCGCGCGAACAGCAAATGCGCTGGCTCGACAGGCAGATGGCGATCGAGCGCCGTGTAGAACGGCTGCTTCCACTCCTCCATCGGCAGGTTCTTCCGATCTCCCTTCGAGTAGCCGCCCTTGATGAACCAGGTGCGACCGGCGCGCTCGCGCTTGCCCTCGATCAGGTGCTTCTTCTTCACCAGCTCCGCGCCGGCGTCCTTGTACTGCTTCGGTTTCCAGCCGTTCCACACGCAGACGCGTTGCTGCGTCGGCTCCGGAAGCGCGAGCGTCTGCAGGTACAGCGCGGCTGCCTCCTTCGACACGCCGAGCTCCTTGGCCACCTTGTCGACGAGCTTCGGCACGCTGGCGAGCGGGTTCGCCTCGTAGCTGCCCTCCGACACCGGCGTCTCCTTGACGCGCTCGGCGAACGCGCGGAACGCGCCGGACCGCATCAGCTCGACCATGCCGACGATCTTCATGTTCGGATCGATCGAGCCCGGCTCGAGATCGTCGGGATCCTGCGAGGCGGACATCACCTTCGCCACCTGCTCGATCTTCTTGCGAGCCTTGTCGAGCTTCGCCGGCCGGAACGCCGCGTACACGCGGTTGCCGTAGGCCGCGGCGATGCACGTACCGTCGTCGCGCGCGCCATCACACGCATCACCATCGTCATCCTTGCCGAGCTCGATCGCCTTGCCGCCGACCGCCTCGAGCACGTTGTCACGCTTCGCCAGCTCCTTCTTGTCTTCCTTGTTGAACCAGAAGCTGTCGTACGGCCACAGCAGCTTGTCGTCGTTGACGATCTCCGTGATCTTGTCGACGACGTCGGGGATACCCGCGCGGATCGAGCACCCCACCGGACGCGCGAGGAACAGCCACGCCAGCAGCGTGACGACATCGTCGGCGATGTTGTTGTTGAGCCCCTCATGGCCCCAGCCGTTGAGCTCGTCGAGCTTGCGTCGATCCGGCTTGAGGAACCAGACATCGTCGGCGGCGCCCGCGAACGCCGGCAACATCTTGCCGAGGTCACGGACGTCGAGGTCCTTCTTCGCCGCTGCGATCAGCTCCTGCGGCACCTTCGCGCGCTTGCCGAACTTCGACTTCCACGCGGCGCCGAGGCGCTCGACCATGCCACCCGGTGCGAGCGGCGTACGCAGCAGCGCCGGATCTTCCGGCACCGCCTTCTCGAACAGCTCGAGCATCTTGTCGTTGTCGAGCTCCTCGAACGTGGTGTGCGCCGCCGCGACGTCGTTGACCTTGAGGCCTCCGAGCGTCTCGCGCTGCTTCTTGCCGAGGAAGTCCTTGGACCACGTGCTCATGCTCGCGACGTTGATCCACAGCAGGATCGCCTCGACCTCGCTGAGCCCCGACTTCTCGGCCAGCTTGGTCGCGATCTGCGGATCCCACACCACCGGCTCGTCGGGGATCTCGAGGAAGCGATCTGCCCACTGCGTGCCGACGCCCTTCGACAGCTTCTTCGGCTCGGTGATCTTCCACATGTGCGAGGTGCCCTGCACCGGCGGCGCGCGGAACGTGCCGTCGCTCGACACCTCGATGCCCCAGTCGCTGTTGGGATCGATCACGTAGGTCGAGCCCTCGTGCTTCTGGATCAGCAGCGTCCCCCACTCGATGTTGTTGTCCCAGTCGTCGGGTGCCTCGAGATCGAAGGTCCGCATGCGCGAGAGATCGTCGGCGAAGATCGTTCCCGACATCGCCTGGAGCATCTCGCGCGTCTTGCGCCGGTCGTCGGCGTCGGCGAGCGGGGACAGCGACAGCGCGACACGCGCCCGCACGTTGATCAACCACTCGCGCGGATCGACGTCGTTGTCGGGGATCTTGATCTCGCGACCGGCGGCGAGCGCCTTCGCGATCTTGCGCAGCTGTGCGGCCTCACCGAGCAAGCCTTGCCCCGACGGATCCGCGTTCTCCTTCGCACGCGCCACCGCCAGCTCGCTGACCTGGTGTGCGAGCTCGGCCGCACGCTCGGCGACGCCGGCGATTCCCGCGATCAGCTTGTCGTTCGTGACCTCGGGGAACGCGACGCGCACCGCCGCCTCGGCGTTCGGCAGCGGCCGCGGTGTCTTGTCGGTCGCGGCGACGTCCTGGCGCGCCGCCTCGAGGATCGGTCGCACGCGATCGCTGGTCGCTCCGCGCAGCGCGGCACTACCCGCCGGATCGCGCGGCGTCAGGTAATCCCAGAACGCGGCCGGTGGTAGCAGCACCTGCCCCCAGCCGCGCGTCGCCCAGTCATCGCCATTCGCGATGCCCATCTGCAGCCCGGTCTCGGAGACCAGCTCGACACCGGCACCATCGCCGCCGAGGAACCGCGCGTTGTTCGCGCCCTCGGGATCGATGCCACGCGGTGCCGAATCGCCGGGGAACTGGATCAGCGCGAACACCGAGCGCGTCAGCTTCGCGGTGATGCCGTCGATGCGCTCGACCTCCGTGCCGTGTTTCCTCTCCCAGTCTTCCTTCTTGCTGCGCCACCGGGTGCCGAGCAGGCCATCCTTCAGGCCGAGCGGCGACGAGGTCAGCCCGGCCGGCGCCGGTTGCAGCACCGCCGAGACCTCCCAGCCCTCGCGCTCGAAGTCCTTGATCCACGGCGGCGGATCGGTCTTGGCCTTGCTGTCCTTGATCGGATCGTAGGTGAAGAACTTGGCGTTCTCTTCGAACCAGATCGTCGTGCCGTCGGACAGGAAGTTTCGCGTGCGCGACAGCTCCAGATCGCCGGCGTGGATGACCTTGCCACCGAGCGTGACGCCGCCTTCGGGCAGCGCGAGCTGATCCGGCATCCGCCCGCCCCACTGCGACCAGCTGAACTTCTGCTCGAAGTGAGTCTTCGGCTTGCTGCTCCAGTACGCGATGTCGTCGTACTTGGACTTGATGCGGAGCTCGACGAGGAATTGCCCGTCGACGAACCACACGTCCTGGAGCTCGTGGTCCTTCGCCTTGTAGACGAGGTCGTGCTCCGCGATCACACCGGTCGGTCCGAAGGCGATCGCCTTGGTCGCGTTCCACGCCGTCAGGAACGGGAACGCGCCACCGGTCTTCATCGGCGTGCCGAGCGTGGCCGCGGCCTCCTCGTACGCCGGCCAGCCGAGCTCGTCGGCGATGCCGGCGCGCAGGTGCAGCGCGAGCGTGGTGGCGAGGTCGACCTTGCCGAGCCGCTCTTGAAGATCCTGGAACGGCAGGAACGTCTCGGCGGTCGTCTTGCTGTCGAGCGTCGCCACCGAGCCCGCGAGCTGGACGAATGGCTTGCCCTCGAGCTCGTCGATCCGCTCCTCGATCCAGCTGCGGCGCGCGGCGGTGAAGCCGGACTTGCCGCGCATCTTGTGCTCGTGCTCCGAGCTCCCGATCATGCTCGAGACGCTCTCGACGAGCTTCTTGCCGTACACCGCGTGGCCGGCGACCAGCACCGGATCGACGGTCATCGTGCCGTGGCTGAAGTCGTCGTGCTCCTCGGGGTTCGCCAGCGGCACGCCGAGCGACAGGATCAGCTCCGCGAGATCGAGGTGGAGATCGTAGCCCCAGCGCGCGCGCGTCAGACACGCGATCGGCTGGTTCAGCTGTGCGAGCCGTGGCGCTTCTCGCCTCAGGATCTCCTCGGTGCGCGGCGTCTTGCCCGCGAACTTGAACATCTTCGAGATCCAGCCACCGAGCCCGTCGTCGGGAAGCTCGGTGAGCGCGCCGACCTCGGCGAGCAGCTCCAGCCAGTCGTTGGCAAACTCGGACCTCTTGTCGTCGGAGCCACCGCGGGGCTCGGGCCAGATCGCGCGCAACCGCGCCCGGACCTCGGGCTGCGCCTTGGCCAGCCGGAGCAGCGACTCGCGGTAGGTGGTCCAGAACTCGATCGGTGCCTTGTTGACGCCCGGCGCCTCGATCAGCTCCGCGGCCAGCTTGTCGGCCTCGGCCTGCTCGTCGGTCTTCGCCGCCTTCGCGAGCGACTGCAGATCCTTGCCCATGCCCGAGTACGGCGGCATGCCGCCGAGCGCGCGCTTGACGACGATCGCGCGGAACCGGCGATACGCCTCGGCGCCGCCGGCTTGCTTCACGAGATCCTTCGCGTACTGAGACAACGTCTTCGCCGACAGCGCGCCGAGCAAGGCGAACTCGACGAACGCCTCGTCGGCGACCTCCGGATCGGTCTTCAGCTTGTAGGCGCGCTCGGCCTGGCGGGCCTTCTCGAACATCTGTGCGGCCATCGTCGCCGACGCCTGATCGGCGACCACGCGACCCACCTCTTCCCAGAACGACGGCAAGAACTGCGGCGCGCTGCGCTGCAACTGCTTCGCGATCTTCTCGAACGCGTCCTTCGCGTGGCCGGGCTTCGCGGCGACCATCCGCTTCGCCTTGCGCATGTCCTCGGTGACCTCGAGCGCGGCCTTGGCCTTTTTCGGCTCGTTGACCAGCGCCCAGCCGGGGAACCCGAGCGTGCGCGAGCGAACCTGTCCGAGTGCCTTGGTCACCGTCGGCGTGGAGAACCCGAACGCGGCCATCTCGGCGTCGATGCCCTCGGCGACGGCGTCGGGCTCGAGGCGGATCACCACCACGCCTTCCTCGAGCGCCGGGTGCTTGTACGCGCGCGCGGTGACGGGCGAGGTCCGCTGATCGTCGGCGAGCTTGGCGCCGAGCGGAGCGATGCCGTTGGCGTTGATGATGTCGATCGGTCCGTGTGCGAACAGCTCACTCATCGCCGCCCTCCTTCTCGACCTTGCGCTTCGCGTAGATCTGCGCGGCCATCCGCATGCCTTCCGAGAACGCGACCGGCGGTACGTCCATCACCGCGACCGGGCGCTGCTTGGAATCGACCCAGGTCAGATCGCCGGTGGTGGTCTCGTACATGCCGTCGCCATCGCCGAGGTAGTAGCGCGCCTCGACCGACTGCCCGCGCTCGAGCACGCGGCACACGGCGGCGCCGCCGCTGACGCGATAACCGAGTCGCTTGGCGAGGGCGATCACACCCTGCAGCATCGCGAACTCGCCGCCGGCGAACTGATCGATCGCCAGCGGATCGCTCGGCGGGGTCGCCGGCTTCTGGAAGGTCTCGCGGAACAGCTGCGACGTGCCCTGCTTCGCGTTGATCTCGACCGCCATGCCGCGCAGATCATCGAGCTCGTCGAGCAGGATCGGGTGCGGGATCAGCACGCTCTCGGTGGCGAGCCAGCTGGTCTCGCCATCGCGATCGACGACGCCGATGCCCTTGTCCTTGTCGACACCGCGGAAGAAGCCGCCGACCTCGCGATCGACCTTGCCTCCTTCACCCACGGCCACCACCCACGCATCGTGGAGCGCGGCGTTCCACGCCGGATCGGGCAGCACGGCCTGCAGCACGCCGCGCGGCACCGGTAGCGACCGCAGCATCCAGGTCTCGACCGTGTGCTGGCAGGTCCGCGCGTGATCCTCGAGGAAATCGATCGCCGAGCCGAGCCGCTCTCCGACCGGGCTCTCCTTCGCCGGCTTGGGCACCGAGCCCAGCTCCTTGCCATCCTTGCGGGCGACCAGCGAGCCATCGCGGATCCCGAGCTCGATGCCCTTGCCGGCATCGAGCCAGCCCGGCGTCATCGCCGGCGCCTTCGCGGTACGCCCCGCCGGCTTCGCTTTCGGTTTCGGCTTGCCGACTGCTTTCTTCGCAGCCGCCTTCGGTTTCGCTTTGGCTTTGGCCATTGAATGTCCCCCGCGCAGAGATTCCATCGGTTTTGCTGCCTGCTTCAATCCACTCCCGCCGCTGTCCGCAGCTCGAGATTTGGTCGAAACCACCACTTTCGCGGCTGTCCGGGGTCGGACCCCGGACAATCGCGGTAGCGTCGGCGGCCGTGCTAGCCGAGGTCACGCGCGCCAGCGCCGCGACGGTGTGGTCGCTGTTCGCCAGTCGCGCCGCGGTGACCCCGGAGCGGATCGCGGTCGCCGACGGCACGCGCGCGATCAGCTACGCCGAGCTCGCCGCTCGCGCTGTCAGCTGCGCTGCCGCCCTGACCGCGCGCGGCGTCGGTCCCGGCGATCGCATCGCGCTGCTGTCGGAGAATCGCATCGAGGTGCTCGAGGTGCTGCTCGCGGCGGCCCGCCTCGGCGCGATCGTCGCCTGCCAGAACTGGCGCCTCGCCCCGCCCGAGCTCGCGCACTGCATCGCGCTCGTCGAGCCCGCGGTGGTCGTGACGTCGTCGCGGCACCAGGCGAAGCTGACCACCGACAAGCCGACGCTGGTGCTCGGCCCCGACTACGAGCAAGCGCTCGCCGCCGGCGCCGCGATCGCGGCGAGCCCCGTCGATCCGGAGAGCCCGCTCGTCATCCTCTACACCAGCGGCACCACCGGCCTGCCGAAGGGCGCGGTGATCAACCATCGCGCGCAGATCGTTCGCAACCTGGTCACCCGCGCGGAGTTCGGCGTCCAGCCCGACGACACCTTCGTCGCGTGGTCGCCGCTCTATCACATGGGCGCCGTCGACAACTCGCTCGGCACGCTGATGACGGGCGGCACGGTGATCGTCGTCGACGGCTTCGATGTCGACCGGCTGTGCGAGCTGGTCGCGACCACCGCGCTCGGCTGGCTGCTCCTGATGCCCGGCATGGTCGGCCGGTTCGCGACCGAGCTCGCGCGCCGCGGCATCACCGCGAAGAGCGTGCGGGTGTGCGGCGTGATGGCCGACCTCGTGCCAGCCGCGGAGATCGCCGCGATCACCAGGCTGCTCGGCGCGCCGTACGCGAACACGTTCGGTGCCACCGAGACCGGCTGCCCGCCGTGCTCGTCGAGCTTGATCCCGATCGGCGTCGCGCCGGCGAAGCTGTCCAAGGTGCAGAGCCCGTTCTGCGAGGTCCGCCTCGTCGATGCCGACGATCGCGAGGTCCCCGTCGGCACGCCCGGCGAGCTGGCGATGCGCGGCCCGACCTTGTTCAGCGGCTACTGGTCCGCGCCGGACACCAACGCGCACGACTTTCGCGGCGGCTGGTTTCACATGGGCGACGTGTTCGTGCGCAACCCCGACGGCACGCTCGACTTCGTCGATCGCGTCAAGTACCTCATCAAGTCCGGCGGCGAGAACGTCTACCCCGCGGAGATCGAGCGCGTGCTGCTGCGCGATCCTCGGGTCGCCGAGTGCGCCGTCGTGCGCCTCAAGGATCCGAAGTGGGGCGAGGTCCCGGTCGCGTTCGTCGCCCGCGGTGACGAGTCGCTCGACGAGGCCACGCTGTTCGCGCTGTGCCGCGGCGAGCTCGCCGGCTACAAGCAACCCAAGCAGATCCGGTTCATCACGCTCGACGAGTTCCCGCGCAGCGCGTCGGGTAAGGTCCAGCGCCACGAGCTCGAGAGGCTTCTGTGAACACCACCAAGATCGCGACCTCGTCCTCCGATGACATCACCGTGCGCGGCAAGAGCCTGCCGCGCGAGCTGATCGGCAAGCTGTCGTTCTCCGAGATGATGTGCTTCACGATCCTCGGCGAGGTGCCCTCGGCCGCGCGGATCGCGTGCATCGATGCCTGCCTCGTCGCGCTGATGGAGCACGGGCTGACGCCGAGCGCTCTCAGCACCCGGCTGATCTACGGCAGCGCGCCCGAGGCGATGCAGGGCGCCGTCGCGGCTGGCCTGCTCGGCGTCGGTGGCAACTTCGTCGGCACCGTCGAGGGCTGCGCGAAGCTGCTCGCTCGCATCGTCGCCGGCGAACCGCCCGCCGCGATCGTCGCCGAAACGACCGCGCTGCCGGGCTTCGGTCATCCCACCCACAAGCCCGACGATCCGAGAGCTCCCGTGCTGTTCGAGGTCGCGCGCCGCCACGGCATCGCCGGCCCGTACGTCGCCGCACTCGAGGCGCTGTCGGCCGCGCTCGATGCCGCGAAGCGGCGCCACATCACGATCAACGCGACCGGCGCGGTGGCGGCAGTGCTCGCCGACGCGGGCATTCCGGTCGAGATCATGCGAGGCTTCGCGCTGATCACGCGATGCGCCGGCCTTGTCGCACACGTTCACGAAGAGCAACGCGAGCCCGCGATGCGCGAGATCTGGAGAGCCGCCGAAGAGGCGATTCCCTACCGACCCTGACCGCCTAGAGGAGAACCACCATGTCGATGACGCTCTACATGCACCCGGCGAGCAACGCGAGCCGCCCCGTCCTGCTGTTCGCAGCGGAGAAGAAGATCCCGCTCGAGAACAAGATGATCGACCTCATGAAGGGCGAGCACCATGGCCCCGAGTTCACCGCGATCAATCCGAACCGCATGGTGCCGGTGCTCGACGACGGCGACTTCCGTCTCACCGAGAGCCAGGCGATCCTCCAGTACCTCGCCGGCAAGTACAACGCGCCCGAGTATCCGACCGATCTCAAGAAGCGGGCGAAGGTCGACGAGGTGATGGCGTGGTTCAACACGCAGTTCTATCGGGACTACGGCTACGGCGTGGTCTATCCGCAGCTGTTCCCCCACCACAAGCGCCCGACCGACGAGATCCACAACGGCGTGATCGACTGGGGCAAGGAGAAGGCGACCGGCTGGTTCAAGCTCCTCGACGAGCACTGGATCGGCAACAAGCAGTACCTGTGCGGTGACGACATCACGATCGCCGACTACTTCGGCTCCTGCCTGGCGACGATCGGCGAGCCGATCCGCAGCGACCTCTCGCACTTCAAGAACGTCAGCCGCTGGCTCGGCAACATGCAGAAGCTCGCGAGCTGGAACAAGGTCAACGAGGCGATGATGGGCTTCCGCGAGATGGTCAAGAACATGCCCTTCAAGGCCATCACGCCGTAGTGTCCGACGACGATCTGGTCCGCGTCCTCGGCGAATCGATCCTCGGCGCCCACCGCGTGCTGCGCGAGGGCAAGCCGCAGGCCGCCCTCGACATGATCGACATCGTCCTCGGGGCCCTGCCGCCGGCGGGCCTCGAGGCCGTCGAGATCGCGGCGCTACCGCCGAAGATCATCGCGCTGGCGCGCCTCGGCCGCCCCGCCGATGCCGGCGCAGTGCTCGCGCGCCTCGAGGGCCTCGCCGCGGCGCACGGCACTGCCAACGATCAGCTCGCATGCACGATGCTGCGCGAGCAGATCGCGGCGCCCGAGCTGACCGCGCGCGCGCGCGCCGCGATGGAGGCGATCCAGGCCGGCAATCCCGACGGCGTGCGCGACCTCGAGATCATCGCCGGCGAGGCCGAGCGCAGCGGGCAGCACGTGCTCGCGCTCGGCTCGCTGACCTTGCTCGGCAAGGTCTACGCCGCCGTCGACAAGCCGGAGCTCGCCCGCGATCGGTTGACCCGTGCCAGACAGCTCCTCGATGCCCACCCACTCGATGGCGATCGCCAGGCGACCGCGGTGGCCGAGATCGATCGACTGCTGGCCGAGATCTAGGAGCTTGTAGGGCATAGAGCCTCGTTTGATGTGCTCGTGCACGTGCACGTGCACGTGCTCGTGCTCGTGCTCGTGCTCCAGAGGATCACCTCGCATGCTACGTGCTCTATCTGGCCGACATCTCCACCGAGCTCCGACGAGCTCGCTACGCTCGTCGGAAAGCGACGGTGGAACGGGATCGGCCAAATCCAAACGCGTCGATCTTAGTCGTTTTCGCTGCGAGGGCCGAAGGTGCGCTGCGAATGGCTCCTCGTTGTAGCTACACGCAAACGTGCTGAAGCATCTGGCGGCTACCGGCTCCTAGCGCTTCGCGATCGCGAGCACGAGCTCGATCACCGCGAGCACGGCCTTCTGCTGGCGCGCCGGCAGCGCCGTGATCGCGCGCGCCATCGCCTCGACCGCGCTCGGCAGCGGCGGCGGCCCGGGCCGCGCCGGATCGGCCTCGAGCTGGATGATCAGCTGCTGGCCGAGCCCCTTCTTGACGATCGCGTGCAGCGTCGCCAGCGGCAGGTTGCGCGTGCCGCGCTCGATCTCCGAGACGTACTTGCCCTCGATACCCGACCGCGACCCCAGCTTGGCCTGAGTCATGCCCGCTGCCTCGCGGGCAGCCCGGATCGCGCGCCCGACAACCGCAAGCAGCTCGTTGGAGGTCACCGCTGGATTGAGTCGACCGCCGCGTCCTTGCGTGTGCCCACGGAGGGTGGACTCACCAGACCGTGTCCACGGAGCGTGGTACTGTCCCCCGAGGTGCTCGGGAAGGACCTGATCGAGGCCATGATCGACGCGGTCGTCGTCATCGACCTCGGAGGAAAGATCATCCTCACGAACAGCGCCGCGCTACAGCTCAGCGGCTACCCCGGCTCCGAGATGCTCGGACTGAGCGTCGGGCAGCTGTTCGACGACCAGGGATCGGGGGTGAGGACGCGCGTGCGACACAAGATCGCCGGCGGCGATCCGCTGCGCCGCGAGGAGGCGTGGCTGGTCACCAGGACGGGCGAGCGCATCCCGGTCTCGATCATGGCGTCGCCGATCGCCGCACCCGGCGAAGCGCCGAGCGAGATCGTGCTGGTCGCCCGCGACGCTCGCGAGACCCGGCGCCTGCTCGCCGAGCGCGATGCCGAGCTCGAGCGCCGGCGGGAGGCCGAGGACCAGCTCCGCCACGCACTCGCCACCGTCGAGGCCAAGGTCGAGCAGATGCGGCAACAGCTCGTGCTGTCGGAGCAGCGGGCGACGCTCGGCACGCTCGCCGGCGGGGTCGGTCACGAGCTGCGAAACATCGCCCAGGTCCAGGTCGACTCGATCGATGCCCTCCAGCACGCGATCGCGACCCGCGGTCCACTCGCGGAGCCGGTCGGGTCGATCCTGCACGATCTCGAGCGCGTCAGCGATCACCTGATCGTGCACGCGAAGCAGCTGATGCACCTCGCGAAGCCCAAGCAGGAAGTGGTCGAGAGCCTGGCACCGGGCACCATCGTGCAGGACGTGACGAAGCTGCTGCAGCGCGCCGGCAGGCTGCGCGGCATCCCGGTCGAGCTCGTCGAGCCCGATGGAGACGTCCGGATCCTCGCGAGCCGCGCGCGGGTCGAGCAGATCCTGGTCAATCTGATCCTGAACGCCGCCGAGGCGATCACGCCGCCCGGCGCGATCACCATCCGGTTCGCTCGCCAGCCGAACGACCGGCTCGAGATCGCGGTCTCCGATACCGGCACCGGCATCGCCGCCGACACGCTCGCCCGCATCTTCGATCCGTACTTCACCACCAAGGGCGACCGCGGCACCGGGCTCGGCCTGGCGATCGTCCGCGACCTCGTCGAGGGTTACAGCGGCAAGGTGCTCGCCGAGAGCGTCGTCGGTCAGGGCACGACGTTCCGGTTCGATCTGCCGCTCGAAGCTAGCTCGCGATCAACGTCTTGATCGCGGCGAGCGCGCGCTGCATGTCGTCGCTCGGCTTCTGATCGACCGATAGCTGCACGAACAGCGTGAACAGCAGGTTTCGCGCGTTGCGCTGCGCCGCGTAGAGCGGAGCATCGAACTGCGCCGGCTCTGGCTGCTGGAGCGGCTCGGCGAGCGCGGCCACGAACGCGGTGATCTTGTCGTCGGGCACGCCGCGCCGCAGGACCTCGATCACCGGGATCGCGAGCCGGCCGTCTTCGCCGTGATGAAGGATCGCGCCGTGGCGCCGCACCGTCAGCGCGCTGACCGCGTCGAACACGCGCGCCCGATCGTCGTCGGTGAGCCCCGGCTGCCGGGCGAGGAACTTCAGCAGATCCGACGTGTGCGCCGCGGCGTGCGCCCAGCCGCGCTTGCCGGTGTGACCGCGCAGGTCGCGCTCGCGGCCGGCGTAGGACACGGCAACATCGAGCAGCTGCCGGCGCCCGGCATCGTCGAACAGCGGCGTGTCCAGATCGCGCTTCGCGATCTGCGACAGCACCAGCGCCGAGAACGAGCGCAGGTACACGCCATCCCCGGGCTCCGTCGAGCCGGCGAGGTTGCGCGCCAGCGTCTTCGTCAACGCGCGCAGCTCCGCACCGTCGAGCTTGGGCTCCTTCAGGATCCAGCCGACGAACACCTCGAACGCGATGCCGTCGCGACGCACCGGATCGACCGACCCGAGATACGCGACGAGCTCGGGCACCAGCTGTTCGGTGGTGGTTCCGGCGGGCAGCTGATCCTTGTCGGCGTGGATCGCCTGCCACTTGCGAAGCTGGTCGTCCGGCGGCGGCACGTCGTCGGCGGCGATCGCGTGCCTGGGCGCTGCGGGTGGCGGACACGTCGTCGCGGATGACGAGCAGGCAGCGAGCGTCAACGCACAGACCAGCTTCCACATGCCGGCATCGTCGAAGACCGCTCCGCCGAACGCAACGCTGCGACCGCGTGCGCGAGATCTTCTGTCGCACCGAGGCGGCCGCGCGGCGGAGTGCTAAACGACGAACATGCGGTACTACGCGAACCCAGGACCGACCCGTGAAGATGTCGAGGCGATGCCCGGCATGGTCGTCCTCGAATTCGGCACCGGCTGGTGCGGCTACTGCAATGCCTCGGCACCCTGGTTCGAGGACGAGCTCGCGAAGCACGGCGACGTTCGCCACGTCCGGATCGAGGACGGCTCGGGCCGCAAGCTCGGGCGCTCGTTCGGCATCAAGCTGTGGCCGACGTTCGTGTTCCTGCGGGCAGGCCGCGAGGTAGCGAGGCTCGTCAGACCACGCGAGACCGAGCCGATCGCCGATGCGTTCGCGGTCATGCGCGACGCAGCAGCGCGCGGATCCGCTCACGCTGCGCGGCCGTGATCTCGTGCTTGTCGCCGGGGGCGCGCAGGTCGTCGACCTCGGCGCCGGCAGCGCGGAACCACGCGATCGTGGCATCGAGATCCGGCTGTGCGATCCACCTGTCCTCGAGAGCCGCACCCGCGACGACGGGCATCCCGCGGAACGCTGACCGTGCGTCGCGCCGCGCCCACTCCTCGGGGCGTCCGAGCCGGGCACCACACGGCGCGAGCACGCCGGCGAGACCCGACGACCGCGCGGCGACCTCGAGCGCGAGACAGGCGCCTTGCGAGAACCCGGCGAGCACCAGTGGCACCTGGTAGCGCCGGAGGTGCAGGAGCGCGATCTCGACCCGTTCGATCGCGAGCTTCGCCTCGGGATCCGAGCTGGCCTTTGGTTCGCCGTAGCGGATCTCGTACCAGCGCGAAGCCCCGTGCTCGGCGCGCAGCGCCAGGATCGAGACCTCCGGATCGTCGGCGATGTCGCGATAGCGGCGCGCGATCGTGCCCGCCTCGGCGCCGCGGCCGTGCAGCGCGAGGACGATCACGCGAGCGTTGCGCGGTGCGCAGCCGACGACGAGCGCGTCCGGTTCGCTGCCGAGATAGCTCCGACCGAGCGCGCCCGGCGGTCGTAGACCGTGGAGCGCATCGAGCGCGATCTGCGCCGGCAACTCGGGCCGGGTCGCCAGCGCCGCCTCGACGGCTTCGCGCGTGACCTGGCCACCGAGCGCGGTCAGGGCGACCGGAGCGCCGGCGCGCGTCAGGATGTCGTGGAGGTAGCAATCGAGCTCGCGCTCCGGTCGGCGCTCGCCGGTGTAGATGTCGCGGATCGAGATCTCGAGCACGCTCTCGAGCGCGCTGACCAGCGGCGGTTGGGTCTCCCGCAGGTGCGCGATGAAGTGCGGCAGCAGCATCGAGTGCAGCGCCGCGTGCTCGACCCGTAGCGCACCGCCGAGCAGATGCGCGAGGCCGTGCTGCGCACCGGGCTTACCGCGCTCGAACACCGCGCCGCACGCCGATGCACCGCGGAGGGCGAGCTCGCGCGCCGCCAGTGATGCCGGGTCGGCGATCAGCTGCTCGATCGCGCGCACCACGATCGCCGCCGCTTCGGCATCGGCGCGCGCCGCCGCATCGAGTGGGCGCGACGACAGGACGCTCGCGACGTGCGCGATGCCGTTGGTCAAGCTCTGGATCGTCAGCGCCAGCGGCAGATCGCGCGTCAGCTCGGCGTCGTAGAACACGTCGTCGGGTCGCGCGGCATCGCTCCTGCCGGTCTCCTTCGTGGTGCCGGAGGTGACGCCGTACATCGACGTCATCTCCGAGCCCGAGTACGTGGTCGGCACGGCGATGAAGTGCAGATGCGGGTGGCGCACGCGGAGCGCCTTGCCGAGACCGATCGCGGCACCACCGCCGAGCGCCACCAGCGTATCGGCATCGCCGAGCTCGCGATCGGCCGCCTCGAGGACCTCGATCGGGACGTGGACCTGCGCGCGGTCGAACACCCGGACCTCCGGGGCGGCGAGCTTCTGGGTCAGCTCGGCGACGAACCGTCGCCGTGGCGAGGTCAGCACCAGGGTCCTGGTCGCCGGGCGCGACAGCCGGTGCGCCAACTGGTCGAACCCGCGAACGAAGTGGGTGCGGGTCGCCATGGATCGACGCTACCTCAAGATCTGCATCGAGATTCGACCCTCCCGGGATAGAGTGCGCCCGCTCGATGCGCCGCTCGCTCGCCCTCCTCGTCCTGACCGTGTCGTCGGTCGCCTCCGGCGCACCGGTGATGACGAGCGCGGTCGAGACGCACCCGGGCATCGACCACGAGACCTGGAACGACACCGCCATCCCGGCGCGCATCCACCTGGTGCGCGTCGATCTGACGAGCGCCGAGATCGCGCTGTACGCCACCAAGGAATCCGATCGCGGCACCACCGCGGGTCAGTTCGCGCTCCAGCTCGATGCCCAGGTCGTGATCAACGGCGACAGCTTCGCAGCCGCTGGCTATCGGCCGCGCGGGCTCGCGATCGGTGACTCGGCCGCGTGGACGAACACCGCCGACGACGTCACCAGCGCCGTGTTCCATCTTCGCCGCGTCGGCGAGCGCACGGTCGCCGCCATCTCGCCGCCCGAGCAGGTGGTCGGTCCCGAGCAGCTGCCCGAGGGCACGCAGGGCGCGATCTCCGGGCGGCCGCTGCTGGTGCGCGCCGGCGCCGTCGAGACCCAGTTCGATTGCAACGATCCGATCACCGTCGCGTGCACGCGCGCGCCGCGATCCGCCGCCGCGCTCACGGCCGATGGCAACACGCTGCTGCTCGCCGTCGTCGATGGCTGGCAGAGCGGCTCGGCCGGCATGACCGCGGCAGAGCTCGCCTCGTTTCTCCGCGCCCGCGGTGCCCACAGCGCGGTCGCGTTCGACGGCGGCAGCTCGGCGACGCTCGTGCTCGACGGAGCGCTCGCGAACTCCCCCTCCGACGGCGTGCAGCGCACGGTCGCCAATCACCTCGCCCTCAAGTTCGGCGCGCTGCCCGCGGGGCAGATGGTCGGCATCATCTGCAAGAGCGACATCTTCGCGTGCGCCGAGGACGACTCGCTCCGGCTTCCCGGTGCCGAGGTCACGCTCGACGATGGCCGCGTGCGCACGGTCGGCAGCGACGCGTTCTACAACTTCACCGCGGTGACGCCGCGGCTCGCCTGCGTGACGGTCAAGAAGACCGGCTACAAGACCAAGACCCAGTGCCAGGCCGTCGAGAGCGGGATCCAGACCTACAACTCGGTGGCGCTCGAGGAAGGCGAAGACCCACCTCCGTCCGACGCCGGCGTGCCCGATGGTCCGACGGCCACTGGAGATTCCGGCGTTCCCGGCGATGGTGGCGGTGGAGATGCCGGAATCGGCGAACCCGACCCTCCCCGGGGCTGTTGCGCGGCTGGCACGACTCCTTCCGAGGGGACGATCCTCGTGTGGCTGGTGGCCTTTATGGCGCTGCGCCGTCGCGGTACAACTGCGTCCAGGTGACGTCCGTCCACACGCAGCTTCTTACCGACGACGCCAGCGGGGCGCTCGTCGAACGCACGTTCCGGCTCCGCGTGGTCTCGGGCCCCGATCAGGGCAAGGAACACGTGCTCGACGAGGGCACCACGATGGTCGGCACGCACGCCGATAACGACCTCGTGCTCACCGATGCCACGGTGTCGCGCTACCACCTCGAGATCCGCGTCCGCCGCGATGGCATCGAGGTCCGCGATCTCGACACCACCAACGGCACCAAGCACGGCGGCGCGCGCGTCGGTCAGGTGGTGTTGACCGGTCCGGCGCGGCTGCGCCTCGGCAAGCACACCGAGATGGATGTCGAGCCGATCGACACCAACGTCGATCTCGAAACGTGGAAGGGCGATCGCTTCGGCGACGTCATCGGCACGACGCCGCCGATGAAACGGCTGTTCAGCCTGCTCGCGAAGGCCGCACCCACCGAGGCCACCGTGCTGCTGCAGGGCGAGACCGGCACCGGCAAGGAGGCGATCGCCGAGGCCGTGCACCACGCGAGCAAGCGCTCGAAGGGGCCGTTCGTCGTCGTCGATTGCGGCTCGATCCCGCACGAGCTGATCGCGTCCGAGCTGTTCGGTCACGCGCGCGGCTCGTTCACCGGCGCGTCGGGCGACAAGCAGGGCCTGATCGAGGCGGCCAACCAGGGCACGCTGTTCCTCGACGAGATCGGCGAGCTCGCGCTCGATCTCCAGCCACAGCTGCTGCGCGTGCTCGATCGCCGGCAGGTTCGCCGCGTCGGCGAGACCCACGCGGTCGACGTCGACATCCGCGTCATCGCGGCGACCCACCGCGACCTCCGCGCGATGGTGCGCGCCGGTCAGTTCCGCGAGGATCTGTATTACCGGCTCGCGGTCGTCGCCACGTCGGTGCCGCCGCTGCGCGAGCGCAAGCAAGACATCCCGGCGCTCGCCGCCTGGTTCGCCGACAAGATGGGCCGCGGTGGCTGGGCTCACTCGCCCACCCTGCTCGAGCAGCTCGAGAAGCACGACTGGCCCGGCAACGTGCGCGAGCTGCGCAACGTCGTCGAGCGCGCGCTGTCGCTCGGCCACTCCGGCGGCAACGTGCTCGCCGAGCTGACCGAGAGCGGCTCGCGCCCCGCGGTCAGCGATGCCGATCTGGAGTCGATGGGGCGGCCGTCGACGCCGCTGCCGATGCTCGACCTGCCGTTCAAGGAAGCCAAGGCCGCGCTGGTCGAGAGCTTCGAGCGCGATTATCTGACCGCGCTGCTCGCGCGTCACCGCGGCAACATCTCGCGTGCCGCCGCCGAGGCCGGCATCGATCGCAACTACATCCACCGGCTGGTCAAGAAGTACAACCTCGAGGTCGATCGCGGGTGAGGGCCTCTCGCCTCGTCGCTGCGCTCGTCACGATCGGCGCCTCGGCGCTGGCGCTGTCCGTGTCGTGCGGCCCGGTGTGTGTCGACGATCGCTGCTCGCTGAAGCCGGCGACGCCGCAGACCACGCGCGTCGACTACACCAAGCCGCCGTCATCGGGGAGCAGCACCAGCGTCGCGACCGGCAGCGCCCCGGAG
>JAEYYY010000746.1 GCA_023430775.1 Pseudomonadota bacterium
ACTCGACACCCCGATGGACACGACTCCCAAGCCGTAAGTTGGATATGACGATGCCACCACCGAGGGCACCGCCGGCTTCAACATCTTCGCCCCGCACGGCACCTCCAGCGATATGAGCATGTTCCCCGGAACGTTCTTCGATTTCGGCACGACGCGCGTGAGCGTCGACGCCGTCGACATCGATTGCGATGTCACGGGTCCGACCGAGGGTACGCTCGTCGCCAACCTGAAGGTGGTGATCGTCGGCACCGCCCCGAACCTCAAGTATCAAATGGCCAAGAACACGTCGGGCATCGGGTCGGGGCTCGTCGAAGGGAACTGCTACCGGTTCAAGCCAACCCTCGATGGAGTCGCGCTCGGCTACACCGACTTGCAGGTCACCTCGGGAACGCCGCCGACTCCATTTCACCGGGCCACGCCTGGAAGCAACCTGACAATCAAGTTTCGAACCGAGGGTTCTCTCGACGTCAACTGAGCTCTGACGCGACACCCCCCATTAAGAGTGAGCTCAGGCTTCGCGCGTATTCTGCAGGGTGACGTAGCGCGCGTACGTACCGTTGTGCGCGAGCAGCGCTTGATGCGCACCGCGCTCGGCGATCTGGCCATTTCGCATGACGAGGATCTCGTCGGCAGAGGCGATCGTCGACAGGCGATGCGCGATCACGAGCACCGTCCGATTCGCCCGCAAGCGACCGATCGACTCCTGGATCAATGCCTCCGATTCGGAGTCGAGATCGCTGGTCGCCTCGTCGAGGATCAGCACTTGTGGATCACGAAGGAAAGCGCGCGCGATCGACAGCCGCTGGCGTTGACCGCCTGACAGGCGGAACCCTTGCTCGCCGAGCAGGGTGTCGTACCCGGCGTCGAGTTGCATGATGAAGTCGTGTGCACCGGCGGCACGCGCGGCGGCTTCGATCTCGGCGTCGGTCGCGTCGAGCTTGCCGTACGCGAGGTTCGAGCGAATCGAACCGCTGAGCAGGAACGTCTCCTGGCTGACCACGCCGAGGTTGTCGCGCCAGTCATTCCAGTCGAGCTGGCGCAGCGCGACCCCATCGACGAGGATCTCGCCAGAGGAGACGTCATAGAGGTGCAGCAGCAGATCCGCGATCGTCGTCTTGCCGGCGCCCGACTCACCAACGAGTGCCGTCATCGTCCCGCGGCGCAACGAGAAGTTCAGGTCCTGGACCGCGTTCCCGTCGGTGTTCGGATACTGGAACGAAACATTGGAGAACTCTATCTCTCGTTCGAGTCGTTTGAACGTGCGGCTTCCGCGGTGACGTGTGGACGGCGGCTTGCGCAACAGCTCGCTGATCCGCTCGAAGAACGGCGTGTACTGCGCTAGCAGGCCACGCATCTTGTTGAGCGCCGAGATCCTCGGCGCGGAGCGGAACACGACAACGAGAAACGCAGTCAGCTCGCCGAGCTTCGCGCGATCGCTCTGGCCATACCGTGCATATCCGACCGCGAGAATCGTTCCGACGACGCACACCGACACCGCCTGGATCAGCGGCGAGATCGTCGCCTGCCAGATGAACCCTCGCCGCCGCGCCTGCGAACTGTCGTCGATGAAGACGCGCATCTGTTCCCGCGCGTGGTCCTCGCGCCCGAACGTCTTGATGACGCGGAGACCGTTCAGGTACTCGACCGCCTGACGCGTCACCGAGACCACCGATGTCTTGTAGGCCTGAGCCGCCGAGCGAACCTTACGGACGAGCCCTCGCATCAGCAGGCTCAGCACGAGCATCGCCGCGACGGAGATCAGCGTCGCCTGCCACGACAACCAGAACAGCAACACCATGTAGACCATCACGAGCAGGACCTGCGTCACGGTCTCGTGCATCCGGTTGATGGTCATGCCGAGCAAGCTCACCTGATCGAGGTGACTCGACAGCTCGCCGACACCGTGCCGACGGGCCTCGCCGAACTCGAAATCCATGAAACGGTCGAAGATCCGGATGCGGACGACCTGCTCGACTTTCGCCTGTAGCATCGCGTTCGCGACGTCGGAGATGAACGCCAGGCCTGAGTGGAGCACCTGCGAGATCACCGCGGCGAGCACGAGCGCGATGAACAGCTCTTCACGCTCGAAGCCCAGGGAGCTGGCGATGCCGGCCGCGACCTGCCCCGCCGCGGACAACTCTCCGCTACCGAGCGCATCGATCGCGAGCGTCAGAAGCGCGAGTGTCGTTCCCTCGAGGAGTGCCGAGAGGAACGCGGCACCGAACGAGACGACGACGTACTTGCGGTTCGACCGCATGAGCTCCAGGAGGAGCTCCGCCGCATGCGGGCTAAAATCCCAGACCCGCTGGAAGATCTTCTTCATGACCTGCTAGGCAGGCCCGCACTTTCTACTGACAGAAGTGCGGACCTGGAGCGGCGTTCGACGGACAGACGCCCGTGCCGACACCGGCCGGCTTGTTCGTGTTGAGGTTGCACGCCTGTCCCTGCCGGCGACCGATGTCGTCACCACACGCCAGCGAGATACCGTCGCACTTCTCCTCGATATCGCAGAACGTGCTCGCATAGCGACGGCACACCGTGCCGGCCGATACCGGTGCGCAGACACCGTTCGGCTGCCCCGTCAGCGTGGCGCGACAACCGTGGCAATCACCGGCCGCCGGTGGGTTTCCAGGAGCCGGAACATGGTTACCACCGCAGGCCGACTCGCAGCAGACACCATCGACACAGAATCCGCTGTCGCACTGACTCGACCCCGAGCAGGTCTCGCCATTCGAGCCAACCGCGTTGATCATTCGCGTGTAGACGCGCTGAGTGTTGAGCTCGGCACGCAGATAGGCGACGCGCGTCTTGCCTCCAGCCGCCCGGATCGTGGGCTGTAGCTCGCTCGCGGGGCTGTTCGAGACTGCGAACTCCGCACCCAGCAGCGCACCCGCCAGGGTCAGTTGCTGGCCGAAGATGTCAGTCTGGACGTTGCGGGAATCGACCCAGATGACGACGTACGTGGCGCCGAACGGTGCAATCTGCGGTGCGGTCTGCGTACCTGCCGCGAGGGTGATCGGGATCCCGTTCGGATCGAGCACCGTCAGCGAGGCGCCACCGGTGAGCCGCGAACCGAAGATGTGGCGACCGCTGCGGCGATCTTCCCAGACGGCGAACGAGCCCGCCGTCGAGCTCGTGATCGCCGGTGCGAACCGGCTGTTGGCCGCAACCGACACGGCAACGCCTGCCGGATCGAGCACCTGTCCCGTGGTCGACACGCGCGCGCCAAAGATCTGCGGGCTACCCGTGCGGCCGTCCGACCACACGACGATGAACTGCCCCGACGCCGTGTCGAAGGTGACGGCCGGACGAGTCTGATCGGTCGCAGCATCCGAGATCACGATGTCGGACGCGATGACGTTACCAGCGCTGTCGACGAGTGCACCGAAGATGTCGAACGAGCTATTGCGGCGGTCCTGCCAGACCGCGAGCGCGACGGAGCCGCTGGACGCGACATCGGGCGCGACTTGATCACGCACCGCCGTCGCCAGCGAAACACCGGCCGGCGTGGTCGACGTCCCGGTCGAGAGGTCGACGGTGGTGGCGAAAATGTCCGACGTGCCGTTGCGGTGATCGGCCCACACGAGCAGCGTGTTCGCCCCGAGCGCTGCAGAAGCAGCGGGGGTAGTCGTACCGACCGCTGCATCGGTCGCGATCCGTGCGACGGTGTCGATCCGGGTGCCCGTGGTCGAGAAGCGTTCGTAGCGGATCGCATTCGGGAACGTTCGGGTGTCGCTCCAGAACAGCGCGACCGCCGACCCCGCCGAACCAAGGTGCGGCGATGATTCCTCGTGATTGCCGCGCGCCAGATTGTTCGTCGTGCCGAGGGTGCCGGTAGCCGACACCGTGACGCCGAAGATCGTCACCGGGGAGACGCTATCGCCCCACACCGTCAGGTAGCCGTTCGGCGCGGCTGCGAGATCCGGCGCGCTCTGATCGAGTGTTGCGTTCGACAGCACGATCTCGGAGCCAACGAGCGCGAAGTTCGCGTCGACGAGCTGCGCCAGAATGTCGAAGCCGGTCGCCGCGAAGTTGCGACGGTCCCGGTAGATGACGAGACAGCCGGATCCAGCGCATGCCACCGATGGGGTCTGCTGGCTGCTCGCAGCAGCGCTGATGACGACGCCACCGACGGTGATGGCACCCTCGAGGCGCGTGTCGCGAACAGTGCCGTCGGTGCCGACGCGCGTGCCGAAGATGTCGACGCCGCTGTTGTTGTTCTCCCAGACCACGACGAAGTCGGTGCCGTTGAACGCAATGCCGGGGTTGATCTGGCTACCGGCCGCGAGAGAGATGTCGACCTGCGCGCCCGGCGCACCACCGGCCGACACGAACTGACCGCGGACGTTCTTCGCGGTCGCGCCCTCGGACCACACCACGAGGTTGCCGCTCGGCGAGCGAGCGACTGCCGGATCTTCCTTCTCGACGCCCGCCGGACCGAGGGTGAATGGCGCGCCGAAACCACCGGTCGTGCGCACCGCACCAACCACGTCGGTGCCGGAGCTCCACACGAGGATGGTGCTATTCGCGAGACCGGAGAGCTTCGGGGTGGTTTCGTTGCCACCGGTCGCCGCCACGGCGGCGAGCTGCGTGACCACGCCCGTGCTCGACACCGTCGCCGCGCCGATATCGGCCTCACTGCCGCCAGCGACCTTGAAGTCCTCCCATGCGACAACGAACTGCGAGCCGTCGAACGTGACGTCCGGGTTCTGCTGCTTGCCCGGCGAGGTGCGGATCTCGATACCGGTGTTGTCGAGAATGGTTCCCGACGCACTGACCCGAATGCCCCAGATGTCGGAGTCCTGGCTGTTGCGGCTGTCCTCCCACACGACGAGATAGTTGGTGCCATCGAACGCTGCAGCGGCGCGCTGCGCGGGGGCTCCAGTGAATCCGGGCACGGGTGCGTCGACGACGATCTCCGCAGTCACCGTCGGGTCGAGCACGGCGGGGAAGCGGGTCCGCTCGACGATCGTCTCGGGGACCGTCATACGGATCCGATCTCCCTCGAACGTTGCGGGAATCGCCCACTCGTTCCCGTCCGCGCTCACCCAGATCGCGTGGCTGTAGCGGAAGCCGATCTTGTCATCGCCTGATCGGAAGTGCAGGCCGCTGTCGGTGGAGCTCGCGAACCGATAATTCGCCACGCCGACCTCGACCGTGAGATCGCCACCAGCCGGCGCGGTCTCGAAGCGCCATTCCTGATGAATACCTTCCTCGCGGTTGGCGACGATCTCGGTGATGTCGCCGCGCGCGATCATCACGGCACCGTTGTCGGCGCGCATCGCGGGCATGGTCTCGATCAGCTGGATCTCGCCGCTGGTGATCGCGACGGTCTCGAGAATCGTGGGCGGGTGCTTGATCCGTGCACCGTGATCGAACGTGACCGGCGTGAAGGTGACCGCGCCATCATCGACGATGGCCTCGTGCGAGTTGTAGCCACCGACGAAGCGATCACCGCTCGCGCGAAACGCGAGCTGCGCGCGCGCCAGCAGTCCAACGGGTCGCTCGGGTCCAACGGCTGCGAGTGGCGTGGGTTCGTCGCCGGGAACTGCTGCCTCGGAGGCATCCGGAGCCGGCTCTGGGCTTGCGCCCGACTGGCATGCCGCCCAGAGCAAAAACGAAAGCCTCACCAACTGTTGTCCGCTCATCGATGTCCCTCGATTCTCGACAGTTCGTGGCCTGGATCAAGGACTTCGTTCATTTCTAGCAGGCGCAAAACTCGATACATATCAGTGCATTCCACCGTCGGCCAGATGTCTCAGAGCGCAGCCGCAAGACCTTGTGTGACGCGAGCACCTTCACGATCATCTTCGCCGCGAAACGGACCGCTTCCGCACTCGAGAAACCCCTGTCGCGTCCCAAGCAAATACTCTATCTGTCGCAGTCATACATTCCTTCGCGCCGCGCTTCGAGCGTGCACGTGATGAGGATGTGCGCGGCGATCGTGCGTCACGGACACGCACCGCGGCTGGTCGCGAAGCGCAGCAATGATGTCACGGCGAATGACGATCACGCGTTCTACGGAGTCTCGACACGATTCGCAATTGACAAGCTCCCGTGTCCGCGCTGGCGATTCGGAGGGAGCACGCTGTTTGGAGCGTCGGTGGCGCGAACGGTGCTCGCGCGGCGAACGCGGACTGATCTGGTGTACGGCCGTGATCTGGTCGGGGTAGCGATCGCATCGGAGCTCGGGCT
>JAEYYY010000804.1 GCA_023430775.1 Pseudomonadota bacterium
GCGCTTGATCGTGTGGCGCTCGCTGCGCACGCGCTCGGCGAACTGCTCCCTGGTCGCGGTGAACACGTCGAGCCCACCGCGATCGAACTCGGCGAGTGCCGCGCGGCCGGCGACGATGTGGATCGACGCGCGCTTTTTGAGCGAGGCTTCGGTGAATATCAATGTGCCGTTCGGGAAGTCGAATGCGGCGAGGCCGACCTTGTTGGGCACCTTCTCGATCTGTCCGGAAGCTCGCTTCGCTCGCCACCGCAGCCGCCCCGCGATCATCAGGTGGATGACGATGAAGCGGTCGCCCTCGACACCGATCACGATTCTCTTCCCGAGCCGCTCGACGCTGGTCACCTTCGCGCCGAACAGGTCCTTGGGCGCCGGCGAGAACGTGCGCAGCACGAAGACGCTCGCGATCCGGATGTTCTCGAGCGGCCGGTCCCTGGTCAGCACCGCGAGGCGCTCGACATAGACCGTTACATCCGGCAGCTCGGGCACGTGTGGACTCTACTCCGTCCGTTCGCATAGTCTCGCGGCATGCGACTCGCGTTGTGGCTGGTGCTGATCGGTGCGTGTGGTGGTGGCCCGTCGATTCCCGGCGGGGATGACGACGCCCCTCCGCCCGACGGTGGGCCGGGCCCCGACGGCACCGGCCTGATCTCCTTCAACTGGCAGATCGCCATCGGCGGGTCGCTCGCCGAGTGCGTCGAGCTCGGAGCCGTCGAGGTCGAGCTGCTGAGCATGAACGTGGCAACCAACGAAGAGTTCCTCCGCAGGTTCGGGTGCGCACCCACCGGCACCGGCACGTCGAACCCGCTGCCACCGGGCACCTACTCGAACCTGATCTCGCTGCTCGATAGCAGCGCGCTCTCGATCCAGACCCAGTCGAACGCGCAGACCGTGAGCGCGGACCAGGTCGCCAACGCCGGCCTCATCATCTTCAACTTCTGATGACCAGGCTGCTGCTCTTCCTCGCGCTTGTCGGCTGCGCCGGTGACGGCAGCAACACGAGCGAGGGCCGGTTCTCGTTCGCCTGGGAGCTGACCGAGAACGGCCAGACGATCGACTGCGCCGCGGCGGGCGTCGAGACGATCCAGGTCGTCACCGACAACGGTGTTGCCACCACGGAGGTGTTTCTGTGCGACGACGGCGCGGCCACCACCGGGCCGCGCGACGTCGGCGCTTACACGGTCGTCGTCAAGGCACTCGATGCGGGCGATGGCCTGGTCGCCACGTCCAGCGATCAGGGCGAGGTCCTCGGCGGCCAGACCACCGACCTCGGCGTGTTCCCGCTCGAGATCGCCGACGAGGTCTGCGACTCGTCGAGCTGCCCCACCGGCTGCTGCGACGAGAATGGTGCGTGCGTCGATCCGCAGACCGACATGGCGTGCGGGCGCAGCGGTGTCGCGTGCGTCGATTGCAGCGGGCTCGGTCAGGTGTGCAACGCGACCGAAGGCCTCTGCATCGACTGACTCACTTCTTCTTCGACGCGGCCTTCTTCTTCGGCGCTTCTTCCTTCTCCGCCTTCGCCGGCTTGCTCTCGGCGGCGCCACCACCGGCGGCCATACCGAGCGAGGCCTTCAAGGCCTCCATCAGATCGATGACCTTGCCGGCCGGGGCCTCGGGCGCGATCGTGATCTCCTGACCTTCGACCTTCTGCTGGATCAAGTTCAGCATCCGCGCCTGCACCTCGTCCTTGTACTTCTCGGGGTGCCAGGTCTCCGCCGCGATCTGCTGGATGATCTGTTTCGCCAGCCCGATCTCGGCGGGCTTGAGCTCGGGCAGTGCCGGTAGCGGGACCTCGGTCCACTGCTTGACCTCTTCCGCGTACCTCAGCTGGTGCATGATCAAACCCTCGTGGAACGGGCGCAGGCAGACGATGTACTGCTTGCCGCGCGCCGCGTACGAGGCGATGCCGACCAGACCGGTGTCGATCATCGCGTCGTGGATCAGCTTGTAGGCGCGCTCGCCACCCTTGTCGGGACCGAGGTAGTAGCTCTTCTCCACGTACAGGGGATCGACCGAGGCGGCCGGGACGAACTCCTCGAGGGCGATGGTCTGGGTGGCGACCGCGTCGAGCGCCTTGAGCTCCTCGGCGGAGAAGATCACGTACTGCCCCTTGGCATGTTCGTAGCCCTTCACCGTGTGCTCGCGGTCGACAACCTCGTTGCACTTGGTACAGATGTACTGCTGCTTCAACCGGGCCCCATCGGCCTCGTGAAGCATGTTGAAGTGGATGTCGTTGCCAGACTCGTTCGTGGTGTACAGCTTCGTCGGAATCGAGACGAGGCCGAACGAGATCGTGGCAGTACCGATGGAACGAGCAGGCATCCGCGCACTTTAGAACAACGATGAGCGAGCAACAGGGCGACGACCCCTCAAAATCTGCCGACTCGGGCCGCGAGAGCGAATCTCTAGCCGCGTATCGGGCCAAGCGAACCGGCGGGGCCACACCCGAGCCGATGGCTACCCCCTCCGGGCAGCCGACCAAGGGCGGGCCGCGGGTGTTCGTCGTCCACCAGCACGATGCCACCCGGATGCACTGGGACCTGCGCCTCGAGATCGACGGCATCCTGTGCTCGTGGGCGGTCCCCAAGGCACCGTCGATGGATCCGGACGACAAGCGGCTCGCGGTCAAGGTCGAGAACCACCCGCTCGAGTACGTCAACTTCGAGGCCGTGATCCCAGCCGGCAACTACGGAGCCGGACCGATGATCGCGTGGGACCGCGGCCTGTTCCGTCCGCTGATCGATCCCGCGCAGGGCATGCAGGACGGCGAGATCAAGTTCGAGCTCTACGGCTACAAGCTGCGCGGCGCCTTCACGCTGGTCCACACCGGCAAGGGCAAGCGCGGCCGCGAGTCCGGTCGCGGCTCCGATCACTGGCTGCTGATCAAGAAGCGCGACGAACCGGCCGAGCAGTTCCTCGCCGCGAAGCAGGAGCTGTCGGAGGCCAGCGTGCTGTCGGGCCTGACGATCGACGAGCTGGCCGGCGGCGCGCCTCGTCACCAGCTCGTGCTGTCCGAGCTCGACAAGCTCGCGCCGCCGAAGCGCGAGGTCAAGCCGGGCTCGTTCGAGCCGATGCTGTGCCACACCGCGGATGCGCCGTTCTCGTCGCCGGACTGGGTGTTCGAGCTCAAGTACGACGGCTTTCGCATGGTCGCGTTCGGCGGTGGCGGCGTCTGCACGCTGCGCTATCGCTCGGCGCAGGATCCGACGGAGCGCTATCCCGAGATCACCAGCGCGGTGCGCGCGCTGCCGATTCCGGGCCTCGTGCTCGACGGCGAGATCGTGATGCTCGACGCCGAGGGCAAGCCGGACTTTCACAAGCTGTCGTTCCGCGGCCAGATGCATCGCACGTCGGAGATCCAGCGCGCGGCGCTGTCCGCTCCGGTGACGTACATCGTGTTCGATCTGCTCGCGGCCGGCGGCTACGACCTGCGCGGCCTGCCGCTGCTCGCGCGCAAGGCGCTGCTCCAGAAGATCCTGCCGCCGTCGGGTGTCGGTCCGCTGCGCTATGGCGATCACGTGCCGGAGCTCGGCGAGGCACTCCTCAGGCAAGTCGTCGCGCGCGGCCTCGAGGGCGTGGTCGCGAAGAAGGCGAGCTCGCCGTACAAGTCCCAGCGGTCGCGCGACTGGTTGAAGATGAAGTCGGATCCCGAGGCCGACTTCGCGGTGTGTGGCTACACGCCGCCGAAGCGCTCGCGCGCGGGCATCGGGGCGCTGCACCTGTGCGTGTGGGTCGACGAGCGCTGGGTGTGGGCGGGCAAGGTCGGCTCCGGCTTCGATGACAAGCAGCTGATGGAGCTCAAGAAGCGGCTCGACGCGATGCCGACGTGGCGACCGACGTTTCCGCGTCCCGAGGCGTCGAGCGACGCGCGCTGGCTCGATCCGGCGGATCAGGTCGTCGTCCAGGTGCGCTATCGCGAGTGGCCGGTCGATTCGTCGCTGCGGTTCCCGGTGTTCGAGCGGTTCCGCCCGGACAAGCGCCCGCACGACTGCGGGATGCCGGTGCGCACCACCGCCGAGAACAAGGGCGATGGCGAGAGCGACGAGGCCGCCGAGACCGATCAGGACGTCGTCCAGGACGCGGATTCGCTGGCGGCACCGCAGCGCCCACACGATCCAGAAGACACCGGGCCGCTACCGAAGGAGACGATCGATCAGCCGCTCGAGATCGACGCGCCGATCCGCGAGCTCCGTCTGACACGCCTCCATAAAGTGTTCTGGAAGGACGAGAACATCACCAAGGGCGACCTCATCGACTACTACCGCGCGGTGAGTGGGGTGCTGTTGCCGTACCTCAAGGATCGGCCGACGGTGCTGACGCGCTACCCCGACGGCATCGACGGCGAGATGTTCTATCAGAAGGACATGCCGCACTGGGGCCCGCCGTGGCTGCGCACCACCACGCTGTGGTCCGAGCACAGCCAGCGCGAGATCCACTACGTGATGATCGATGACGCCGATGGCCTCGCCTTCATCGCCAACCTCGGCTCGATCCCGATCCACGCGTGGGCGTCGCGCTCGGTCAACCTCGAGAAGCCCGACTGGACGATCGTCGATCTCGATCCGAAGAACGCACCCAAGGAGTGGGTGGTGCCGCTCGCGCTCGCGATCCACGAGCTCTGCGAGTCGGCGAACCTGCCGAACTACGTCAAGACGTCCGGGCAGTCGGGCCTCCACGTCCTGATCCCGCTCGGCGGTCAGTGCACGTTCGATCAGGCGCGCACCCTCGCCTATCTGATCGGCCTGCTGGTCGAGAAGCAGCACCCCGACAAGGCGACGACGAACAGAAACCCCAACGCGCGCGGCGGTCGCGTCTACCTCGACTGGGGACAGAACGCGCATGGCCAGCTGCTGGTCGCGCCGTACAGCGTGCGGCCGATCGCGACCGCGCCGGTGTCGATGCCCGTGACCTGGGACGAGGTGACGCCCGATCTCGATGCGCGCGCATTCACGATGAGGAACGCGCTCGATCGGATCGCGAGCTGGCCCGGCGATCCCTGCGCCGCCGTGCTCACCGATCGCCCGGATCTCCAGGCCGCGCTGACCAAGCTCGAGAAGTTCGCGAAGGGGTAGCCCCGAACGCTGTTGGTCGCACGATCATTCCCTCGCCGCCCCCTGGCCAAGTCGATCGTGGTTCCTACCTTGTGGGCGATGTACCGCGACGATCTCGAAGCAGCCCTGGCCCGGAACTCCGTCCTCGAGCGCGAGCTTCGCGAGCTCCGGCAGGCGGTCGCTCCGCCACCGCCATTTCGAACCATTCCCGTGCCTCCGCCACCGCGCCGCGAACCGGCGCGTCCACCGTGCAACGACGGTGCGCGGGTGGGCTACGTGCGGCCGGCTCGCTACTTCCCCGCCTTCGCGGCGTTCGCGGTGTGGGCACGAGCCGCGTGCTCGTCGCTGCGTGACCATCTGGGGATCGAGACGCCTGGCTGGTGGACGACCCGGTCGGACGTCCTTCTCCTCGATCTCCTGCGGTGGCCGTTGATCCTGCTCTCGATCCCGATCGTCATGGTCCTGCAACTCTTGGTCGTGGTCGCATACGCCAGCTTTCTCGCCGTCGCGTTTCCGGTCGTCGGGCTCGCGACGATCGCGATCAGCATCGTCGGGGCACCGGTGATCGCCGCGGCCAGCATCCGCCGCTGGCGCTCCGGAGCACCGCCGGCCGGGCTTGCGTGGGGAGCTGTCGTCAGCCCCGAGGGGGCGCGGGTCTATGCGGCGTGCGTGCTGTGTGTCGTGGTCGCGTTCGTACCGCTCCTGGTGGTCGTCGTGGCGGGGTGACGGACAACGCGATGCGCATGTCACACGTGCGATGGATGTCTGATGGACCGTCGGTCAATCACGAGAAATCTCACGCCGTGCGGTTGGCGCGGTCCATGCTCGGTCCTGCGATCATGTTCGACGTCACCTGCTTGAAACATCTGGCGGCGATCGGGATCGTCTTCGCGGCGTGCGGTGGCTCGGGGAGCGGTGACGACGAGTGCCGCTCGACGGCAGATTGCACTGGCGAGCTGGAGTGCTCCGGCGTCAACGACGGCCCGGTGTGCGGCATCGCGCCGCTCGAGCAGTGCAGCAGCGACGCCGACTGCGGCCCCGGGAACTGCCACGCGGTGTTCGATCCGTGCAGCTTCGATCATGTCGGCTCGGAGTGCGGCGAGCCGTGCATCGATGGCATGAGCTGCGATGAAGGCTTCCTCTGCGATCAGGGCCACTGCATCGCGCAGCCCTGCGATGCCGGCTTCGCGTGCGCTGGCCGCGAGGAGTGCGACCCGGGCCGGATCGCGGGCACCGCGCCGGTGTTCGATCGCCACCACGGCTGCTTCGCCGTCGCGTGCACCACCGACGACGAGTGCGGCGAGCGGTTCTGCGTCAACGGCAGCTGCCAGGACGACGTCGGCACCTGCGTCGTGCCGGTGGCCGTACCGTAGGCTTCACAGCACCGCGCTCACCGCGTCCTCGATCTCGGCGCGCACCATCGCGACGAACTGCAAGCCGCGCGAGGTGAACATCTTCTCGGCGCGACGAGCGATCGCCCCGAACCGCTCGACATCGGGCGTGTCCGTGGTCGCCTGCAGCGCCTCCGCGAGCTGGAACGCGTGGATCGACAGCTCTGCCAGCGGATCCGTGCCCTTGGGATCCTTGAAGCGCATCTCGAACGCGAGCCTGGTGATCGCGGTGTGATCGTCGAGGTGCTCGAGTGCGGCGAGCAGCGTGGGGCGCTGCGCGGAGTGCCGGGTCTTGACCCGCGACGCCAGCGACGCGAGCGCTTGCGCCAGGGCGGCGGCGACCGGCTCCACCGGCACACCGAACGCGAGCGCGACCTGGATCGACTGGTCGATGTCGTCGGCGCACGCGGCCCAGCACTGGCGGCGGGTCGAGAAGTCGGCGGCCCACCACCATAGCGATGGCGTGGCTCCCGCCGCGCGCAGCGCCGCGGCCGGCGTCTCGCTGGTGGTCTCGACGACCTTGACGCCCGACGTCGCGATGAAGAACGCGGCGAGCTCCTTCTTGAGGGTCGGCGCGATCGCCGGCTCCTTCGGCAGCAGCGACTCGAACACCTTGTAGATCTTGATCGGATCGCAGTCCGGCTTGGCCGTCCACGTCGCCCCGGCACCGAGCAACGAGCCGAGCAACACCATCGCGGCACGCGCGCGATCGAGCTCGATGCCGTGATCGTGCGCCACCCGGTGCTGGAACCGGACCAGCTCGGACTCCAGCATGTCGACGATCTCGGCTGCGAGGGCGGCGCCCTCGGCGGTCGCGAGTGCGTCGGCCATTGGCCCAGTCTACGTCGCTACGGGGGATAGAGGTTGTCGCGCAGCAATCGCGAGCAGCGCTCGAGCGGCTTCTCGAACGCGGCGGCGAGTGCGGCGTAGTCCGCGACCGACAGCTTGTCGCTCGCCCAGATCAGCGCGCCGCCATCGGCGTAGCTCCTGCGGCGATCGCCTTCGCGCCGCCACACCAGCTTCGGCTTGCCGCCGCCGGCAAGCGACGTCAGCGCGTTCCAGGTCGGCTCGGCTCCCTTGACGTTGCCGCAGCTCGCCCCGAACTGTTCGCGCGCGCAGCTGCCGTTCTTGAAGATCGGAGCGGTCTTGATCAGCGCGGCGTGCGCGGCCGCCAGCTCGCCGAGGCACTTCGTGGTCCATGCCAGCGACGTGTCGGCCTCGTCGGGCAGCACGTCGTTCCAGCACGCCTCGAGCACCGGTCGCAGCGTGTCGGCGAACAGCTTGTCCTTGCCGGTGTAGGCGGCAGGTCCAGGCGACCCTCTGCCCGGCCGGCGCTTCTCCGGCGGCACGACAACATCGATGCGCAGCTCGCCGCGCGCGATCGCGCCGGCCAGCCGGTGATGAAACTCCTCGAGCATCGGCTGCTGGTCGAGCGCGGGCGGATCGCCGTCGAGCGAGTCGACGTACGGCGAGTGCCACTCCTCGTAGCGCCTGGACTCGAGCCCGCGCACGCGGCGATGGCGATGTCTGGACCGATCGGATCCCACCGTCGCGGTGTACGTGCGCTCGCCCACCTTGATGACGAGCGAGACCTCGCCGAGCGCGTCGAGATCCTTGAAGTCGTACGGGCCGGTCCTGGGTGTGGGTGGTGGCGCGATCGCGATCGCCGGCGTCCCGATCGAACGCAGCGCCGGCGCGGCCTTCGCGAGCCGCGCCTTGCAGCGCTCGCCCCACGGCGTCGCCGCGGCCGTGCGCGATGCGATGACGATCACGAGGATCACGGCGAGCCGCATGCCTCGATGCTAGCGCGGACTCAGTACGCGATCGGCGAGAACGGCCAGAACCGCAGGTTGCCGTACAGCGCGAGCCGCTCGGCGCCGGCGGCGGCATGACCGCGAGCGTGAAAGCCGCGCACGTCGGCCAGCACCAGCGTGTTGGCGGCGACCGGATACGGCCGCGGGACCGGCACCATCATCGCGGCGAGCCCGTCGGCGTCGACACGAAACGCGCCGCCGCGGTCGCGCGCCTCGGGCGAAGATGCGGCGATCGCCCTGGCGTGCTCCCAGCGTGCACGCTGCGGCGTCATCCGGTGACTCCCCGGCGAGTACATGAATGGACCGGCGCTCGCCGGCACGTCGTCGAGGAACAGCCACAGCTTGATCGTCGAGTGAAACGTGTCGCGATGCGGCCGGCGCTGGTAGTCGGGGTTGACGCGATCGTCGCCGTGGATGGTCTGGTAGATCCGGAACCGATCGATGCGGTGGCGAAACCCGGTCGCCAGGCTGCACAGCGCCGCGAACCGGTGGTCGTGGAGCGCGTCGGTGGTGTGCGGCATCCGTGCGCGATCGATCGTCAGGTAGCGGTTCACGGTGTCGCCGTCGAACCGATCGAAGCCGTGCGCGTGCGGTTGCTCGACGCGGAGGCCACGCGGCGCGATCGGCCGCACCGGCGGTGGCAGCTCGGCGACGCGCGCACGCGCTTCGTCGCGCATCGCCTCGAATACACCCGCCGGCAAGAACTCGGGCAGTGCGACGATGCCATCGCGGCGGAAGCGCGCGAGCTCGTCGTCGAGGCCGACGCGACGACCGGCGAGCACCAGCTCGGCGCGGCGCAGCGCGAGCAGTGCGTCGGTCGCGACCATGCGCGCGACGTGAAGACCGGCGCGGTTGAGGATCGGATGACCGACCCAGCGCGAGTTGAACTGTTTCGTGAAGCCAAAGATCTCGCGAAGCGGCCCGCCCACGAGCCCACGTAACACCAAAAAAAAAATCCAAGACCTCGCGCGACGGGCAATCGACGAGCTGCGTGCGCGTGTCACACCGAAACGGGCAACGATCGCGACATCGGTGTCGCTACCAGACGACGCCGATGTCGATGCTGCCGCGAAGCGATGTGCCGGTGTCGAGATCGAGCGCCGATGCGACGCCCTCGACGAGGATGGGGATCTTGCGACTGCGCAGGCTCCAGCCGATGCCGAGCTGACCACCGAAGCCCGAGCCCGGGCGGTCGTTCTCGTCGAGCGCGAGCAAGCCACCGCCGAGCACGTAGAACTGGTGATCTTCGCCGCCGTTGCCGAGCTCGTACGACAGCTGCAAGCCGAGCTGGTTGAGCCCGCCGTCGCCCGCGATCCGCTTGTACTCGGCGACTAGGGCGGAGCTGCGATGGACGCAGCGATCGCACGCCCCGGTGGTCTCGCTGAGCATGCGGATGCCGAACCGCAGCCCGATGCCCGCGATCGCCTCGGGCTCGCCGTCGACCGAGCCCGCACCAGCGGTGACGACGATGCTGCCGGTCGGCGAGAACGACCGCTCGACGCGGTTGTCGTAGCCCGGCTGGATCCGCGCCGCCTCGAGCAGCGTCAGATCGTGATCCGCGAGCCAGCGCGCGAGCTCGGCATCGCCGGCGAGGTCGCGGATGTACGCGAGGTTGTGATCGCGCGCGATGCGGGCGACCAGCTCGCGATCGCCGCTCGCCTCGATCAACGCCGCCATCGCGCAGCGCGCGCCGTGCTCGTCGACGAACACCGGCGTGTAGAACAGCCCGGTGTGATTCGACGGATAGTCCTCGGCCTCGATGTAGCGGCGTAGATCGTCGAGCACGCGCTCGCGAGCCGGTGTCATCGGCGTCGCGCGGAGCTCGCGTTCGACCCGTTCGAGGTGGTCCCGCACCCGCGCGATCTCCGCATCGCGAGCGGTTTCGGCAGCGCACGACATCAGCAACAGCGCGATCAACAGGAGCCGCATCGCGCCGAAGCTAGCGCGAAGTTCTCCGCGGTCACGGCAATTTCACACCCGGCGCCGGCGAGTCACCGCGAGCGCGAGGCCGAGCAGCGCGACGCTGGCCAGCGAGCCGGTGCCGGTGGTCGAGCAGCCACCCGCCTCGTCGTCGAGGATCGGATCCTCGGCGGCGGGATCCTCGGGCTGCGTCGGATCGGTCGGCGGC
>JAEYYY010000850.1 GCA_023430775.1 Pseudomonadota bacterium
TCCGCGCGCCGACCGGCCCGGTGTCCGCCGAGCTCGAGGCACCCGCGTATCCGACGCCCGCGCCCGTCGGTGAAGTGACGCCGCGCGGCCAGCGCGCCATCCGCACCGACATGACCGGTCCGCTCGCGTACGGCGAGGACGAGGAGGCACCGCCGCGTCGCAACAGGGGCGTCGTCATCGCGATCGGTGCCGCGGCGCTGGCGGGCCTGGTGATCTTCCTCGTCGCGCGCGGTGGTGGCGGCGACACCGAGGTCCACGTCCCGGCACCGCCCGACAAGGTCGTGATGCAGGCCGATCCGCCGAAGCCGGAACCCAAGCCGGAGCCGAAGCCGGAGCCGGTCGTCGTCGAGCCAGTCGTCGTCGACGATCCGCCGGTCGACGATCCGCCCGTCGAGAAGAAGCCGATCGTCGTCAAGAAGCCCGACGTCAAGAAGCCCGAGAAGCCCGACGTCAAGCCGGAGATCAAGCCCGAGGTCAAACCCGATCCGCCGGTCGCGAGCAAGACGATCAGCGCGGCCGCGCTCTACAGCCTGTACCAGTCGGTCGGCAGCGAGCTCGCGGTCGTCGCGAAGAGTAATCCGGCGGTGGCCTCCGCCGTCGAGCTCGACTACCGCCGGATCCAGATCCAGGACGCGATGGCATCCGAAGACTCGCGTGCAAGGAACGCTGCGCAGCTCGAGAAGATGCGCGCGCGGCTCGTCGCGGCGAAGTCGAAGAAGCCCTGACATCCGCCACTGTTAAGGAGGCGTGAGGCTCGCGTCACGCACCGTGAGAGTGAGTGAGGGCCAGCGATTCTGAGAGGTGGTCCTTTCTATACTGGCTCCATGGGGCACTGGGTCACTGCTTCGTCACTTGCCGCGCTGCTCGGCGGCTGTTCGTTGATCTACAACCCGAGCAACCTGCCCGACCCCGCGAGCGACGGTCCGGTGGTGATTCCCGATACCGAGGACAAGTTCGACGCGGATCCCGGCTTGCTCGAGATCACCAGCGTGTTCCCGGCGGAGCTGTTCGAAGGCACCGGAACCGGTGGTAGCCGCAAGGGCGTGCTGACCGTGATCGGCACGAACATCGTCTCCGGGGCGAAGGTCAGCGTCGTCGCGCATGCCGGCGAGACGCTCGATCCGAAGATCACGATCGACGATGCCGGCACCGATGTCGCCGCGAACGGCAACCTGGTCGCCGCGCCGTACACGATCGAGGTCAACGATCAGCTTCCCGAGGGAACCGCGATCCGCCTCGACGTCACGGTGACGCAACCCAACGGCGCGACCTCGGTGAGCGCGACCTTGACCGAGAAGACGCCGGGCGCCGACGACGCGCTCGTCGTCGTCAAAGGACTCGACGAGCTGACCGGCGATGCGACGCCGACGGGAACCAAGGAGTACTCCGAGGTCAACGCGACCTCGATCACCGCGGCTGCCGGCCTCGCGGCTCCCGTCGTGATCCGCGCGCGCGGCGGCATCACCGTCACCGGTGCGGTCACCGCGAACGCGAGCGGGATCACCGGCGGTGCGGGCGGCAACAACGGCGGCGCTGGTGGACCGATCTTGAACCCGGGCAAGGCCGGCGCTGGACCGGGCGCGGGTCAGCCCGACGGTGGCGGCGGCGGCTTCGCGGAGAAGGGCGGCGGCGCCGGCGGTGGCCCGATCGCGGGTCAGGCCGAGATCATCACGCTCGACCTGCCGAACCGCAGCAGCGGCGGCGCCGGCGGCAACGGTCGCGCCGTCATCAACGGCGGTGCCGGCGGCGCGGGTGGTGGCGGTGGCGGCTCGATCGAGCTGACGGCGGGCGGCGCGATCACGCTGGACACGATCGCCGCAGAAGGTGCGCCCGGCACCAATGTCACCGGCACCGGTGGTGACGGCGGCGGCGGCTCGGGCGGCTTGATCCTGCTGCGCGGCGCCCAGATCACGGCGACGTCGATCAGCGTGGCCGGCGGCAAGGGCGAAGGTCAGGGAGGATCGCCGGGTCGGCTGCGCATCGATACCGGCGTCGACGCGGCGCCGAGCGGAGCTGGCTTCCGCGGCCCGATGCTCGACAGCATGACGCCGATCATCACCAAGGACGACGAGCTGCTCCTGACGGTGTTCGGCAAGCCGAACAGCTCGTTCACCTACAAGATCTTCGGCTTCACCGGCAACGTCAGCGTCGATCTCGAGGGCGCGATCGGTCCGCTCGGCACCAACATGTTCGAGGTCGCGTCGCCGCTGTTCCGCGGTCTCAACAAGATCTGCGCGTTCGTTCCAGGCGCCGATCTCGAAGCGCAGTTGCCCGAGGCAAAGAACTGCATCGAGGTCGTGTATCTGTTCACGCCCGACTGACGTTGCCAGGTCGTGCCGGCCCATCACCGTCGACTCACGAATTGCAGTCGTGTCGACGGCGGCCGATGAGCGATACTCGTTCAATGGGGAATTTGTTCATGCCGATGGGCGTGGTGGGCCTCGCCATGCTCGCAGTCGGCTGCGCACCGAAGCACGCGCAGCCGACCATGCGTCCCGCACTCGCAGAACCGGTCGCGCACGACACCCAGCTGCTCGGCGACGGCATGCAACCCGAGTCGTCGTTCGGTCGCGCGAAGCAACGCGTCGTCGGTGATCCCACGCTGTTCGGTCAACAGCCGCAGCCGCAGCCGCAACCGCAGCCGCAGCCGTATCCGCAGCCGACGCAGCAACCGTATCCGCAGCCGCAGCCGTATCCCCAGCCGCAGCCGTATCCCCAGCCGCAGCCGTATCCGCAGCCGCAACCGTATCCGCAGCCGCAACCGTACCCGTATCCGCAGCCCCAGCCGTATCAGCCCTACCAGCCACCACCGACGCCGTATCCCGCGCCGCCGCCCGGCAAGTCGCGCCTGCACGATGGCGAGGTGATCGGTGACTTCGCCGCGGTCGGCGCGCTGGCGTCGATCGACATCATGATCCGGCAGGACATCAACGACGGTGGCGCCGGCACGCTGATCCTGCTCGCCGGGCTCGGCGGTGGTGCCGGCGTCGGCTGGCTGCTCGCCGATCGCTACGAGATCGATGCCGGCGCCGCGCACTCGACGACGATCGGTCTGATCGCGGGCGCGGCGAACGGCGCGCTGTTGATCGAGCCGACGAAGTCGTACGAGGCGGAGGACGTGATCGCGCTGCTGTTCGCGGGCAGCGCGATCGGTGCCGCCGGTGGTTTTGCCTATGGCCAGGCCGCGGATCTGACCTCCGGCCAGGCGACCTTCCTCGCCAACGCCGTGCTGCTCGGGACCGCGACGTCCGCCCTCGGAGCGATCGCGACCAGCCGCGACGGCGAGTTCGGCAACAAGGAGAACACCACGCTCGCGCTCGGGCTCGACATCGGCTTGGTCGGCGGCGCGCTGATCGCTCCCAAGCTCGACTGGTCGCCCAAGCGCAGCAAGCAGATCCTGGCCGCCTCGGTGCTCGGCCTGTTGATCGGTGGTGCCGCCCCCGGGCTCGTCACCAAGCGCGAGGACGGCGAGGACTACGACGGCGACCTGATCGCCGGCTGCATGACCGCGGGCATGTGGGGCGGCTTCGCGCTCGGCGTCGTCCTCACCGGCGATCAGCCCCCGGACCCCAAGTTCGGCAACAAGGCTGCGACCAAGCCGGCCGGTCCCACGACGTCGCTGGCCCCGTGGAACGCCGGTGGCCGCGGCGGCATGGGCCTGATGGCAACCGGAGCTTGGTAGCCCGGTTCCCTTGCGTAAGAGCGGTTAACCAGGCGATCTTCATCCCGCATGGTCGCGTGCTTGCTGTGCTCATCGCCTCGCTCCATCGGCGTGCTCTGCACGTCGCACGGAGTGGCGATCGCCTCTCCCGGGATCACGAGTGAACAGATCTTCTCGCGCGTGCAATCGCCTACCGCGTCGCTGATCGATGCCTGGGGCGTGGCGCACGCGCTGGTCGACGGCAGCAAGATCGGCCGCGATCCGCGCGTCGATCTCGCGGTGCTACACGCCAGCGTGTCGAGCGAGCACGCGGCGATCAAGCAGGCCAACGGGAAGTGGTCGATCGTCGATAACTCGAGCCGCAACGGCACCGAGGTCGAGGGCGCGCGCATCACCGAGCAGGATCTCGCGAGCGGCGCGACGATCCGGCTCGGCGACGTCAAGTTCTACTTCTGGCCCGAGGCGCTGCCCAAGATGGAGCCGCCGCGTGGCTCGGGCCGTACCGCCCCGACCCGGCGCGACGAGCTGGTGTTCTCGGCCAAGGTGACGACCCCGCGCGGGCACCAGCTGGACCTGCGACAGCGGGTCGATGGCGGTGTGCTCCGGATCGCAGAATCGTCGATCGAGCTCGCCGCCATGGAGTTCGGGCTGTTGCAACTCCTCGTCGAGAGGCGGCGGGCTGTGACGGATGCCGAGCTCGCATATGTTGCGTGGCATGAAATTGCCGACGCGTTATCGTTCCGCTCGGTGCAAGCTGACAGCGAAAATGTTCGCGAGCTGGTGCACCGCGTTCGTCGCAAGCTCGCCAGCGTCAACGCGGATGACTTGATCGAGAGCAAGCGCGGTGTCGGCTATCGCCTAGCGGGAGAACCGGGATGAAGAAGAAAGCGTTCGAGCGGCTGGTTTCGATGTTGCTGATCCTGTCGGTGACGGGCTGCGCCACGCTGTTCGCCGGCGCTTCCACCGTCCCGGTCGTCACCAATCCGCCGGGCGCGTTCGTCTACATCAATGGTCAGCCGGTCGGTCAGACGCCGACCGCGATCAACCTCGAGCCCGATCGCCCGGCGAACATCCAGATCTACCTGCCGGGCTTTCAGCCGGTGCAGCTGTGGCGCCACAAGAGCATCACCGGCTGGTTCTGGGTGAACCTGCTGTTCTGGCCGGGCTTCTTCGTCGATCTCGCCACCGGCAAGTACAACAAGTACGACGACACCGGCATCGCGATCGGCCTGACGCCCGCCGCCGGCCCGCCGCCCGAGTGGTACCAGCCGCCGCCGACCTATCAGCAGCCGGTGATGCCGCCGCCGCCGGGTGGCATCACGCCGGGCCAGCCCGTTCCGGAACCGTATCCAACCGAGCCAGCGCCGGGCCAGTGATGCCCTGATCTATGCTCCTCCGCGATGGCGGAGCAGGATCCACTTCGGACGCAGAAGCGCGGTAACCCCACTTCTCGCCGACGACGACAGGTGTGGTGGGCGCGGCGCATTCGCCGCTTCGGGCTCGCGTGGCAGAACGCGCTCGAGATCGCGCGCGCCGGGCGGCTGACCGCACCGTACGGCGCACCGTTCGAGGTCGTCCACGAGAGCCACGTCTACCGGCTGCGCCGCTACGAGAAGACGCCGGATCCCGACGCCGTTCCCGTCGGCGCGCCACTCCTGCTCGTGCCGCCGCTGATGGTGGCCTCCGAGGTCTACGACATCTCGCCGGACGTCAGCGCCGTCGCGTTCCTGTCGCGCAAGGGCGTCGACGTCTGGCTCGTCGATTTCGGCGCGCCCGAGCGCGAGGAAGGCGGCATGAGCCGCACCCTCGACGATCACGTACGCGCGGTGTCGGACGCCATCGATCGCGTGAAGGAGGCCACCGGCAGAGACGTTCACCTCGCCGGTTACTCGCAGGGCGGCATGTTCTGCTACCAGGCCGCCGCGTTCCGGCGCAGCGCGAGCATCGCATCGGTGATCACGATGGGGAGCCCCGTCGATCTGCACCGCACGGTGAAGCTCGGCGAGGACACCACCGAGCGCCTGGTCGCCGGGCTGCGCGCCGCGCTGTCGTGGCCGATGTCGCGGATCGAGGGCCTGCCCGGCATGTTCACGTCGACGGGCTTCAAGCTGCTGAGTGCGCGCAAGGAGGTCACCCAGCTGATCGACTTCGTGCGCAACCTCCACGATCGCGAGGCGCTCGAGAAGCGCGAGGCGAAGCGACTGTTCCTCGGCGGCCAGGGTTTCGTCGCGTGGCCGGGGCCGGCATTTCGCAAGTTCGTCGACGAGCTGATCGTCGGCAATCGCATGCAGAGCGGCGGCTTCGTGATCGATGGCCACACCGTGACGCTGGCGGATCTGACCTCGCCGATCCTCTACTTCGTCGGCAGCCGCGACGAGATGGGCCGCCCGGCGGCGGTGCGCGGCATCCGGCGCGCGTCGCCGAAGGTCGACGTCATGTACGAGATCCCGCTCAAGGCCGGGCACTTCGGGCTGGTCGTCGGCTCGACCGCGCTCGGCATCACCTGGCCGAGCGTGATCGAGTGGATGCGCTGGCGCGAGAACGCGGGCGATCCACCGCAGCACGGCTTCGATGTCCGCGCCGGCGTGGCACCAGATCCGTTTGCTCGTCCGGCCACGCCGCAGGACGACGAGGATGAAGATACCGTCGAGGAAGAGCACTCCGGGTTCGATCTCGAGCTGGCGAAGGAGATCGTCGAGAAGGCCGCGAAGATCGGCATCGAGCGGCTCGCCGAGCTGTCCGAGGATCTCGGCAGCTACCTCGACAACGCGCGCTGGCAGCTGCCGCGGCTGAACCGGCTGCGGAATCTCAATGACGACTCGCTGATCTCGCTCGGCCGTGCGCTGTCGGATCAGGCGCGCTCGATCGGTGATCGCACGTTCTTCCTGTTCCGCGGCCGCGCGTTCACCTATGCCGAGGCCAACCGGCGGGTCGACGCCGTGGTCCGCGGCCTGATCGCGTCGGGCGTCACCACCGGCCAGCGGATCGGCGTGATGATGAAGTCGCGGCCGAGCCACCTGTCGGTGACCGCGGCGCTCAACCGGCTCGGTGCGATCAGCGTGCTGCTGTCGCCCGATACCGCCGACGCCATGATCGCGCGCTGCCTCGAGCTCGGCGAGGCGGAGGTCGTCATCGTCGATCCCGACAACGCGACGCGCGTGCGTGCCGCGGTCAAGAGCAAGGTGCTCGTGCTCGGCGGCGTCGGCGAGGTGCCGTGGACGCCGGGGCAGCCGCGCATGCTGCCCGACAACGTCGTCGACATGGAGGCGATCGATCCCGAGAAGGTCGCGCTGCCGAGCTGGTACAAGCCGGATCCGGGTCGCGCGCGCGATCTCGCGATGGTGTTCGTCACGCCGGGCAGCCACGAAGCGCCGCGCGCCACCCGGATCACGAACCGGCGCTGGGCGTTCTCCGCGCTCGGTGCCGCCGCGGCCGCCACGCTGACCACGCGCGACACCGTGTACTGCTGCCTGCCGCTGCACCACCCGTCGGGCACGCTGGTCGCCACCGGTAGCGCGCTGATCGGCGGGGCGCGCCTCGCGCTGGCCAGCAAGCCACCGCGCACGACAGCCGAGGTCGAGCCCGGTCCGTTGTGGGAGGAGATCCGCCGCTACGGCGCGAGCGTCGTCTACTACGCCGGCGAGATGTGCCGGAAGCTCGTCGATGCGCCGCCGGTGCTCGGCGAGAAGAACAACCCGGTGCGGCTGTTCGCGGGCAGCGGGTTGCGCCGCGATGTCTGGCGCCGCTTGATCGATCGGTTCGGCCCCGTCGGCGTGCTCGAGTTCTACGCGTCGACCGAGGCCAACACCGTGCTGGCCAACGCGCGCGGCAAGAAGATCGGCTCGGCCGGCCGGCCGCTGCCGTTCTCGCCCGACGTCGTGGTCGCCGCCTGGGAGCTGGCCAAGGGAGGCGATGCAGGGACCGATGGCGCGTTCGTGCGCGATGGCTCCGGCCACCTGATCCGAGCGCGACTCGACGAGCCCGGGATGCTGATCGCGAAGCTGCAGCCCGATCGCGCGGACATCGCGCACATCGATCCGCGGCGCCTGCTACGGGATGCCTTCGAGCCCGGCGATCTGTGGTTCGTCACCGGCGACTTCTTCGAGGTCGATGCCGAGGGCGACTTCACGTTTGTCGATCGCCAGGGCCAGATGATCGACACCCACCTCGGTGCGGTGGCCTCGACGCGGATCGAGGACGCGATCTACGGCGTCCCCGGGGTCGCGCTGTGTGCGGCCGCGCCGGTGCCCGATCCCGATCATCCGGGGAAGGAGCACGCGGTGGCAGCGGTGCAGCTCCACGCGACGGCCGAGCTCGATCTCGGCGCGCTGTCCCAGATCGTCGCCACGCTGCCCGAGTACGCGCGGCCGCGCCGGCTGGCGATCGTCGACGAGCTGCCGCTCACCGACGGCTTCCGTACGATCAAGCGCGGCATCCCCGCGCTGGTCGATCGCGCGACGGCCGCCACCGGTGGCAGGGCGTACAGCTGGGACGCACGCGCGCAGCGCTACGTGCCCGCGCTCGGCTCGATCCGGGCGTCCTGACGCGACGATTGCGTGGGGGCCCATCGAACTGGCCCGTGCCACCCGACAACGGCGCGAGGCGTGCGAAGATGACTCCGTGCTCGTCGGCCGTCTCTCGATGAGCGTGCGCGTCGCGCTGGCCGCACTCGCGCTGCTTGTCGCACCTCACCTAGCCTCTGCCCAGCCCGCCGACGGTCCTGCGCCGTCTCCGGACCGGCCCGACGCGACCGTGGTGGTTCCCGACGCCGGGGTGCCGCTCGATGATGCGGGCACCGCCGACGCGCGGCGCCGGCGCCGCGATGCCGGTGTGGCGGAACCAGGTGTCCCGGCGGACGCGGGCGTCG
>JAEYYY010000865.1 GCA_023430775.1 Pseudomonadota bacterium
ATCCATCGCTGTCCGCGCAGGTCGGACGGGTGTTGCGCGAGGCGCTGCGCGTCGACGAGGGTCACGTCGAGGCGGTGGCCAAGCGGCTCGGCCTGACCTCGCGCAGCTTGCAGCGCAGGCTGAAGGACGAGGGCACGTCGTTCAACACGCTGCGCGAGCAGGTGCGGCGCGATCTGACCGAGCGCTACCTCGCCGAGGGGCTGACGATCTCCGAGATCTCGTTCCTCGTCGGCTTCTCGGAGCCGAGCGCGTTCTTCCGCGCGTTCAAGCGCTGGACCGGGCTGACACCGATCGAGGCCCGCCGTCGCGCCGCAGTGGCAGCGACGTGATCACGGGTGTGCCGTGTCGAGCTGATCCGGGATCACGTCACCCTGCTCGTCGAAGCACGGGCCACCCACTCCGTCCGGCCCAACGCACGCCGTCGTCGAGCACGCGTACGGCGACGTCTTCGCGGCGCGCGGCTCGATGAACATCGGGTTGACGCGCCACGAGTCGTCCTCGTTGTTGTACGCGTAGCAGCTGATCTCGTTCTTGTTGCGGTTGAGCACGAACTTGTACTTGCTGTCGCGCAGGAACTCGATGTCGGTATCCGAATCGCCGGCGCCGAACGTCGCGCGCTTGTGCTCGGGCCGGCGCTCGAACGCCTTCGCACCCTCGACGCCGAACACCACCTTGTTGACCCAGCAGCGCTTGCCCTCGATGTAGCTGATCAACGTCTGGTTGTTGTCGGGGACATCGCCACAGCCCTCGAAGCGATACGTCAGCCGGCCCGCCTCGTCGGTCATCGACCGGATGCCGACCACCTTCTCCGCCGGGATGCCTGCCAGCGGTGCCAGCGCCGCGACCACGTCCTGCGGCGACGCCGTGATGACCCAGCGATCGAAGCCGTGGCTACCGAGCACGTCGATCAGATCGTCGACCTGATCGTAGATCCGCAACCAGCCGTTGAGCGTGCGCGTGCCGACGACCTGCGTGGTGCCCTGCGGCGCCGCGAGCTTCGGCAGGACGGCGTCGAGCGCGATCTGCGAGACTTCGGCGTGCGTGTTGCCGGCCAGCAGCTGCGCCGTCCACGCATAGGTCGGCTCGATGCGACGGAAGTTGTGACCGGCGAACGCCGTCGCTCCGCTGCGCGTCTTGTTGTCGATGTACATGGAAAGCATCTCGTCGGCGCACCCGAGGTTGGTGTCGGTCGGCAGCTTCTCGCCGGCTGGCACGTCCGTGCCGCACGCAGCGGTCAACGCGGCGGCCGCAGCGTCGGTCATGTACGCGCTGGTGACCCTCCAGTCCTGGTTCGGCGGCTGGCGCACCATCGCGTTCTTGATGACGTGGAACGTGACGGCATCGCCGACGTCGTTCTTGATCACCGTGTTGTCCCAGTCGAAGAGTGCGATCGGCGGCTTGTTGTGCTTGAACCGGGCACTGCTGCAGCCCTCGGAGGCGATCCACGCATCGAGGGTCTCGCGGTTGTCGCCGAACCACGGCAGGTCGGTCCGTAGCGACGTCGGCGAGCACGCGACATGGGCGGCGGCGCTGGTCTCGGTCAGGTCGGGGTTGGAGGTGGACTCGGTAGCGCAGGCACCGAGCAGGGTCAGGGACAGGATCTTGACGTTCGACATGCTCCGGTCTTCGCAGGTCGCCGCGTGACGCCGACATGGAGCCGTCGTGATCAACACGTGAACGACGAGAGAGAGGCGCGTGCGGTCAGTCGTCTGTCGCGTGCAGCCACTGCCGTGTCCTCCTCGTCGAGGTAATCGTCGATCATGCTCGCGACCTACGACAGCCACACCACCTGGCGCGCCTATCAACCGCACTTTCCCGAGGCGCTGCGGGTGACGCCCGAGACCACGCCGCGCGAGGAGTACTGGCGATGGCGCGGTCTCGACGTTCATCTCGATCGGCTCGCCGCACCGGACGCGAAGCTCAAGATCCTCGTGCTTCACGGCGCCGGTGCGTACGGTCGCGTGATGGCGCCGGCCGCGGCGGTCGCTCAGCGCTACGGCTACGAGACCGTCGCGCCCGATCTGCCGGGCTACGGGCTGACCCGCGTCTCGCGCCGCGAGATGACGTACTCGCTGTGGATCGATTGCGTGTGCGATCTGATCGACGCCGAGTACGCGCGCGACGGCAAGCCGATCGTGCTGTTCGGCGTCAGCCTGGGCGGGCTACTCGCGTATCAAGCCGCCGCGCGCCGACCCGTGCGTGGACTGATCGCGACCACGCTCGCCGACCCGCGCGAGACGATCGTGCGCCGCGGCTTCGCGCGCCATCCGCTGCTCGGCACCGCCGGGCTGTGGCTGCTCGAGAAGCTCGCGTTTCTGACCGATGGCCTGCCGCTGCCGATCGCCGCGATGTCGCGGATGCGGCACATCTCCAACAAGCCGGCGCTGTCGGCGATCGCGATGGGCGATCGACTCGGTGGTGGCTCGTGGGTGCCCGCGCGCTTCCTCCGCACGCTGATGACCACGGCGCCCGCCGTCGAGCCCGAGGCGTTCACCGCCTGCCCCGTGCTGCTCGCCCATCCCGGTGCCGACCGGATGACCGACATCGCGCTGTCGCGGCGGTTCTTCGATCGGCTCGCCGCGCCCAAGCGGATGGTCGTGCTCGACGGCGCGAGCCACATGCCGACCGAGCATCCCGGCATCGATCAGCTCGAAGCTGCGGTGCTCGCGTTCGTCGAGTCACTGTGATCTCGGGGTATCGTCCCGGCGAGGCATGGCCAGGCGATCGGCGATCCGCGAGCACATTCGGAAGCTCCCCGCCGATGTCGACCCGTCGCTCGCCGCCGATGTCGTGCTCGAGATCCTGGTCGACAGCGCCTGGGTGTTCTCGCGCGACTGCAAGCGGCTACCGCCGGCGGTGATGCGCGAGGTGTTGCGCCGGCCGCCCACCGACGCGACGCATGTCTACATGACGCTCGCCGTCGATCCCGACGACAGCGATGCGCAGCTCGCGAAGAGCTGGGCACGCGCGATCCAGGGTCTCGCCGACCTCGAGACCATCAATCGCTGGCACAGCAAGCAGAAGAAGGAGAAGTTCGCGGCGCTCGCGAAGGACAGGCACTTGCTGCCCGCGATCCAGGGCGCCGCCGCGCGTGGCGAGAACGTGTCGAACGACATGCTCGCGGTGCTGGTCGCCGACGGCGGCGACGAATCGCTCGATGCGCTGGTCCCGCACATCGAGGGCAACGATCGCCTCGATTCGCTGCGCCTCCTCAAGGTGCATGCGCGCGACACGCCACGCTTGCGGTCGCTGTTCGCCGAGCTCGATCGCGAGGCCGACAAGGCGGGGTCGCCGGCCCACGCGATCGCGCGCTCGATCGGGCTCTCCGATGCCCCGGTGTTCTGGTTCACGGCGTCGATCTGGATGCAGGTGGTCGAGAGCGCGGTCTCGCCGCTCCAGGTCCACGTCACCGTCGATAGCCGCAAGGCGACGTGGTTCCAGGTCGATGTCGCGAAGATCGAGGGCGGCACGATCGCCGGCTACACGCAGTTCACCCACGACCGCACCACCGACGGGCTCGGCCTCGGTCGCTGCACCGCCGCCGAGGTCCCCGTGTGGCTCGCGAAGGTCGGCAACAAGTTCCGCGCGCGCTGGGCGCGACCCTCGATCGCCAGCAACGTCCGCGGCACCAAGCGCGACCAGATCGCGAGCTGGCTCCTCTCCGGGCGATGATCCTGCAACCGCGGCGCACCCGCGCTGTCGGGTGTTGCGTGAAATGGCTCGTCCTCGTCTGCGTGCTGGGCACGCTGGCGTCGGCGGTGGTGTACGCGTGTCGCGGCGAACGACCGGAGGCGTGCGACCTGCCGCCGCGCGATTGCACCGGCGATCACTGCGGCGATCTCGTGCAGCTGTTGCCGGCGATCGGCCCCGGTTACATCGATGACCTCATCATCTGGGAAGACACGTCGATCACGTCGACGAGCTATCTGCGCCGCGACCTGATGATGCTCGTCAAGTACGCCGCCGCCCGCGTCGCCTGCGATGCCGCGGACTGGCGCACCGGCAACGGCGCACCCCTGGGGCTCGGCGATGCGAGCGACGTCGACGGCAACACGCCCGGCACCGCATACGGCCGTCCGCGCCACCCGCGCACCAGCCACGAGCACGGTCTGGATATCGACATCGCGTACTACCAGCGCCGCGTCCCCGACAACAAGATCCGCCCGGTGTGCCCGACCGGCGACGGCATGGATGCGTATCGCTGTGTCGCGCCGCCCGACACCCTCGACGCCAGGCGCACCGCGCTGTTCATCGGCACGCTGTTCGAGTCGGAGCGCGTCCGCATCGTCGGTGTCGACGGCATGGTCGCGAAGCCGGTGCTGAAGCAGATCAAGCGGCTGTGCCACGACGGCGTGCTCACCGCCGACAGCTGCGCGCGCATCCGGCTGGGTTACGAGACCGAGCGCACCGGACGAGGCTGGTACTACAGCCACCACAATCACATGCACGTCAGCCTGAGGCGTTAGTCGACGGCACGTCGATCGTGAACCGGTGGCCCACCTGAGCGGGCCTCGTTCACTGCGATCGCGCGAGTTTGCCAGCGCTCGCCGCAATGCTCCTCGAACTTCACACCGATCGCCCCGGGCACGGCCGTTGCTCGCGCGACCGCCATCATGCGCTCCCTCACAGCCATCCTTCTCCTCACCGCCTGTGGTGGCTCCTCCGATCCGGAGGACCCGACGCCCGACACGCCGACCGTCGAGCCCTGCACACCCGAGGACGTCACCATCCCGCTCGGCGCCGCGACGTCGTGGCAACTCGGCGCGCTCGGTGTCGAGGGTGCGGCCCAGCCCTGGTTCGTGCTCGCCAAGCAGCTGGATCAGGTCACCGACTTCGTGATCGTCGATCCCGACGGCACCGAGACCACGGTGATGCCCGGCATTCCCAACGCCACCGGCCAGAACGTGATCGCCATCGAGCTCGCCGGGAAGCGGTGCTTCGCGATGCACACGTTCGACGAGGAGTTCCACTTCGCGTGCGAAGGCGGCGCCGTCGAGATCCCCGGCCTCGATCTCGGAGGCAAGATGAGCGCCGTCGTGGTCGACGGCACCGTCCACGTGTTCGGCCAGGACTTCGCCGCCTATCAGGAGCTGCGCCGCACGAGTGGCAGCTGGCAACCGATCGAGAAGTTCGAGAGCTCGGTCTCCAAGGCCGAGGATGCGGTGCGCTTCCAGGGCAACGCGGTGTCGTGCTTCTTGAACATCGACGATCACGCGAGCATCGACACGCTCTCCGGCGATCCGATCTACGGCGAAGGCATCGCCACGTGGTGCCGGCTGATCGCGAACGGCAACGAGCTGACCGTGCTCACCGACCTCGGCATCACCAGTTTCACCGGTAGCACGCTCGGTGGCTGGCAGCCGACCGCCGCCGACAGCCGCCCCCTCGCCGTCGGCCACCGCGATGCCGCCGACTTCGCCGTGCTCCGGCGCGACAACCAGCGCATCGAGCTGCAGCCGCTCCCGAACGGCACGCCGACGGTGCTCGCCACGCTGACTGGCTCGTCGGATGCGGCGCACGCCGTGGTCGCCGAGGATCGGATCGTCGTCAGCACGCTGGCCAACAGGTTCGAGAACGGCCAGACCACGTTCGAGCTGCGGTCGAGCACGCGCTGCATGGACTGATCAGTCGCAGTACTCCCAGGTGACGCGGGCGTCGACCGTGCCGTCGACGCCGGTGTCCTCGACATACTCGGTCCTGCGGTCGAGATCGTCGTAGCGCATCGTCGACACCGCATCGACGCGCCCGGCGACCAGGTCGAGGAACTCGACGCCGATCACGCGATCGCGCTCGTCGTGCGAGTTGGTCCACCGGTAGTTGCCTTCGAGCTCGGTCGTCACCTGGCGCGCACCGTCGTAGGTCCACCGCCAGCGCGCGACGATCTCGTGGTGCTCGTACTGCTCCTGGAGGACCTCGCGATCGAGCTCGTCCCACTCGTGAAGCACCAGCTGATCGATGTCTCCGTCGGCGTCGCGATCGACCGTCGCCGACATCATCCGGTTGCGCTCGTCGTACTCGTAGACGGTCTCGGCCTCGATCGGTGTTCCCGCGCCGGAATCGCGCGTGCCGCGGATCATGTTGCCGGCCTCGTCGTAGCTGTAGATGTCGCGCGTCTCGAACACGCCGTCGCGTCCTTCGTCGAGCTCGTAGGATCGCATCCGGTTCGCGGTGTCGTAGTAGATCCGGATCGCGGCGGACCACGTGTGCTGGATCGAGACGCGCCCGCTGGCGTCACAGATCGTCGTCATGTCACCCGCGAACGTGCCGGTCTCGTGACGCTCGATCGGAAAGCCATCGCCGAAGATCGTCTCGACGTGCCCGTAGGCGTTGCTGGTGACATTCGTCCAGTCCTGGATGAACACCGCGCCCTGTGACGACTGGGTCGACGTTCCCACCGAGTAACCCTCGCGCCGCTCGCGGCAGTAGCCGACCGGCGGCGCCGTCCCGCGCGCACAGTTCGACGGCGGCAGCGGCTCGTCGACGCTCGGCGCCGGCATCTCGGGCAACTCGGGCTCGATCTCGACCGCAGGGCAGCCACACAGCATCGCGAGCACGAGCAAACGCACGTCGCGAGGCTCGTGCAGCGGTCGTGCCGCGCCAACTCCGCGTCGCCACGTCGCCGCCCGGCGGGCTCGCGACACGAATGTCCGGAAACTCAGCGCCAGCGCAAGACATCGATCGTCGCCGGCGCCTGCCGCGCGAGTGGCTCGATCACCAACCTCGGGTGCCCCATGTGGATCACGAGATCGAAGCCATCGAGCTTGCCGTCGGGCCCACCTTTGTGAGGACCGGCCGGATCGCTCCTGTCCTCCCACAGCGCCGCGACGTGATCCCAGCTCGGGCGCGGCGAATCGACGCCGTAATCGATCCGGATCAGATCGCCGGCCTTCACGGCGACCGGCGTCTCCGGCATGCCCTTGTCGTCGAGCCTGATCAGCTTCGACACCGGCCGCGCGTACGCGGTCAGCCCGGCGACGTTGGTGTACGCGAGCTGCCGGCCAGCGCGCCGCATCGCCCCGACCATGACGTCGGCACAGTCCGCGCCGGTGAACCGATCGGTCTGATGGGTGCGGCCGACGCCCGCCGAGCCGAACACCTCGGGCACCAGCAGATAGCTCGACAGCCGGCCGAGGAAGTCATCGCCGCGCCGGATCGACACGCGATGGACCGACGGCAACATGCCCGCGGTGTCCGTCGCCTCGGCTCCCGGACTGCGAACGCGGACGCCCTCGATCTCGACCTCGACCTTGAAGCGGATCGTGCCGAGGCCCGGCACCTGCGTCGCGTTCGGTTCGCTCGCCGCGATCTTCGCGGGGATGATCGCGGTCGTGCTCCAGGGCGCGAACACGTGCTCGAAGTAATCGATCGTGTCGTAGCCGCGCCACTTGCCGAACGCGGGCGGGTCGACCGACACGTTCGAGTAGAAGTTGCTGGTCACGCCGTTCTTCGCCGGTGTCGCGCGGAAGCCGTGCGGCTCGACGGTGGACCACTGCACCTTCGCCGCCAGCGGTTCGGTCTTGACGCGAGCGCCGCCGAGCTTCACCGCCGTCACCTCCGGTGGTGCGAGCACCACGCGCTTGCGCCCTCGCCTGCCGATCACCACGGCCCCCAGCTCCGCTTGCTGATCGCTGCGGGCTTCGGTCGGCGCATCGGTCCACGCGCCGCTACCGACACGCCCGACCACGACGGCCTTCTCGGGCACGAAGGCAGGATCGGCGGCCGCGACGGCGGGGATCAAGAGGAGCAGGACCGCGCGCATCGGGTCAGTGATGCGCGATCGGCCGGCCGCCGGCAACGCCGAACCCGCTGGAATAGCTCGGCCGGTCCGCGCGTTCGGGGGCGTTTAGACCACCCGGCAACCACGCGCGTTGACCCCACGGTGCATCGGCTCCTGGTCGGACTCGTCGTGCTCCTCGCCGCAGCTCCCGTGGCAGCGCGGCCGCCGCCGCCGCCGGACGAGATCGAGATCGCGACGTCGCCGCGCCCGACGCTGATCGAATGGACGACCTGGCTGCGCGGCGCCATCACCGTCGCCCACGGCAACCCCGACGAGCCCGTGGTGCGCGCGGCCACCGAGCGGCGCGAGAGCGATCGCGACGTGGCCGCAGCCGCCGGGCTCGGCATCACGCTACCGCTCGGCCATCACGTGCGCATCGGCCCCTGGGTCGAGGTCCGCGGCTGGGACCTCCCGCTGGTCGGTGGCGAGCTGACGCTGATCCCCGGCGACCTCGACATGTTCTTCTACAAGGGCAAGAGCGCGATCACCGCGCGCGCCGGAGGCAACCCCGACTTCCTCACCGCGCAGCTCGGCCTCGCGTATCGCGCACCGTGGAATCTGTTCGGCGATCAACCGCGCCGCAGCCGCTACATGATCGGGGTCGGTGTGGTCGCCACGGCCACCCAGAGCCGCCACGATCCGCACGACTGGTCGGCGACCATCGGCCTCGAATTCGAGCCGCTCGGCGCGCTTCGCTACGTGCTCGGCATCCGATCCTGGTACTGACGAGATCTTCGCAGCTCTGAACCGGCACAGCCGGCGTGACGTGCGTCGCGAGCCGTCACGAAAGTTGTCGCGTGGCGATTGCCGCCGCGAACGCGCCCGCTATCGTGCGTGCACTCCACTCGCTGTATCGGAGAAACCACGATGTCCTCGCGTAGCGCGGCGCTCGCCGTCGCCTGTGTGCTTTCCGCGTGTGGTGACAACCACGCCGGCCTTCCTCCCACCGACGCCCCACCCGACGATTCTGGAATCGACGAGGACGGCTGTCGGATCCTGACGCTCGGCCAGAAGGATTTTCAGTTCAACCTGATCGAGCAGATCCTCGGCGTGCGCTTCCCCGTCACGCCGAACCTCGACGGCAACGACAAGGACTTCCTGCGGATCGAGCTGTGGGACTCGACGACGCCGGATCTCCCGCCGCTCGAGACCGGCACCTTCGATCTGTCGGAGACGCCCGATCTGACGACCTGCCAGCACTGCGTGTGGGTCGAGCTCGATGCCAAGGATGACGGCACCGTCGGCTCGATCTACATGGCGACGCAGGGAACGATCACCATCACCAAGGTCACCGATCCGCTCGACATCGAGTTCGCCGGCTCGACCTCTCGCGTGGTGATGCGGCGAGCCACCATCGGCGACAACGGCGCCACCACGCTGGTCCCCGGCGGCGATTGCGTGTCGATCCAGGGTGCCAGCTTCGACACCACGCCGACGCCCGGCGCCGCGTGCGAGAGCGCCGAGGACTGCGGCAACCCGATCCTCGAGATCTGCGATCCGTCGAACAACACGTGCACGCCGCCCGAGTGCAACTTCGACTTCCCGTGCGAGGGCGAGAACGAGCTGTGTCTGATCCAGTATCGCGACCTGTTCGAGGGCGCCTGCTACACGACCTGCGATCCGCAGGGTCCGGCCTCGCAATGTCCCTCCGGGCAGCAATGCGCGCAGCGCGGCATCGATACCAGCTTCGGCATCTGCAAGTACACCGGCACCGGTGCGCTCGGCGAGGCCTGCACCGTCGAGGACAACAGCACCTCGTGTGATGGAGGCGTCTGCTCGGAGCAGTCGGAGACCTGCGTGACGTCGTGCTCGTTCTTCGCGGACGAGACGGAGTGTCCGGCGAACACCGCGTGCAGCATCTTCTCGCAGTGCGAACCGCCGAGCGCCGGCGTCACCGCGTCGATCGGTCAGGTGTGTGGCAACGACGCGGATCTCGCGCAGGGTTGCGGCTCCGATGGCGAGGCGTTCCGCGGCATCTGCTTCGGCTTCGAGGGCGATCCGCTCCGCTGCGAACGCGCGTGCCTCGGCAACGAGAACTGCGACGCCGACGAGTTCTGCGCGCTGCGCTTCTCGTCGGGGCTCGGCATCTGCTTGCCCGATCCGGTGTGCGGCGATGGCGAGCTCGGCGAGGTCGACGAGCTGTGCGACGACGGCAACACCGACGACAACGACGGTTGCAGCGCCGACTGCAAGACCGTCAACGGCGACTTCTTGTGTGACAACGCCACGCCGCTGGCGCCCGGCGCCACGATCACCGACTCGACGGCCACGGGCATCGACGGCTTCGCGTCGACCTGTCAGGCGGGCATCGCTCGCGCCCAGCTCTACGATGTCCAGCCGCCCGGCGCCGGCCGGCTGCGCCTGCACCTGACGTCGCCGACGTCGCAGTCGCTCTCGCTGCGCACCACCTGCAACGACCCGGGTAGCGAGACCACCTGCCTCGCCGACTTCGGCGTGCCGACGGATCAGCTGCTGACCGTGCAGGTCACCGACCCGACACCGGCCGCGGTCAGCGTCATGGTCTCCGCGCTGACGGTGCTCGAGCAGGGCACGTACGAGCTCTCCGCCGAGTTCGTCGCCGAGGATTGCGGTGACGACATCGTCGCGGGTCGCGAGGTCTGCGACGACGGCAACGAGACCGCGAACGATGGCTGCAGCGCCGACTGCCGCGCGATCGAGTACGACGCGCTGTGCACGCTATCGCCGACGCTGTCGACCAGCGCCACCAACAGCGGCACGCTCGAGGGCGCGCCGACGCTGTACGAGGCGACGTGTGCCGCCGACGACGGCGCGGCGATCCACGAGGCGCGGATGTTCACGTTCACCGCGCCGTCGGCCGGCACGCTGTCGCTGAAGCTGGTCGATGGCACCAGCTTCGCGATCCTCACCGTGCGCGACGGCTGCGGCGCGCCGGCAGAGGCGCCCGAGCTCGCGTGCCGCCCGGCGTTCCTCGATGGCGAGATCCAGCGAACACTGGCGGCGAACGAGACCGTCACCGTCGTGGTGTCGAGCTTCTTCCTCGGCGAGGACCTCGGCACGTTCACGCTCGACGCGTCGTTCACGCCGTAACGGTCAGCGGATCAGCGCGTCGAGCGCGGCGGCAGCAGCGACGAGGCGATGCACGGCCGGGTGGCTGTCGGGCGCTCGCTTCCGCGCGGCCTCGATCGCCTTCGCGTAGCTCGCCCGCGCCGCTGGTAGATCGCGCGCCGCGATCGCGACCTCGGCGAGCGCGGCGTGCGCGTTCCCGAGCTCCAGCGACGGGCCGTACGCCTTGCCCGCGACCTCGATCGCGCGCGTCGCATCGGCCCGTGCGTCGGCGATGCGGCCTGCGCGCAGGTGGACGCGCGCACGCGCACCGAGCGCGAGCTCCATCGGGGGTTGGCTACCGGCCTCGGTCAACATGTCGATCGCGCGATCGAGCGTGGCCTTCGCCTCCGGCGCGCCGACCTGCGCCTCGACGCGACCGCGCGCGACCAACGCGACGCCGATGTTCGGGTGCCCCGGCGGCAGCGTGCGCTCGGCGATCGCGGTGCCACGCACGGCATTCTTGCGAGCCTCGTCGAGCACGCCGGCATCGGCCTGCGCGGACGCGAGGTTGATCAGGGTCGGAGCGAGGCTCGCGTGGTCGGGGCCGGCCGCGGCAGTCTTGATCGCGAGCGCTCGCTCGTAGTGCGCGATCGCGGCGGCATAGTCACCCGCTTCCAGCTCGACCTGGCCGCGCGTCGTCAGCACGACACCGAGGTTGGCGTGCGTGGATCCGTAGTGGCGCTCGATGATGTCGGCGGCACGCGTCAGCTGGGCACGCGCCTCGTCGAGCCGCCCGAGGAACATGAACGCCTGCGCGAGCCGGTTGCGCCAGCGTGTTTGATCGACATCGTCCTCGCCGTAATGCGCTGCGGCGGCCACGATGAATTGTTCGAGAAGCGGAACGGCCTCGGCGTACTGGTTGCGCGCCATCGCGAGGTCGCCGCGCTGACCGGCGAGCAACCCGACGAGGAGCGGAGGACTACCTGCCCGCACGACGGCCGCCTCGGCGACGACGAGTAGCTGATCGGCCTCCTCGGGTTTGCGGAGCCGGATCGCGATCAGGCCGACGAGGTTCAGCCACGTTCG
>JAEYYY010000027.1 GCA_023430775.1 Pseudomonadota bacterium
CACGCGCCCCGACGCCCTCAAGCCCGCCGCGACGTGGCAGCCGGTCGCCGCCGGTCGGCTCGCCGCGAGTCCGTCGGGCGCGGTCTCCGTGCTGCTCCTCCGCGCGGGTGGCTGGGCGGTCGAGCGCTTCGAGGGCACCACGAAGGGCGCGAGCTGGACGTTCAAGGTCGCCAACGGCGGCGATGCCGATGGCAAGAACGGCAGCGCCGGTGGCGCGCTCGGCGACTGCACGTCGAACGATGCCGGCACGATCTACTGCACGGCGGGCGTGCGCATCCGCGTGCTCGACAAGGATCGGATCGCCACGCTCGCCGGTAGCAATCGCGACTGGGTCGATGCGGTCGATCCGAAGAAGGTCGCGTTCACCAGCCCGGTGCGCGTGCGCGCGACCAAGGACGGCCTCGTGCTCGTCGATCGCAAGTACGGCGACGATGGCAAGGCGAGCTGGAAGGTCCGCGAGATCGCCCTGAAGAAGTAGCCGTGCTCAGCCCGGCATGACGCCGGGGATGCGCTCGGGCCGCAGCAGCAGTCCCTCGACCGAATCGATCGTGCAGACCTCGGCGAACACGGTGGCCGTTGTTGCCACCAGCCGGCGCGCTTGCACCGGCACCGGCTGGCCGCCGCAGATGAAGCCGACCTCGAGCTCGTCGTCGTTGGCGAACGAGAACACCGACGTCGAGATGCTGTTCGACGGCGCCAGCCCGAGCGCACCTCCGAGATCGACGACGACCGGCAACTTCGGGCGGTCGAGTAGCCGCCAGCCACCACCGATCACGATCGGAAAGCGCAGCCCGGGCGCGCGGATCGAGTGACCACCGACGGAGAGCTGCGGCACCGGCAGCCGCAGCTTCCACGTCGTGCCCGCACCGCGCCGCGACTCCGCCGTCAGCGAGCCGCCGATGTCCACCGCCGAGCCGCGCACCGCATCGAGGCCGACGCCGCGGCCGGAGACCTCGTTCGCCTCGCTGCGCGTCGAGAAGCCGGGGTGACACATCAGCTCGATCAGGCGCGGCTCGTCGACCTTGGCATCCTCGGGCAACAGGCCGAGCGAGATCGCCTTGATGCGCACGCGCTCGAAGTCGATACCGCCGCCGTCGTCCTCGACGTCGAGCCAGAAGCCATCCGGCGAGCTGCCGCCGCGGATCTTCAGCGTGCCGACCGCGCGCTTCCCCGCGGCGGTGCGCATCGCCGGCATCTCGATGCCGTGATCGATCGCGTTGCGGATCAGGTGCAGCGCGGCGACCTCGATCGCGACGAAGACCTCGGTGGTGACCTCCGAGGTCTCGATCTCGAAGTGGAGATCGACCTGCTTGCCGAGATCGCGCGCGAGCGACACCGCGCTCGGCTGGTACTTGCCGAGCAGCGCCGCGCTGATCACCGCGCGCTGGATCCCGATCAGATCGCGCAGCAGGTGCCACGAGCCGCGCAGCCGATCGCGGCGCGGGCCGTGGGCGACGGCGAACTCGAGGAACGCATCGACCGCCGCCGAGCCGAGCTGCTCGCGCAGCGCACTCGACACCCGCGAGCTCGACACCGAGCGCAGCGCCGGCGGCACGCTTCCCGATCGCGCGCGGCCGCGGTCGTGCCGCGCCAGCACGCTATCGATCTGGCGGATGAAGCCCGGCAGGTCGATGCTGCTCTGCTTGCCGGCCTGCTTGAGCACCAGCATGTTGAGGAACCCGCAGACCATGGTCACCGCGAGATCGAAGTCCTCGCCGACCGCATAGCCGCGCGACCGCGCCACCTCGAGCAGGTCCTCGAGCTTGTGGCAGATCAGATTGACGTCGGTGAAGCCGACGATCCGCGACTCGCCCTTGAGCGTGTGGACCTCGCGGTTGAGCAGCGTCGAGGCCTCGTCGTCTAGCTTGACGAGGACCGGCGCCCACGCGTCCTCGATCCGCGCGACGCGCTCGAGCGCGACCGCCCGGAACTGCTGGACGAGGTCGGGAGGCAACATCTAGATCTCGACCACCGCCGGCACCGAGGATGCCAGTATAGACCCACGCTCACCGCATCGTGCCTGTGAGGCATCTCTCGCCCTCTCGTCGGTGCCATAGATGTGACTTGAGGGCCGGGGCGACGGGTGGCATAGACACCGTATCGACACCTCGAAGCGCACTTCTTCCGGCGGGCTCGGCCCGCGTGGCGCGATCCTGATCGCGGCATGCGCGTATTTCGTGATCTCGAGCTGGGTGCCGTCGGGCCCCACCCTGCTCTATCCGCTGACCCTGTTCACCACCTGGGTGCACGAGATGGGGCATGGCCTGACCGCGCTGCTGTGTGGCGGTAGTTTCCTCGAGCTGGTCATCAACTCCAACGCCGGCGGCTACGCGCGTGCGGGCGCCGCTCACGGCTGGCCCGATGCGCTGGTCGCCGCCGGTGGCTTGCTCGCGCCGCCGCTACTCGGCGCCATCATCCTCGGCACCGTCCACGGTCCGAAGCGAGCGCGCATCTTCCTCGGTGCGCTTTCGATCGGTATCGCGCTGTCGCTGGTGTTCTATGTCCGCTCTGCCACCGGCATCGCCGCGATGGCGCTGGTCTCCGCCGCGCTGGCGTGGGCGACGTGGGGCGCCTTCCGCGCCAACCCCGAGCGCCGCGTGTTCGTCGCGCAGTTCCTCGCGGTCATCCTCGCAGTCGACACGCTGACCCGCATGGTGTCGTACGCGTTCATGGGAGCGCTGGCGACCGGCGAGACCTCCGACGTCGGCCACATCGCCGAGAACCTCGGCGGTCACTACAAGCTGTGGGGCGTCGTGATCACCGGGCTCGCCGTCGCCATGCTCGCACTCGGCATGTATCTCGCGTGGCGCCCGCGGACGAAGAGCACGAAAGCGGCGCTGTGATCGCGCGCGTGCTATCCAGCCTGATGTCCACACATCAAGAGATCACGGCGCTGGAGGAGAAGTTGCGGTCGGCGGAGATCGGGCCGGATCCAGAGTTCTTCCGCTCGGTGCTCGCCGACAACGTCGTGCTGAACTACCGCCCCGGAAAGAACCGCGTGATGGATGCGCACCGCGCGCAGGAGACGCCCAAGTTCACCCGCGTCGAGATGACCGAGATGGACATTCGCGAGCACGGTGATCAGGCCGCGGTCGTGACGTGCAAGGGCACGTTCTCCGGACCGGGCTGGGAAGGCACCCTGCAGTTCATGCGCGTGTGGCTCAAGATCGACGGCGAGTGGAAGATCATCGCCGGCTCGGTCCAGGCGGTCTGACGCTCCGAAGATCTGCCACTGCCTGCGGCACGCGCCGTGCTCGTTCTTCGGGCATGGACATCGTTACCTTGCTCATCGTCGGTCTGGTCGCCGGTGTGATCGCGTCGCTGCTGGTCGGCGGCACGGGCTACGGCATCCTCGGTAGCATCGCGGTCGGTATCGCCGGTGCGTTCCTCGGCTCGTACATCTTCACGCGCGCCGGATGGACCGCTCCGTGGTCGGGCCTCGGAGGCACGATCCTGATCGCCACCATCGGCTCCGCGATCCTGCTCGTGGTCCTTCACCTGGTCTCGGCCGCCCGGCGAACATAGCTGCACGCGTCGCCGACGCCTCGCGTGACGCGAGCGCACACCGACGCAACGTCAAGTCTGTGCTGGGAAAGCGCCCGCTCGCGGTACACCGGTTGCACCTCACCTCGGAATGTCTCTGACTCCCCTCGGCGCGGCGGCCGATGACCACGGCACGACGTTCCGGTTGTGGAGTGATCAGCATTCGGACTGCGCGGTTCGCCTGGTCGACGCCGATCTCACCGTTCCCCTGACCCCGCGCGGTGACGGCGTGTTCGAGACCAAGCTCGCCGGGATCGGTCATGGCGAGCGCTACCGCTTCGTCGTCGACGGCGAGGAGCTCGGCGATCCCTACGCGCGCTGGCTCCCGGAAGGCGTCACCGGCCCGGCGATGGTGTACCGGTCGAGCTATCGCTGGCGCCACGATCACGTGACGCGCCCGCTGCGCGATCAGGTCCTCTACGAGCTGCACGTCGGCACGTTCACGCCCGAGGGCACCTACGCGGCGGCCACGTCGCGGCTCGCCGATCTCGTCGAGCTCGGCATCACCACGCTCGAGCTGCTCCCGGTCGCCGCGTTCGGCGGCCGCCACGGCTGGGGCTACGACGGCGTCGCGCACTACGCGCCGCACTTCGCGTACGGCTCGCCCGACGAGCTGCGCGCGTTCGTCGATGCCGCGCACGGGCTCGGGCTGTCGGTCGTGCTCGACGTCGTCTACAACCACTTCGGTCCCGCCGGGAACTGGCTCGGCAAGTACAGCGGCAACTACTTCACCAAGGTGCCGGGGCCGTGGGGCGAGGCGCCGAACTTCGCCAACCCGTGGATGCGGCGCTACGTGCTCGACAACGTGCGCAGCTGGATCGCCGACTTCCGGTTCGACGGTCTGCGCTTCGACGCCGTCCACGCGATCGCCGATGCATCGCTGGTCGCCGAGTGCGTCGCGACCGCGCGCCAGGCGCTGCCCGACGCGGTGCTGATGGCCGAGGACGATCGCAACGATCCGGCGCTCGTGCGCGAGCTCGGCTTCGACGCGATCTGGGCCGATGACTTCCACCACGCCGTGCACGTCACGCTGACCGGCGAGCGCGACGGTTACTACGCCTGCTACGAGCCCGGCGCCGAATCGATCGCACGCGCGATCAACCACGGCTGGCTCTACGAGGGCCAGGTCTATCCGACGTCGGAGCGGCCGCGCGGCAAGCCCGCGACCGCGCTCCCCGCCGAGGCGTTCATCTACTGCATGCAGAACCACGATCAGGTCGGCAACCGCGCCCTCGGCGAGCGGCTCGCCCGCCTGACCTCCCCCGAGGGTGGCCGCGCCGCCGCGCTGCTCCTGCTGTTCCTGCCGATGACGCCGCTCCTGTTCCAGGGCCAGGAGTGGTCGGCGTCGACGCCGTTCCTCTACTTCACCGATCACGAGCGGTCGCTCGGCGAGCTGGTGTCGCGCGGCCGCCGCGACGAGTTCGCGCACTTCGCGGCGTTCCGCGACAACCTCGCCCAGATCCCGGATCCCCAGGCGCCTGAAACGTTCACGCGCAGCAAGCTCGACTGGAACGAACGCGATCGCGCTCCGCACGCCGATACCCTCGCGGTCTACCGCGCGATGCTCGCGCTGCGCCGCCGCGATCCCGTGCTCTCGACAGCCGGCCGCGACGCGCTCTCCGCCACCGCCGAAGGCAACGTGCTCGTCGTCCGTCGCTGGCACGACCGGGACGAGCGCATCCTGGTCGCCAACTTCGGAGAGCGCGTCGCCGAGACGCCGGTGCGAGGCAGTCAGCTGGTGGCGTCATCGAAGTTCGAGCTGCCGACCATGCCGCCGTGGTCGGCCGCGATCGTCGCCGGGACCCGGCGGACACCAGCGGGCGAACCATGACGCCGAAGACGCGCCCCGGATCGCCTGCCCCGCTCGGCGCCAGCTGGGACGGTGAGGGCACCAACTTCGCGCTCTACTCGGAGCACGCGACCGGCGTCGAGCTCTGCCTCGTCGATCACCGTCCCGGTCGCGATCGCGAGGAGGTCCGGATCCCGCTGCGCCAGAAGACCGATCACATCTGGCACGTCTACATCGAGGGCGTCGGTCCCGGGCAGCACTACGCGTATCGCGTCGACGGTCCGTGGGACCCGCAGCAAGGCCAGCGCTTCAACAAGCAGACGCGCCTGCTCGATCCGTGGGCGCGCGCGGTCGCCGGCGTCGAGAACTGGGATGCCGGCGCGTTCTCCTACGATCTCTCGCGCGACGATCTGACGCGCAACGATCGCGATCAGCGCGCCGCACCGCTCGGCATCGTCGTCGATCCGACGTTCGACTGGGAAGGCGACGCGCCGCCGGCGATCCCGCTCGCCGACGCGGTGATCTACGAGGCGCACGTCAAGGGCCTGACGCAGCAGCACCCGCACGTCCCGCCCGAGCTGCGTGGCAGCTACGCCGCGCTCGCGAGCGAGCCGGTGATCCGCTACCTCCAGGAGCTCGGCATCACCTCGCTCGAGCTGCTCCCGATCCATCACTTCGTCGACGACAAGTTCCTGCTCGACAAGGGCCTGCGCAATTACTGGGGCTACAACACGATCGCGTTCTTCGCTCCCGATCCGCGCTATCGCGCATCGAGCGTGCCCGGCGACGAGGTCCGCGAATTCAAGCAGACCGTCAAGGCCCTGCACCGCGCCGGCATCGAGGTCATCCTCGACGTCGTCTACAACCACACCGCCGAGGGCAATCACCTCGGCCCGACGTTCTCGCTCAAGGGCATCGACAACCGCACCTACTACCGCCTGGTCGGCGACAGCCCGCGTCACTACTTCGACTACACCGGCACCGGCAACACGCTCGATACCCGCCACCCGCAGTCGCTGCGCCTGGTGATGGACTCGCTCCGCTACTGGATCGAGGACATGCACGTCGATGGGTTCCGCTTCGATCTCGCATCGACGCTCGCGCGCACGCAGCACGAGGTCGATCGGCTCTCGAGCTTCTTCACCATCATCAAGCAGGATCCGGTGATCAGCCGCGTCAAGCTGATCGCGGAGCCGTGGGATGTCGGCGACGGCGGCTACCAGGTCGGCGGCTTTCCGATCGGCTGGTCCGAGTGGAACGGCAAGTACCGCGACACGCTGCGCTCGTTCTGGCGCGGCGACCCCGGCAAGAGTGCCGAGACCTCGGGCCGGATCGCCGGCAGCGCCGACCTCTACCAGACCGACGGCCGCGCGCCCTCCTCCTCGATCAACCTGATCGTCGCCCACGACGGCTTCACGCTGCGCGACCTCGTCACCTACAACCACAAGCACAACGAGGCCAACGGCGAGGACAACCGCGATGGCTCCGACAACGACGCGTCGTGGAACTGCGGCGTCGAGGGCGAGACCGACGACGCCGAGATCAACCGCCTGCGCTGGCGGCAGATGCGGAACTTCCTCGCCACCCTGCTGCTCTCGCAAGGCACGCCGATGCTGTGCGGTGGCGACGAGCTCGGCCGCACCCAGCGCGGCAACAACAACGCGTACTGCCAGGACAACGAGATCTCGTGGTTCGACTGGAACCTGTCCGACGAGCAGCGTGCGCTCCTCGAGCTCACCCGCAAGCTGATCCGCCTGCGCGCCGATCACCCGGTGTTCCGGCGCAGCGGCTTCTTCCAGGGCAAGATCGAAGGCCTCGACATCCCGGATGCCCTGTGGCTACGCCACGACGGCGAGCCGATGCGGGAGGAGGACTGGCACAACCCGCTGACCTCCAGCTTCTCGCTGTTCCTCGCCGGCGCCGGCACCGATCGCGTCGATCCGCGCGGCGAGCCGCTGCTCGACGACGACTTCCTGATCGCGGTCAACGCGAGTGGCATCGACCTCGAGCTTCGCCTGCCCGAGATCCACGCGCGCGCCGGTGGTCCGTGGCAGCTCGTGATCGACACCTTCGACGACGACGCGGTCGCCGCCCGCGAGCCCGACACCACCACGCCGCTCCGCTCGCGCTCGCTCCAGGTCTATCGCCGGTCGTCGCCGTCGCAGCGCGGCTCGCAGCACGTCGAGGGCGCACCCGCCTCGACCTATCGCCTCCAGCTGCACGCCGGCTTCACGTTCGACGACGCCGCGAAGCTGACCGACTATCTCTCGCAGCTCGGCATCGCCGCGATCTACACGTCGCCGTACACGCAGGCCGAGCGCGGCAGCACGCACGGCTACAACGTGATCGATCACGCCTCGCTCAACCCGGAGGTCGGCGGCCGCGAGGCTCACGCCCGCCTCGTCGCCGCGCTGCGCGAGCACCGTCTCGGCCATCTGCTCGACTTCGTCCCCAACCACGTCGGCGTCGGCAGCGGCGAGAACCGCTGGTGGCACGACGTGCTCGAGAACGGCCCGGGCTCGCTCTACGCCGACTACTTCGACATCGACTGGAAGCCGCCCACCGTCGGCCTCGAGCACCGCCTCCTGCTCCCCACGCTCGGCCAGCAGTTCGGCGCCGAGCTCGAGGACGGCAAGCTCTCCATCACGTTCGACTTCCACTGCCCGTCGAGCCCCAACGGCGCGGGAGACAATGGCGGCTCGCCGCGGGCCTGCTTCTCGGTCGCCTACTACGACCGCCGATGGCCGGTCGCGCCGCGTACGTACACGCGCATCCTCGACGTCGCCGCCGACTTCCTCACTCTCCCGAAGGACGATCGCTTCGTCCAGGACTTCCACAGCATCCGCACCGCGATCTCGCACATCCCGTACTCCTCGGAGACCGCTCCCGAGCGCCGCGAGGAGCGCGCCCGCGAGAAGGAGGTCATCAAGCGCCGCCTCGGCGAGCTGTGCACGCAATGCCCGGCGATCAAGGACGCGATCGACGCCGCCCTCGCCTCGAAGAATCCGCGCGACGGCTCCCCCGGTGACATCGAGTGGCTCGATTCTCTGCTCAGCGATCAGAACTACCGCCTCGCCTACTGGCGCGTCGCCACCGAGGAGGTCAACTACCGCCGGTTCTTCGACATCAACGAGCTCGCCGCGATCCGGATGGAAGATCCGCGGGTCTTCGAGGCCACCCACGCCCTGGTGCTCGATCTCGTCGCCTCGGGTGCGATCACCGGCCTGCGCCTCGATCACACCGACGGTCTCTACGAGCCCGCCGCCTACTTCAAGCTCCTCCAGGATCGCCTGCGCTCCGCGCTCGCCGCCGCCGGTAAACCCGCGCGCAGCGACATCTACGTGGTCGCCGAGAAGATCCTCGAGCCCGGCGAGCAACTCCCTCGCAGCTGGCGGATCGCCGGCACCAGCGGCTACGACTTCCTCGCCACCGTCAACGGCCTGTGGGTCGACGGCAACGCCTCGCACCGGATGACCGACGTCTACACGCGGCTGACCGGCGCGCCCGCCGAGTTCGCCCCGTCGGTGTTCGAGGCCAAGCGCCAGATCCTGGACACCACGTTCTCCGCCGAGATCATCACGCTCGGCCAGTCGCTGCGCGGGCTCGCCGAGACCGATCGCCGCTCGCGCGACTTCACGCTCTACGCGCTGACCACCGCGATCAAGGACACGCTCGCCGCGTTCCCCGTCTACCGCACCTACCTCGCGCCCGGTGGCTCGCGCGAGCCCACCGACGAGCAGCACATCGAGCACGCGATCGCCCTCGCGAAGAAGAAGAACCGCGGCATCGATCCCTCGGTCCTCGACTACCTGCGCGATGTCCTGCTCCTGCGCATCCCCTCGCCACAAGCCACCGACATCGCGATGCGCTTCCAGCAGCTGTCCGGCCCGGTGATGGCCAAGGGCGTCGAGGACACCGCGTTCTATCGCTATCACCGCCTGGTCTCGCTCGCCGATGTCGGTTGCGACCCGTCGCGGTTCGGCACCTCGGTCGACGACCTGCACGCGCACAACCTCGCCGCGCTCGCAGCCTTCCCGCTGACGATGACGACGACGACGACGCACGACACCAAGCGGAGCGAGGACGTTCGCACCCGCATCGCCGTGCTCTCCGAGGTCCCCGACGAGTGGGAAGCGCGGGTCACCCGCTGGCTCGAGCGGTCGCGCCGGTTCGGCACGGCCGCCGGGCCGTCCGACAACGATCGCTACCTGCTGTTCCAGACCCTCGTCGGCGTGTGGCCGTTCGAGCCCGCCGATCCATCGCTGCGCGATCGCATCTCGCAGTACATGACCAAGGCCGCGCGCGAGGCCAAGCTGTTCACCTCGTGGACACGCCCCGACCAGGCCTACGAGCAAGCGCTCACCTCCACCGTCTCCGGCATCCTCGAAGATCGCGAGCTCACCGACGAGCTCGTCGCCTTCGCGAGCACGCTGTTCTCGTACGGCGCCTGCAACAGCCTCGCGCAGGTCGCGATCAAGCTCGCGTCGCCCGGCGTGCCCGACACCTACCAGGGCACCGAGCTGTGGGATCTCTCGCTCGTCGATCCCGACAACCGGCGGCCCGTCGACTACGCGAAGCGTCGCCAGCTGCTGTCGTCGCTGGGTGACGCGTCCCCGGAGCTCGCGCGCGATCTCGTGGCGAACTTCACGGACGGCCGGATCAAGCTGCACGTCACGCGCACCGGCCTCCAGCACCGCCGCCGCGATCCGCAGCTGTTCCTCGATGGCTCGTACCGCCCGATCCCCGCCGGCCCGCACGTGATCGCCTTCGAGCGCTCGCACGGCAAGGCGCGCCTGGTCTGCGTGACCCCGCGGCTGCCGCGAACGCTGACGCGCGGCGAGCAGCCGTGGCCGCTCGGCGACGTGTGGGGCGATCAAATGATCGAGCTGCCGGCGGCAACCTGGAAGAACGCGCTCACCGGTGAACGCTTCGCGGCCGGCTCGCTGGCGCTGCGCGAGCTGTTCGCGACCTTCCCGGTCGCCTGGCTCGTCGCCGAGTAACCGGCCGAACCGGCAGTTGCGGCGGAGACAACCATCGCCGCTCGCGATCGCAGCCGGATACGCGCGCCTATGGTTCGGTCACGAGCTCTTGCCTTCGTGCTCTCGGGTCTCGAACGTGAACCAACCTGAACGCTTCGCATCCTCGAGCACCTCGACGACGAAATAGAGACTCACGCCGGCCACGGTGCATGGCAGTGACTCGAGCAGCGCCGCGAGCTCGGTCTTCGTCATGTCGCGCGGGATCCTCCAGACCACGCCGTGCGCTTCCTCTGGCTCGACGACCTTCAAGCGAAGCTTGCCGAGCGTACCGAGCGTTTGCTCGCGATCGCGGACGGACAGGATGACGAGGTCGTAGCACTCGAACTGATATCCGCGGTCGTAGAGGGCCAGATCCCGTTCGGGCGGAAACGCGGATCCGAGATGGAACAGCTTGCCGCTTCGCTTGTTGACGATGACGCCGTTGCAACCGGCCGTCGACGCCGTCGACTGAAAGGGGAAGTACCAGCCTTCCTTCAGCTCGCGAGCGGTACCCAGTAACGTGTGCGGGCTAAGCACTCGCGATGACAATGCGGCTGCTCGCGCCCTGTTCTCGTCCAGCACCGGTCAACGACCATATCGCGCGCGTCGTTCAAATGGATCGTCGAATCGCGGCTGTGGACAAGCATCTCCTCGGTGGCTCACACGACCCATCGCACCAGCGCGACCATCCCGACGAGCGCGAGCACCGCCGTGGCGCCGAGCGCGAACATCGCCGCCTTCGGATCCTTGTCGGCGAACCGGATCGCGTCGTTGCCCGCGCGCTTCATGAAGGTCACCGAGCAGCGGATCGGAAACTTGCCGGCGTTGATCTCCTGCAGGGCGTCGATCATCTCGCTCACCGACTGGTAGCGGTTCGCCGGATCCTTCTCGAGGCCCTTCTCGATGAACCACGACAGCTCCGCCGGCACCGGCGGCTGGACCTCGCTCGGGACGTAACAGGCGCGAACGTGATCGCTCTCGCGGATCGCGGTCAGCAGCTCGGTGACGGTGCTGACCTTCGGTAACAGGTAGTGCTGGAGCGCGAGCAGCTCGTAGAACACCACCGCCAGCGCGTAGACGTCACTGCGCTCGTCGATGCGGTCGTTATCGCCGGCCGCCTGCTCGGGCGACATGTAGAGCGGCGTGCCGAGCAACGCACCCGCGCGCGTGCCCGTGCTGCGCGTCTTCGGATCGGTGGGCTCGCCGGACTCGGGCAGCTCCGGCATCGCGATGCCCTTCTGCTTCGCGATCCCCCAGTCCATCAGCATGACCTCGCCGTACGGACCGATCATGATGTTCGCCGGCTTGATGTCGCGGTGGACGATGCCGCGCGCGTGCGCGTACTGCACCGCGTGGAGCACGCCGAGGAACAGCTCGACGCGGCGCTCGAAGGTGTACTCGCGGAGGGCCTCGGCATCGCCGGCGGCGAGCTTCGCGATCAGCGCCTCGAGGGTCTCGCCCTCGACGTAGCGCATCACGAAGTAGTGCTGGCCCGCGTCGTCGACGCCGACGTCGTAGACCGGCGTGATGTTCGGGTGCTCGAGCTGACCGACCGTGCGCACCTCGTGCGCGAAGCGCATCACCTGGTCGTCCGATGGCGCGCCGCGCAGGCGCTTGATCGCGACCGGGCGATCGATGTCGTGATCGCGCACCAGCGTGACCTCGCCGAGCCCGCCGCGACCGATCACGCGCATCGGCTCGAACCGCGGCCCCTGCGGCAGGGCCGCTCGCGTCGGCGCGGGCGGCAACACCGAGGTCCGCATGTCGAGCGCGATCAGGCCCGACGATCCGCGCGGCGGATCGTCCTCGGCCTGGGTCGCCGCGAGCGCGGTGTCGTCGTGCTTCACAGCGCGATCCTACAACCGCAACTCGATCAGCTCGATCGATCCGGGCGCCGCATAACGGATCGGCACCACCGACATGCCCACACCCGCCGTCACGATCACCGTGGTTTTCCCGAGCTGGTAGCGGCCGTCGACGAAGCGAGTCTCGAGCCGCGCCAGCGCGACGTGGAACACACCGACCACCGGATTCACCTGGCCACCGTGCGTGTGGGCGCCGAGCACCAGATCGACCCGATTCTCGAGCATGCCGGCCAGCGTTCGATCGAGCTGGTGGGTGACGACGATCTTGTAGTCGACACCCGCGAGCTTCTCGAGCAAGCCCTCGACTTGATCCCGCGTCGAGCGCACCACGTAGTTGTAGTTGACGAACGCGACGCCGATGCGCTTGCCCTCGTGGGTGAACACGCGCACCTCGTTGTTCAGCATCGCCACGCCGTGCGCCTGCATGGCCTGCTCGATCTCGCGCACGCTGCGCTCGCGATCGAGATACGCGAAGTGCTCGTGGTCGCCGCGCACGGAGAACGTCCCGAGCCGGCTCTTCAGCGTGCCGGCCGCTTCTGCCGTCTCGGCGATGAAGTCCGCGCTGGTGTTGATCCAGTCACCGCCCGACAGCACGACATCTGGCTTCTCGGCGTTGATCATCGCGTAGACCTCGCGAGCCCGCGCGGCATCGGTGAAGTCGTCCTGCTGGATATCCGCGACGAACGCGATCCGGAACGGCGCTCGTGTGCCCTCGCCCACCTGATGTGTCCGCATGCGCAGCTCGCCGCGCTCGATCAGGATCCGCGCAGGCGTGTACACGGCGAACGCGCCGACCGCCACCAGCACCGCGATCGCGCGCCGCCGCGGATGCTTTCGCTTCGTCGCCAGGTGCACGATATCGACGACGATCAGCCACGGCACGGCCTGCGCCACGACGAGAACGCTCCAGATGAACGGCAACGCCAGCAGCAGTGACGTCACGAAGCCATCGAACCGGAACAGCGCATCGCGGCCGAGCGCGACCGTGATCAGGATCGAGATGATGATCAGCACCGGATAGCCGAACAGCAGCCAGATCAGCGCCCAGCGAAACATCCGGATCGGCCGCTCGCGCACCCCGAACAACCGGAGCGCCTCGGTGACCCTGCGCCTCGCATACAGCCCACCCGCGACCAGCAGCGCGAGGCCGACCAGCACGTAGATGATCCACAAGGTGCCGCCAGTATGACCGACACCACCCCGGTTGCCCCGCGCTCGCGACCCGGCAGATCGGCGACTGCGACTACGGCGCGGCGACGATGGTGACGCTCGCCTGCTGCCCCCCGACGTCGACCGTCACCGTCCCGGTGCCGGCCTCGTTTGCGGTCAGCCGCTGGGAATCAGCGCGGAAGCACGTGGGCGGGACGATGGGGAAGTCGGTCGGCTTCGCAGGCCCCGAGCACGAATCGGCGAGCGCGAGCGGTCCACTGACTGTCCAGTCGACGTGAAGATCGTCGAGCTTCAACCGATCGCCGTGGTCATCGTACGCCGCGATCTTGATCGGGGTGCGGATGCCCACCTTCAGCCGGGTCGGTGTTTCGACCTTCAGACGCGCGATGCGCCGCACCTCGACCTCGACGACCTCGTCATCGGTGCACTGGATCTTCGCGACGCCGACCCCGACCGCCTCGTAGTACGGCGCGGTCCCCCAGACGCGCCCGGCCGGCTCGAACTGCCGGGTCGTGTAGCACTCGTGCTTTTCGAGCGCCCCCCTCCAGCCGAGCGGAACCACGATGCGGTGGGGCTTCGCGCATCCGGCAGCAAGCGAGGACAGGACGAGAAGGAGTCCAGCGAGGTGATGCATGGCGACTTCGTACGCGATCGAGCGTGACACAGAAGTTACAAGTTGAACTTTCCACTTATAACCGCGTCATGCACGGCAATCCCGCCGCTGGCCTCGGCTTCGCGGGCACGCGCTCGAGCGGCGAACCGCCAGCTACGCCAGCGTCGCTACGCGATCACCGAACAGCCGCTCCAGCCGCGTCAGCAGGTCCTCGGTCGGCGACACGTCCCACGCCTCGGGCAACGCGACCACCGTCTCGCTCCGCCGCGGAATCTTCAGCCGGATCACCGCCTGGCAGTTCCCGCGCGTGGCGTTCGCCAGGATCGTCTTCAGCTCGTCGATGTGATCGTGCGTCATCTGGTCCGCGTTCAGGTGAATGTCGACCCGCGTGGTCTTCTGCTGGCGCAGCTCCGAGAGCGGCGATGCGGCGTCGAGGATCATCTTCCACTCGGGTGCCTCGGCGTTGCCCTCGTTCTTGACCGCGCCGTGACACAGGATCGGCTCGTCGGAGACGAGCACGTGGCGGACCTTCTCGAAGGTCTTGGGGAACGCGATCACCTCGAGCGTGCCCTCGGCATCCTCGAGCATGAAGCGCGCCATCTTGTCGCCCTTCTTCGTGATCATCTCGCGGTACTGGCTGACGATGCCGCCGATCGCGTTCTCGCCCTGCCCTCGGCGCCCGCCGGAGAAGTCGCTGGTGGTGGCGGAGGCGTAGCGCTGCAGATCGCCGCGATAGCGATCGAGCGGGTGGCCCGAGATGTAGAAGCCGAGCGCTTCCTTCTCGAACGCGAGCAATTGCTTCGGCGACCACGGCTCGATCTCGGGGTAGGTGTCGCCGTGGTTCGGGTTGGGGGCCGCACTCGGCGTGGCCGGCGCTGCCGAGAACATCGCGAACAGCGACGTCTGTCCGGATCGCCGATCGCGCTGCTCCGAGGCACCGCGCTCGAGCGCGGAATCGAGCGCGCCGAGCAGCTGCGCGCGGTGGCGATTGCCTTCGAGCCCGTCGAGCGCGCCGGCCTTGATCAGCGCCTCGAGCACCTTCCGGTTGCACTTCTGCGGGTCGACGCGCCGGCAGATCTCGAACATCGATTCGAACCTGCCCTCGGTGGCGCGCGACTCGAGCATCGCGTTGACGGCGGTCTCGCCGACGCCCTTCACCGCGCCGAGCCCGAACCGGATGACTTTTCCCCCGAGCGCATCGGCGCGCGGCGTGACCGTGAAGTCGGACGCCGATTCGTTGACGTCGGGCCGCTCGACGACGAGGCCCATCGATCGCGCCTCGGCGATGAACTTGACGACGTTGTCGATGTTGTCGGCATCGCACGACATCAGGCCCGCCATGAACTCGTGCGGGTAGTGGTGCTTGAGGTACGCCGTCTGGTACGTGATCCAGCCGTACGCGGCGGAGTGCGATCGGTTGAAGCCGTAGCCGGCGAACTTCTCCACCAGCTCGAAGATCTCGGCGGCGCGTTTGACGTCGACGTTCTTGGCCTTCGCACCATCGAGGAACGTGGCCTTCTGCTTGGCCATCTCCTCGGGCTTCTTCTTGCCCATCGCGCGGCGGAGCAGATCGGCGCCGCCGAGCGTGTAGCCGCCCAGGACCTGGGCGATCTGCATCACCTGCTCCTGGTAGACGATGACGCCGTAGGTGTCCTTGAGCACCGGCTCGAGCCACGGGTGCATGTAGTCGGCGGCTTTACGGCCGTGCTTGACGTCGATGTACGTGTCGACCATGCCGCCTTCGAGCGGGCCCGGGCGATACAGCGCGCCGGCGGCGACGATGTCCTCGAGACAGTCCGGCTTGAGCTTCTTCAGCATCTCGCGGAAGCCACTCGATTCGAGCTGGAACACGCCGGTGGTGTCGCCGCGCGCGATCATCTTGTAGACCCCGGCGTCGTCCTTCGGGATCGAATCGATATCGAGCTCCTCGCCGGGAGGCTTCTGCTCGTTGATCAGCCGCAGCGCGGTCTGGATGACGGTGAGCGTCTTGAGGCCGAGGAAGTCGAACTTGACGAGGCCGGCCTTCTCGACCTCCTTCATCGCGAACTGGGTGACGATCTCGTCGTTCTGGCCGCGGAAGCACGGCACGTACTCCCACAGCGGCTTCTCGGCTATCACGACGCCGGCGGCGTGCATGCCGGCATTGCGGTTGAGGCCCTCGAGCGCGGCGGCCAGATCGAGGAGCTCGCGGTGCAGCGGGCTCTCGTTATAGAGCTGCTTGAGCTCGGGCGTGGTCTCGATCGCCTCGCGCACCGGCGGGCTCTTGCCCTGCACCGGCTCGGGGACGAGCTTGGCGAGCTTGTCGGCCTCGCCGAACGGAATCTCCATCGCGCGCGCGATATCGCGGATCACGCCGCGCGCCTTGAGCTGGTGGAAGGTGGCGATCTGGCCGACCTGCTCGCGTCCGTACTTCTCCTGGACGTACTTGATGACCTCGCCGCGCCGGTTCATGCAGAAGTCGACGTCGAAGTCCGGCATCGACACGCGCTCGGGGTTCAGGAAGCGCTCGAACAGCAGCTTGAACTCGAGCGGATCGATATCGGTGATCCGCATCGCCCACGCGACCGCGCTGCCGGCGCCCGAACCGCGGCCCGGCCCGACGGGGATGCCGTGCTCCTTGGCCCAGTTGATGAAGTCCCAGACGATGAGAAAGTACCCCGAGAACCCCATCTTCTGGATCACGCCGAGCTCGATCCGGCAGCGCTCGCGATACGCGTCGGCATCGAACTTGGCTCCGCGCGCCGCGAACGTGGCGAACCGGCGCTCGAGCCCCTGCTCGACGATCCGCGCCATGTACGTGTCGAGCGTCTCGCCCTCGGGGACCTTGTATTGCGGCAGGTACGTCTGATCGAGCTTGAGCTTGACGTTGCAGCGCTTCGCGATCTCGAGCGAGTTCTCGAGCGCCTCGGGGACATCCTTGAAGGCGTCGTTCATCTCCGACGGCGACTTCAGGTAGTAGCTGTCGACCACGTGCTTGAGCCGCTTCTCGTCCTTGAGGCTCTTGCCGGTCTGGATCGCCATCAACACGTCGTGGGCCTGCGCGTCGGCGCGGTTGACGTAGTGGCAATCGTTGGTGGCGATCAGCGGGATGCCCAGCTTCTTGCTCATCCGCTTGAGCTCGCCGTTGAGCGTCTCCTGCTCGGGCGTGGGCGTGGGCATCAGCTCGAGGAAGAAATCCCCGGGCGCGAACATGCTCGCGTACTCCTTCGCCGTCTCCTCGGCGGCCGCGACGCCGTGCTTCTCGAGCGTCTGCGCGATCTCGCCACCGAGACACGCCGAGAGCCCGATCAGACCCTCGCTGTGATCCTTGAGGATCTGCTTGTCGATGCGCGGGTTGTAATAGAAGCCCTCGAGGTAGCCCTTCGAGTTGAGGAACGACAGGTTCTTGTAGCCGACGTCATCCTTGGCCAGCAGGATGAGGTGGTAGTTCCTGCGGTTCGTGCGGTCGTGGCGGTCGGTCGCGGCGACGTACGTCTCGCAGCCGAAGATCAGCTTGGTGCCGTGCGCCTTGGCCTCGGAGTAGAGGTCGATCGCGCCGAACATGTTGCCGTGGTCGGTGACCGCGACCGTGTCCATGCCGAGCTCTTTGGTCTTGGCGAACAGATCCTTCACGCGGATCGCGCCGTCGAGCAGGCTGTACTGCGTGTGGACGTGGAGATGCGTGAACGACTGCGTCATGGACCGCCCGGAGTATCCGACAGGGATCTGATCGTCACGACGTGGTCGTGGTGGGCAGGTCTGCCGGACCGCCAGATCTAGCCCACTTTCGCGGCACTCCCGAGCGCCGGGCAGACGTTTCTCCGCTCCCGATCTCCTCGCCAAGGTGAACGAGCAACCGCCTTGCCCGTCATCGGGATGTGGCCCAGCGCTCGGGTGGATCCAGCGGATCGAGCCTCGCCATCGTCGCGATGCTCTCGACCCTCGCGCTGACCGCGCTGGCGAGCTGGTCGCGCACCGGCACCGAGCGCTGGATCGCGGTCGCCTGTGGCGCGCTCGCGACCGCCGCCACGATCGGGTTTGCCACCGCAGCCCAGCGCGAGCGCGAGCGCCTCACGACCGCGTTGACGACGGCGCGCAAGCGGTTGCCCGCGGAGGTGCTGCTCGAGATCGATCTCGAACCGCCGCCGATCGATCACACGCGCACCGCCGCGTTCGAGTCCGAAGGCCCGCGACTGCTGCGCTAACTACGAGACTTTCCCAGGCAAAGCCAAAACGACCATGGCGCCGCTCGCCTGCGCATGGGATCCCATAGATTAGTCCCATGGGTCCCCAACCGTCTCGCCCTGTCCTCGTCCTCGTGAACGACGATGCAGGAGATACGTCTTCTCGATCGGCGCGGACCGACGATCGAGAGATGGCCGCGCAGTTCGAACGCATCATCCGGCGGGTCAAGGCGTCCATGAATTATCGCGGGTCCTACAGCACGCGAGACATCCTCGGGTCGCTGGTCGCGCGCTGGCTGGCGAGCGGCGAGTGGGACCGGCTTCGTCAGCTGCCTCCGACGGAGCGCCGGATCGGCGAGAGCGTGCGGCGGTTCCTGCTCGATCGCATCGATCAGCTGCGCCGCCGCGGCGAGCCGGCCGAGCTGCCCGACGATCTGGTGGTGTCGTTCGACGAGGCCACGCTGGTCGAGATGATCGAGGCAGCCGAGCTCCGCCAGTGGATCGAGGCGCGGATCGGCGAGCTCGAGCGCGGCGCCAGCGACCGCCGCGTGCGCATCCCGCTGTCGAACCCGCCGCAGGTCGGCCGCGCGCTCCGCCTCCACATCACCGGTCAGACCCAGCGTCAGATCGCGGCCGAGCTGGGCATCTCCCTCGGCGCCGCCAACAAGCGCATCCTCGAGGGCACCAACTATCTGGTCGTCCTGCAGGGCATCGAAGCCGGCCTCGGAGGAACCGGGTGAGCTCCGCCGCGGCCGACATCCGCGACACCCTCGCGCGCATCGCCGCCCGGCCAGCGTCCGAGTGGGAGCGCCGCGTCGCCGACGAGTTCCCCGGCGATCCGGGAATGCGCATGCAGGCGCTGCTGTGGTTGCACGCGGATCGCGAGGGGGTCGATCTCGAGGGCGCGCCGCCATCGCTCGGAGAGGCCGCCGACGAGCGCTACGAGCTGACGGTGCGGCTCGGTGACGTCGGCGCCACCGCCTCGGTGTGGCACGCCGTCGATCGCCGGCTCGGTCGCAACATCGCGATCAAGGTGTTCCACGAGCGCAACGAATCGGAGGCGCTCGATCAGGTGCTCGCCGAGGCGCGCGCGGCCAGCGACGTGATCTCCGAGCACGTGGTGCGCGTGCTCGACGTCCAGTATGGCGATGGTCGGCCCTACATCGTGATGGAGCTGATCAGCGAGTACGACCCCGACAAGGGCGAGGTCGTGTTCGGGGCCACCGCGGCCGACGCCGAGCCGCGCGACATCGACGAGGTCGTGCGCTGGGTGATGCACGTCGCGCGCGGCGTTCACGAGGCGCACCTGCGCAACGTGTTCCATCGCGACATCAAGCCGAGGAACGTGCTGATCACGCCGAACTCGCGGCGCGCGCGGATCGCCGATTTCGGCCTCGCGATCTCGAACCAGAGCCCCGATCTCACCCATCCGTCGATCACCGTGCTCAAGCGCGGACCGAGCGGCCCGGTCAGCGTCCGCGGCACGCCGGAGTTCATGGCGCCGGAGCAAGCGCGCGGCCTGCCGCTGACGCTCGATCCGCGCGCCGCCGAGGATCGCGCCGTGCTCGTCGGCATCGATGTCTGGGGGCTCGGCGCCCTCGCCTATCGCCTGCTCTCCGGCAAGCCACCGTGGCCGACCCGGCGCGCCGATGGGATGACGGCGTGGGAGATCGCGGCGTCGTCGGAGATGCCGCCGCGCCTCGAGCGCACGATCTTCGGCGATCGCGTCCCGCGCCGGTTGCGCCGCGTGATCGAGAAGGCGATGGCGGTCGATCCGAAGCAGCGCTACGCGACGGCCGCGGCGGTCGCCAACGAGCTCCAGTCCTACCTCGCGAAGAAGCCGACCACGCTCGATCGCTCCCGCGCGCTGCGCGTCGGCCTGTGGTGCCGGCGCAACCCGCAGCTCGCGATCACCGCGCTGGTCGCGGTCGCCCTGACCCTGTTCGCGGTCGCGACCCATGCCACCGTCGACCGGTTGCGCGACGAGCGTGCGGCCTTGACCCGCGAGGTCGCAGCCCAGGAGGCCGAGGTCGCCCAGCTCGACACCAGCATCGCGCAGACCCGCCGCCGGCTCGCCGATACCCAGGCCGCGCTCGAGAACGACCGGCTCAACCTGAGCGCGCTCGAGCGCTCGATCGCCGAGGAGCGGACGTCGTATCAGACGCTGATCGAGGCGAAGGAGCAGGCGCTGCGCGACGCCAACGCGGCGACCCGCCGGATCGTCGAACAGCTCGCCGCGGCGCAGCGCGAGCGCCGGGCCGCCGAGCAGGCTCGGTTGAATGCCGAGAAGCTGATCGAGGTCGCCCGCAAGGATGCGGACAAGCTGGCCAAGGAGCGCGATCGCTCCCGCCGCGAGCGCGAGGCCGCGCGCAACGAGCGAGATGCGGCAATCGCCGAGCGAGACAGCGTCGAGAAATCATTGCGAGAGCTCAAGGCCACGCTCGAGTCTGTGTCAAAAACGCCCACCCAATAGCCGAGCCCTTTCGTGAACATGGCGCGCTCCCGGCCGTCGTCGAGAAGGTGCCCGTCACCTCCGCGCATCGGCTGCTGGTGCTCTCCAACCGAACTCCCAATTCGGACAGTGGACGGATGCGTGAGGTGGGGGGCCTTGTGGCGGCGCTGGCGCCGGCACTTCGCGATCGCGATGGGTTGTGGTTGGGATGGAGTGGCCGCGACGACGCTCTCGATCAGGCCCCGATGATCGAGGCCGGGACGCCGTCGCGGGCCCACTTCGGGTTGCCCGCCGAGCTCCGCGAGCGCTTCCACGATGGCTTCTGCCACAGCGTGCTGTGGCCCCTCATGCACGGCTTCGGTGCCCGCGTTCGCTACTCGGAGGACGACTGGCGCGCGTACGTCGAGGTCAACGAGCTGTACGCGCGGCATGCGTCGCAGCTCGCCGATCCCGACGCCACGATCTGGGTGCACGATTTTCACCTGCTGCTGGTCGCCCGGTCGCTGCGCGCCCGCGGCCATCGCGGCCGCATCGGGCTGTTCGTTCACGTGCCGTTTCCGGATCGCGACATCTTCTACGCGATGCCTCGCGGCAACGAGCTCGCGCGCGCGATGCTCGACTTCGATCTCGTCGGCTTCCAGACGCGCCACTTCGCCACCAACTTCCTCGGCTGCGTGCGCGGCAAGCGGTTGCCGCAGGTCGAGGTGTTCCCGGTGACGATCGATTTCGAGCCGTATCGGCCGTATCCCGAGCGGCTCGCGCTGCCGGAGTCGCCCGAGGTCGCCGGCCTGCGTGGCGCGCTCGGCGATTGTCGGATGATCCTCGGCGTCGATCGGCTCGATCACTCGAAGGGCATCCCCGAGCGCCTCGAGGCGTTCGATCGCCTGCTCGAGCGCTATCCCGAGTGGCGGCGCCGCGTCGTCCTGGTGCAGCTCTCGGTGCCGTCGCGCGCCGAGCTACCGGACTACGCGGAGCTGCGGCAACGCGTCGAGACCCAGGTCGCTCAGATCAACGAGCGGTTCGGTGACGCGAGCTGGGTGCCGGTTCGCTACCTGGTTCGCTCGCACGGTCACGACGTGCTCGCGCAGCTCTATCGACTCGCCGTCGTCGCGCTGATCACGCCACTGCGCGACGGCATGAACCTGGTCGCCAAGGAGTTCGTCGTCGCGCAGCGCTCGGAGTCGCCGGGCGTGCTGGTGCTATCGCAGCACGCGGGCGCCGCCGAGACGCTCAACAGCGCGCTGATCACGAACCCGTTCCACCGCGAGGGGCTGGCCGCCGATCTCGATCACGCGCTGCGCATGCCGCAGACCGAGCGCGTTCGCCGCCACCGCATGCTGGCCTCCGCGCTCGAGCGCGAGGGCGATGCCCAGGTCTGGGCGGAGCGCTACCTCGATCGGCTGATGCCGCGCGTCTCGCTCGAGCGCACCGGAAACTAGGCCGGCCGCGGATCGAGCTCGAAGGTGAACGTGGCGCGGCCCTCGTTCTTGTCGGGCGGCTCGAGCTTGAGACCGACCAGCGCGTCGGTCACGCACTTGGTGACCGGTTCGGTGGCGGTCGAGTGCGCGCGATCGATCGCGACGCTCTCGATCATGCCGGTCTTCTTCGCGACCGTGAACGACACGGTGACCGTACCCTTGGCCGCGGCATCACCGGCGAGCGCGGCCGCGTAGCAGCTCTCGATCTGCGCGACGCGCGATTGCAGCACCTTCTCGGTGTCGGCCCGGTAGGTGGCGGTGTCGCGCTTGGTGCCGGCGCACGCGGCAAGCGCGAACGCGAGAATTGCGAGCTTCTTCATCAGATGGGCTTCTCCTCGAGGACTTTCTCTTTCCCCGTGACGGTGTCGACCTCGACGCGCTTCTGCGTGACGTCCTGTTCGATGATGTTGAACTCGACGCGGCGATTCTGTTCGCGACCTGCTTCCGACGCGTTGTCGGCGATCGGCTTGTCGACGCCGAAGCCCTTCGCGAGGAGCAGGTCGGCCGGGATGCCCTTGTCGACGAGATACTTGCGGACCGATCTCGCGCGCTCGTCGGACAGCTTCTGGTTGTGCGCGCGATCTCCCTCGGAGCTCGCGTGGCCTTCGACCTGGAGCTTCTTGATGTGCTTGTTCTGCTGGATCACCGCGACCACCTGGTCGAGCAGCGAGTGCGAGACCGGCAGGATCGTCGCCTTGTCGTACTCGAACTGCACCTTCTCGTGGATGACGATCCGGTTATCGCGAAGCTCGACCCTGGGCTGTTCGGCGACCGGAGCCGCGGGCGGCGCGGCGGAGACCTTGAGCGTTTGCTCGCCGGTGAACGCCACCGTCTTGCTGCAACCGATCAATAAGACTGCACAAGCGAATACACGCATGGGGACCTTCCTCCACGCCGGATGACGGGGTGGTCCCGACCCCGTTCACGTGAACAGCGTTTTTCTCGCGCCGTCCTTACTTACAGTGCGCGTGCTGATCGTGATGTTGGCGATCTGCGGTGGACTCGCTGCGGCGACCACGTCTCCCTGCGAGGCGAATAGCCACCACGAGCGCATCCGCACGGCTCGCGGCCCGCTTCACGTGTGGGCACCTGCCGACTTCGACGCCACCACCGCCGATCTCGTGATCTACGTGCACGGTTACTT
>JAEYYY010000039.1 GCA_023430775.1 Pseudomonadota bacterium
GCGCTGCCCACGTCCGGGCGGGAGATTGCAGCGATCCGTCGCGGCAGATAACCTCTCCACAGCCTGACTCAACTGATGACGACCTTGGCATCCCGACAATCAATCGAGATCATTACCCGATGCACGCACTGCTCGGCGGTCTGCAATGCGGTCATCACACAGCGCTGTCGCGGGCATCGCACGGTCTACTCGGAGTCCGTTCGGTGTCCGTCGTGCGGTTTCGCTCAGGAAAGCGACGGCGAAGACCTTCCTGAGAACCTTCAGGTGATGTTCCGCAGCCTGCATGGAACATGGTGTGTCCGGCTGTCGGAGCGTGTGCATTGCGGTGTGGAAGCGGCCCGAGCGCTCGCCCCGAAGCTGGGGATCACGCCTGCAGCAGCGTTGAGGCTCCTGCGCTCACGGCCCGTGGTCGTCCATCGGGGCACGTTTGTCGAAGCAGAATGCATCGCCAACGCCCTCCGGACTGCGGGACTACCGGCCGATGTCGAGCGCGAGTCCGAGTCGTGACGGTGTAGACGACCTGATCGCAGAGTACGGTGCTGCGTGCAGAGACCTCCCGTTGTTCCGGCGTTGCATTTGCGCGGGGATCGGAAAACCGACCGAGACGAGCCCCGCGAGGATGTCATGGAGCGCTGCTGCGTGCAGAAGCCCTCTCCCTAGCGCTGCTGCGTGCAGAAGCCTCCCGTTGTTCCGGCGTTGCATTTGCGCGGGGCAGGGAAAGCCGGCCGAGACGAACCCCTGCTGCGTGCAGAAGCCTCCCGTCGTTCCGGCGTTGCATTTGCGCGGGCCTCGGAAAGCCGGCCGAGGCGAGTCCCGCGAGGATGTCATGGAGCACCCCGTTCGTCTGGAGATCGCGTGACGCACGCCCCGCAGGAGGCGTTCCGGTTGACCTCGACTCGAGCTCGTCGAGCTTCGTGGTGGGCCTTGGAGAGGCGCTCGTGAAGGTCTCCCTCACGACCCTCGTACGCCTCGTCGGGCGTTCGGCCGCCGAGCTCGACGCGGGGGATGAGCGCGTTGTGGTCGTCTACGTACTCGGCCACGAGCCGCCGCAGCACATCGATCGAATCGAGCGAGTGCAGGTAGAGCCACTGGTGCCGCAGCGATCTCCAGAACGCTTCGATCATCGAGTTCGAGAAGGCGACGCCGACCTGCGCCACGACGTGCTCCGCGACCGCGTTGAGATCCGCATGGGTGCGGATCTTCTGGAGCGGCATGAAGCCACGTGATTGCACGCGGTTGCGGGGCTGACGGAAGGCCGAAGGGGCTTCTTGCCGGTACGGTTGGGGTGCGAGCCACCAACGTCCGACAAGGAGCCCCTTCGATGAACGGATCGTACGCGACCCCGATCGCCGATGCACCCGCCGCGTTCGCGCGGTCCACCGCGAAGCTGCGCCAGATGCAGGAGCACCTCTCGAGCCCCGGCACGCTCCGGGCGGAGCACGGCGACGTCGAGGAGTATCTCAAGGTGGACGGCCGCGAGCTGTTGCGCCTGATGCTCGAGGAGTACCTGGCACTGCTCGCGTCTGCGGAGCGGCGCACGCGCGTTGTCGACGCAGCCGGTGTCGAGCGTGCCGAGGCGCGCGCCGGCGAGCGTGGGCTCGAGAGCATCTTCGGCGAGGTCGACCTCTCGCGCCTGCTCTACCAGACGCCGGGGCGCGCCGCGCTCGCGCCGCTCGACGCCGTCCTGAACATGCCGACTGACCACTACTCGCACGGTGTCCGCCGCATCGTCGCGAAGGAGACGTCGCGCGCGTCGTTCGACGAGGTGGTCGAGCTGATGCGCGACTACAGCGGGGCGGAGATCGCGAAGCGGCAGATCGAGCAGCTCGCGGCGCGCGCCGCGGGCGACTTCGACGCGTTCTACGAACTGCGGCGTCGCGAGCGGCAGGAGACGAGCGACCTGCTCGTGATCAGCACGGACGGCAAGGGCGTCGTCATGCGCAAAGAGGACCTCCGCGAGGAGACGCGGAAGCGCGCGGAGGCGAGCGCGAACAAGGTCGAGACACGCCTGTCGCCGGGCGAGAAGGCCGACCGCAAGCGCGTCGCGCAGGTCTGCACCGTGTACTCGGTCGAGCCGTGGCGCCGGACCGCGGCCGACGTGCTGCACACGCTGCGCGACGAGAGCACCGAGTCGAAGCGCCCGCGTCCCGCCGACAAGCGCGTGTGGGCGAGCGTCGCGAAGCACTGCCGCGCCGTGATCCGTCAGGCGTTCGAGGAGGCGCTCCGACGTGATCCCGATCGGCGGCGCCGGTGGGTCGTCCTCGTCGATGGCGACCCGAAGCAGGTCAGGGCCGTCAAGGCCGAGGCGAAGCGAGCCGGCGTCGAGGTCACCATCGTCGTCGACATCGTGCACGTGCTCGAGTACCTCTGGCTCGCCGGGCGCGCGATCTTCGGCGGTACGACCCGCGAGACGGAGAGCTGGGTCGGCGACCGTCTTCTCTCGTTGCTGACCGGCAGGAGCGGCGGCGACGTCGCGAGAACGATCCGCTGGTGGGCAGAGCGCCGGCGCGACCAGATCGATGCGGCCGGTCGTAAGGCGATCAAGAAGGCCTGCGGCTATCTCGCGGACCGCACCCGCACGCGCATGATGCGATACGCAGAAGCGCTCCGGGGAGGACTGCCGATCGCGACTGGCGTGATCGAGGGAGCGTGCCGCTACCTCGTGAAGGACCGCATGGACCGCACCGGTGCATGCTGGTCGCTCGACGGCGCTGAGGCCGTCCTCCGCCTTCGTGCGCTCCGTGCCTCTGGCGACTTCGACGAGTACTGGCGCTTCCACCTCGCCCAGGAGAAGAACCGGAACCACACGACGCGCTACGCGAACGCCGCGATCCCTGATCCCCTACCCACGCGCGAGCGCCACCTGCGTCGGATCAAATGATCGAGATCTCGACGGACTCCGCCGATCCAGAAGAGCCGCACCC
>JAEYYY010000078.1 GCA_023430775.1 Pseudomonadota bacterium
CCGTCGTTGCCGTCGCCGCCGTTGCCTGCCTTGGTCATGAAGCTGGCGCCGGCACCACCGCCGCCGCCATCCGAGGAGCTCTCTGCCACAGCACCCGGCGTCTTGCACAGCGTCGACGGTCCGGCCGGGCCGTTGGTGACGCCGTTCGCGGAGGCATCGAGCACGCCGCTGACGGTGATCTGCGAGGCCGCGACCAGCACCAGCGGTCGGCTGCCGGTGACCTGGAGCCCGGCCGCCTGCACGGTGACGTTGTTGCCGATCACGAAGCACGCGTCGGGCTGACCCTGCGCGCTCCAGCCCGCGGGTTGCTGCGCCGCGCAATTCGAGTTGCTGGCGGTGTTGAACGCGCCGTTGAGGTTCTTGTTGCCATTGGGTGCGGTCGTCGGGCAGACCCGGAACGCGCCGCTACCGAGACAGTCGTCGTCGGTGATGTTGACGGTGTGGGTGCCGTTGGCGCCGATCCTCGACTCGACGAAGTTCGCCAGCGACAGGTTGATCGTCTCGTCGGCCTCGCCGACGTTGTCGTTGGTGATCGTGAACGTGATGTTCTGCGCGGTGACCCCGGGCGCGAACGTCAGCGTGCTCGTCGGGTTGTCGATCGTGAAGTCGGCCGGGTTGGTGGCCGTGCTGCTGTCGAGCACGGTGAAGTCGACGGTCGCCTGAAGGTCCGTAGCGCCGACGAGCGACACCGTGACGGTCACCTTGGCACCACCCTCGGTCGCCGCGGTCGGGGTCGCCGCGAACGACACCGTCGGAGCCGCATCGTTGTCGGTGATCGTCAGCGTGTGAACCGCCGTGGCCGGCGGGATGGTGACGTTGGCGGGGTTGGACAGCGTGATCTCGACCGTCTCGGACGTCAGCTCGTGGCGGTTGTCGTTGACGATCGCGATCGGCACCGTCTCCTCGTCGTCGCCGGGCGCGAACGTCAGCGTGCCGGCGGTGAAGGTGACGTCGTTGGCCGCGGCGGTGCCGCCGGTGATCGCGTAGTCGACCGTGATCGGTAGGTTGGATGGGGCGGACAGCTTGACGACCTGATCCGCGTTCGCCGCCGCCTCGCCCTGCGTGTTCGTCGTGTTGACGAAGAACACCGTCGGCGTCGCGTCGTCATCCTTGATCGTGTGCTCGGTGTGCGACGACGCGGTGTCGATCACCGCGTTGACCGCGTTCGCCAGATCGACGGCGATGATCTCGTCGAGCTCGTCGCGCAGATCCGCCACCACCTCGTAGTCGAGCTGGGCGGTCTGCTGACCGGCGGCGAAGCTCACGGTCTGCGCGGTCAGCCCGTAGTCCGCGGCGGCGGCCGAGCCGCTCAGCACGATGTCGACGCTGACCGGTTCGGTCGGCATGAAGTCGAGCTCGAGATCGAGCTTGGCGCCGGCGATGTCCTCGTCGCGGTTGGTCACCGTGCTGGTGAACTTCACGCGCGGCAGGATGTCGGAGCTGATCGTGACGACGTGCGTGGTCTGCGCGCCGAGCGTGGCGCCCTGGGGGTTTTCGAGCGTCAGCTCGATGGTCTCGTCGGGCTCCTCCATGCCGTCGTTGGAGAACGTCAGCTCGATGAACTCCTCGGCACCGGAGAACGTCAGCGTGCCGGAGCTCGAGCCGCCGGCGCACGCGAAGTCGTTGGTCGGCAGGGCGGTGCCGCCGGTGACCTTGAAGTCGACCGACGACGTGCTGGGCTCGGACAGCTTGACCTTGATCCGCAACAGCGCGAGCGCCTCGTCGGCATCCGAGGCCGCCGTGTCGAAGAACACCTCGGGGAGCGCTGGACCGTCGGGCGTCGTGTCGTCCTCGGGTGGGGTGTAGCTGCAGGCCGTGAACGTAATAATGGCGGCCACGGCGAACCGCGTAAGGAGCTCCCGACTCACTGCCGGTAATTATATCCGCGTCTCTGCTGGGAAATCGACGTGCGCGGCGCCACGCGCATGTGGGCAGGGTGCAACCCCTGGATTTGGATACGAAGTCGCGCCGTGTCGGACCGGTGGAGTAGGGTCGACGCCGTGATCGCCAGGCTCGAAGGGACGCTCCTACGCGACGACGGCCAGGTCGTGGTCGACGTCCGCGGCGTCGGCTACGAGCTGACGTGCAGTGCGTACACCGTGGCCGCGTTGCCGCTCCACGGGCAGCCCGTCGTGCTGCTCGTCTACACGCACTACACGCAGAACAACGGCACCGTGCTGTTCGGGTTCATGGATCGCGCGGAGCGCAAGCTGTTCGATCAGCTGATCACGGCGAAGAACGTCGGCCCGAGCACCGCGATCGCGATCCTGTCGGGCGCGAGCCCGCGCGATATCGCCGCGCTGATCGCGCGCCAGGACGTCGCCGGGTTGACCCGCATCAAGGGGATCGGCAAGAAGACGGCCGAGATGCTCGCGGTCGAGCTGCACGAGAAGTGCGAGATGCTGCTGCTGTCGTGGAACGCCGATGGCTCCACTCGAGCCACCGCGCTGCCGGCGGGGGCCAAGCGGTCGGCGGTACCGCTGCGCCATCCGATGCTCGAGGAGGTCGCCGCGGCGCTGGTCGGCATGGGCTGGAAGCCGGCCGAGGCCGATAACGCGCTCAAGGATCTGAACGTCGACGGCGATCCTCCGCCCACCATCGAATCGTTGATCGTGCAGGCGCTGCGGAGCATGCCGCGATGACGCGCAAGAAGCACGTCGATACCCCGAGCCCGAGTGACGAGCGCGAGGTCGCCCCGGCGGAGCGCGGCACCGAGAAGGCGTGGCAGGCCACGCTGCGGCCGAAGAGCTTCTCCGAGTACATCGGCCAGGCCGAGCTGATCGAGAACCTGCGCGTCTCGGTGCAGGCGGCCAAGACCAACGGCTGGGCGCTCGATCACTTCCTGTTCGCCGGGCCACCAGGTCTCGGCAAGACCACGCTCGCGCACGTGATCGCCAACGAGCTCGGCGTCAACCTCCACGTCTCGAGCGGGCCGGCGATCGATCACAAGGGCAAGCTCGCGTCGCTGCTCACCTCGCTCGGCGAGGGCGATGCGCTGTTCATCGACGAGATCCACCGGCTCAATCCGATCGTCGAGGAGAACCTCTATCCCGCGATGGAGGATTTTCGCTTCGATCTGTTCATCGGCGATGGCCCGCACGCGCAGGCGGTCACCATGAAGCTGCCGCGCTTCACGCTGCTCGGTGCCACCACGCGCATGGGCCTGCTGTCGGCGCCGCTGCTCGATCGCTTCGGCTTTCACTGGCAGCTTCGTTATTACGAGCTCGCGGACATGGTCTCGATCGTCAAGCGCTCGGCGCAGATCATCGGCGTGCCGATCGATGTCGGCGGTGCCACCGAGATCGCGAAGCGGGCGCGCGGCACGCCGCGGATCGCGAACCGGCTGCTGCGTCGCGTCCGCGACTTCGCCATGGTCGAGGGCGATGGCTCGATCGATGCCGAGCTCAGCTCGTCGTCGCTCGATCGGCTGGCGGTCGATCACGCCGGGCTCGACGCACTCGATCGCGCGTACCTCAGCGTGATCTGCGAGCGCTTCGATGGTGGCCCGGTCGGCATCGAGGCCGTCGCCGCGTCGCTCTCCGAGGAGCGCGGCACGCTCGAGGATGTGGTCGAGCCGTTCCTGCTCCAGGTCGGGTTCATCGCGCGCACGCCGCGCGGGCGCGTCGCCACCGCAGCGGCCTACCAGCACATGGGGCTGGCCGCCCCGAGCAAGGCACCGAGCGGCGGTAGCAGCGCGCAGGGCCGGCTGTTCTGATAGCTTCGCAGGGATGCGAGCTACGATCGTCGCGCTGGTGTTGTCGGTTTCGGTCTCGGCGTCTGCGGACCAGAAGCTCAAGAAGCAGCCGCCACTCGCGGCAGAGGCACAGCTCGTCAAGGACTTCTTCGAGGCCACGCACGCGGCGCCCGACAAGGCGATCGCGCAGCTCGCGGCGAGCGTGCAGCAGGCGGTGGTGATCCGTCCCTCGAACTGCATCAAGAAGGTGCAGGCGAAGGTCGCCACCGCGGCGACGAAGAAGCAGCTCGTCAAGTGCCTGGGCGAGTGGGCCGATGCCGAGACGCTCGACGGCTGGGCCGTCAAGAAGCGCGAGGACATCCACCCCGAGGGTCCGAGCGGGTTCGCGAAGAAGCTGCCCAAGGATGCGAAGCTGGTGATGGGCAGCTACAGCGACGGGTTCATCCTCGTCGGGCTCGACGCCTCGCAGAAGATCATCGGCGTGTTCGTCGATCTGTCGGCCGCCGAATGATCGGCAAGACGGTCGTCATCACCGGCGGCAGCTCGGGCATCGGGCTCGAGACCGCGCGTGGACTGGCCGAGAAGGGCGCGCGGGTCGTCATGGTCGTCCGCAGTCGCGAGCGCGGCGAGGCGGCGATCGCCAACATCAAGACCACGGCACCGAACGCCGAGCTCGAGCTGGTGCTCGCCGATCTGTACCTGATGACCGAGGTCCGGCGCGCGGGTCGCGAGCTGCGCGAACGGTGCCCGCGCATCGACGTGCTGATCAACAACGCGGGGCTGATCCATGGCTCTCGCGAGCTCACCGGCGATGGCTTCGAGAAGACGTTCGCGCTCAATCACCTCGCGGCGTTCCTGCTGACCTACGAGCTGCGCGAGGTGCTCGCGAAGTCGGCGCCTGCGCGCGTCGTCACCGTGTCGTCGTTCGGGCACAACTTCGCGCGGTTCACCTGGGATGACCTCGCGACGATGAAGAAGTGGACGGGGCAATCGTTCGTCTACGGCGCCTCGAAGCTGTGCAACATCTGGTTCGCGAAGGAAGCGGCCAGGAAGTTCGCGGGCACCGGCGTGACGTCGAACGCGCTGCACCCGGGAGGCGTCGCCTCGAACTTCGGGCAGAGCGGCGGCATGCTGTTTCAGGTCGGCACCAGGCTCGCGCGGCCGTTCCTGCTCACCAACGCCGAGGGCGCGCGCACCAGCATCTATCTCGCCAGCTCGCCCGAGGTCGAAGGCATCACCGGCGAGTACTTCGTCAAGTGCAAGGTCAAGACGCCGTCGTCGCGGGCGCGCAACGCCGACGATGCGAAGAAGCTGTGGGAGCTGTCCGAGAAGCTGTGCGGCGTGACCTGGTGATCCGCATCGCGGTGGTCGCGCTGGTCGCCTGCTCGTCGCCGAGTCCGTCCGCGCCGCCGCCCGAACCGAGGCCGGTGAAGCCGGTCCGCGGGCAGACCACCGCCGACAGCACGATCGCGAAGCGCGATTACATCGGCCCGGCGGCATGCGCGGGATGTCACCCCGACCAGCACGCGCGCTGGGAGCAGAGCCTGCACCGGACGATGAACCAGCGCGCCGAGGGCGGGGCGATCCTCGGCAAGGCCGCGACGGTCGCCTACGCCGGCGGCACGATGGCGTTCGATCCGCGCGCGGCGACGATGACGCTGGTCAAAGGCGATCGCCGCGTGCAGTACAAGGTCACGCGGACGATCGGGACGCGCGGGCTGCAGGAGTACGTCGGCATCGCGGACGGCAAGACCGAGGAGGTCCGGCTGCCGTTCGCGTGGTGGCCGCGGCGTGCCGGCTGGTATCCGCAGCCCTACTTCGATCCGTGGCTCGAGGAGGCGGCGTTCGATCCGTACGTCGAGGTCGTCGAGCCGTGGGCGACGCGCTGCCCGTGGTGTCACTCGACGTATCCATTCGCGCAGCGGATCGCACGCTCGGCGAAGGGAGTGGGCCACGGCCTCGAGCAGTTCTTCGCGGTCGCGGATCCCGAACGGCTGAAGGTCGACGACCAGGTCACGGTGGGCATCAGCTGCGAGAGCTGTCACCGCGGTGGCCGCGCCCACGCCGACGGTGCGCCGATCCACCTGGTGCCGATCGGGGCGACGGCGCGCGATGGCGCACCGAAGCTGTCGACGTTCGCGCAGGAGAAGGCCGATCCGCTGATCGTCAACCGCGTGTGCGCGCAGTGTCACTCGGGACCGTCGCCGCGGTTTCCCGATGGCTCGGCGTCGCGCAACTCGAGCGAGGCGCTCGATCTCGCGACCTCGCAATGTGTCGCCCGCTGCGTCGATTGCCACGATCCGCATCGGCCATCGCAAGCGGGCAGGATCGACGAGGGGCGAGCGATCGCGGCGTGCACCAGGTGCCACGCGGATCGCGAGGACCACGCCGGGACGGGGCACGACAACACGAGCTGCCTCGACTGCCACATGCCGAAGATCGTGATGGGCATCGACCGCCACGTCCGCACGCACCGCATCGGCTCGCCGACCGATCGCCGGATGCTCGCCGCCGCGGCACCCAATGCGTGCAACGTCTGCCACCTCGATCGCACGATCGAGTGGACGGTGGCCGAGCTCCGCGAGCGCCACGGCGTCAAGCGCGATCCACGGTCGTGGAGCTATCGCGACTCGGTCGGTGAGACCTGGCTGGCCAGCCGCGAACCGGCGGTGCGGCTGATCGCGGCGGCGGCCTATGCGCGGTCACCGCTGCGCAAGTCTGCCCTGCCGGAGCTGCTCGGACTCCTCGACGATCCGCTGGCGTACGTGCGGGTGTGGGCGCTGTTCGCGATCGAGGATGCGCTCGGGCGCCGCGTCACCGAGTACGACCCGATGGCACCGCTCGACGACCGTCGCCGCCAGCTCGGCGTGCTGCGGCAATCCCTATAGAAGTGCGCCATCGCGCAGGGCGCAGGTGACGCGGACGGTGGAAGCATTCACAATGCTTCATATGGCGTTCGGATCTGGCGGGTATGCGCCGTGCTATCGGAGATCCGTCGCATGAAGCGCGCTCCCGCCATCGCTCTGAGGATCGTGATTGCGTTGGCGGTGGTCGGAGGCGTGGTGTGGTGGATGCGGAGAGACAAGGGTGAGCCGGCGCAACGGCCGCTGGCCGGCGGCTCGGCCGGGCCCGCGAAGGAGCAGGGCGGCAAGGGTGATCGCGTGGTGCCGGTGCAGCTCGCGCCGGTCGCGAGTCAGGACTTTCCGATCTGGCTCGAGGGGCTCGGTACGGTCACGGCGTTCCAGCAGGTGACGGTGCGGCCGCAGGTCGATGGCCGGCTCGACAAGGTGCTGTTCACCGAGGGCCAGGTGGTGAAGCAGGGCGAGGTGATCGCGCAGATCGATCCGCGCCCGTTCCTGGTCCAGCTCCACACCGCCCAGGGCGCCCTCGCGCGCGATCGCGCGCAGCTCGTGATCGCGAAGAAGAACCACGAGCGCTATCAGGGGCTACAGGCGCAGAAGCTGGTCGCGCAGCAGCAGGTCGACGAGTACGCCGGTCAGGTCGCGCAGTTCGAGGGTGCGGTGAAGATCGATCTCGCCGCCGTCGAGCAGGCGCAGCTGCAACTCGATTACGCGCAGGTCAAGGCGCCGCTCACCGGGATGACCGGCGTGCGCCTGGTCGATGCCGGCAACCTGGTCAAGGCGAGCGACAACACCGGGCTCGTCGTCATCACGGCCGTCGATCCCGCAGCGGTGCTGTTCACGATCCCCCAGGATCGCCTGCCGTCGGTGTCGGCCGCCCTCGCCAAGGGCGACGTCCCCGTCGAGGTGTGGAATCGCGACGGCACGTCGCTGCTCTCGACCGGCAAGCTCGCGGTGCTCGACAACCAGGTCAACCAGACCACCGCCACGCTGCGGCTCAAGGCGCTGGTGCCGAACCCCGAGCGCAAGCTGTGGCCGAACGCGTTCGTCAAGGCGCGCATGCTGGTCGAGACCAGGGCCGGCGCGCTCGTCATCCCGGCGGTCGCGATCCAGCGCGGACCGCAGGGCGCGTACGTCTACGTCGTCGGCGACGACAAGACCGCGCAGCTGAGGACCATCGAGGTCGGCACGATCGTCGGTGACAGCGCCACGGTGACGCGGGGCCTCCAGGCCGGCGAGCGCGTCGTCGTCGAGGGCGCGAGCCAGCTGCGCCCCGGCGGCAAGGTCGCGCCGGTCGAGCCCAAGCGTGCGGGCTCGAACATGCCCACCTCGCAGAAGGAAGCACCGAAGGCGGGGCAGTGACCCGCTTCTCTTCCATTTCCGCACCATTCATCCAGCGGCCGGTCGCGACCACCCTGCTCGTGTTCGGGTTGTTCCTCGCCGGCTTCACCGGCTACCGCGAGCTGCCGGTCGCCGCGCTACCGCAGGTCGATTACCCGACGATCGTGATCACGACACAGCTGCCCGGCGCCAGCGCCGAGACCGTCGCGTCGTCGATCACCACACCGCTCGAACGCACGCTCGGTCAGGTGCCCTCGCTCGCGGAGATGACCTCGATCTCGAGCTTCGGCAGCTCCCAGATCACGCTGCAGTTCACGCTCGATCGCGACATCGACGGGGCCGAACAAGATGTCCAGGCCGCGATCAACGCCGCCACCAACCTGTTGCCGCGCGGCATCCTGCCGGCGCCGCCGACCTACGCGAAGAGCAATCCCGCCGACCAGCCGATCCTGACGCTCGCGGTGTCGTCGGACACGCTCGAGCTCCCCGCGGTCAGCGATTACGCCGACTCGGTGCTCGCGCAGAAGATCTCCCAGGTCGACGGCGTCGGCCTGGTGACGATCGGTGGTGGCCAGAAGCCGGCGGTGCGCGTGCAGGTCGATCCGGTGGCGCTCGCCGGCACCGGGCTGACGCTCGAGGACGTGCGCAGCGCGATCGCGACCTCGAACGTCAACCTGCCGAAGGGAAACATCGACGGACCGCGCCAGGACTACGCGATCGCCACCAACGACCAGCTCGCCGACGCCAAGTCGTTCGAGCCGTTGATCGTCGCGTATCGCAACGGCGCGGTCGTGCGACTCGGCGAGATCGCGCGGGTCGTCGACGGCGTCGAGAATTCGCAGCTCGCCGCGTGGTCGGGGCGGCAGCGCGCCGTGATCCTCAACATCCAGCGCCAGCCCAACGCGAACATCATCGACGTCGCCAACGACATCAAGGAGCTGTTGCCGCGGCTGCGCGCGTCGATGCCGCAGGCGATCGATGTCTCGATCATCGCCGACCGCACGGTGACGGTGCGGGCCTCGGTCGAGGACGTCCAGTTCACGCTGGTGCTGACGCTGTTCCTGGTGGTCGCGGTGATCTACCTGTTCCTCGGCAGCATCCGCGCGACGTTCATTCCCGGCGTCGCGGTGCCACTCGCGCTGATCGGGACGTTCGGCGTGATGTGGCTGGTCGGCTACTCGCTCAACAACCTGTCGCTGATGGCGCTGACCATCTCCACCGGGTTCATCGTCGACGACGCGATCGTGATGGTCGAGAACGTCACCCGCCACATCGAGAAGGGGACCAAGCCGTTCCAGGCGGCCCTGATCGGCGCGAAGGAGATCGGGTTCACCATCGTGTCGCTCACGGTGTCACTGATCGCGGTGCTGATCCCGCTGCTGTTCATGGGCGGCCTGATCGGCCGGCTGTTCCGCGAGTTCGCAGTGACGCTCGCGATCGCGATCGGCATCTCGGCCGTGCTGACGCTGACGCTGACCGCGATGATGTCGGCGTGGCTGCTGCGACCTCACGAGGAGCACGCGCCCGGCTCGATCGCGGGTGGCTTCGATCGGCTGTTCGGCGCGGTCACCCGGTTCTACGAGCGCACGCTGGCGGTGGTGCTCCGCTTCCGCGTCACCACGCTGCTGGTCGCGGCCGGCACCGCGGTGCTGACGGCGGTGCTCGCGATGGTGGTCCCCAAGAGCTTCTTCCCGCAGCAGGACACCGGGATGATCGCCGGCGTCTCCGAGGCGGCGCCCGACGTGTCGTTCGAGCGCCTGCGCGAGCGCCAGCAGGCGCTGGTCGACGTGCTGCTGCGCGATCCCGATGTCGCGTCGGTGAGCACCGCGATCGGTGCCGACGGCATCAACCCCGCCGCCAACGTCGGCCGCTTCAGCATCGCGCTGCATCCGCTCGAGGAGCGCGACGCGAGCGTCACCGAGGTGATCGCGCGGCTCCAGGAGGCGGCGCGCTCGATCTCCGGGCTCGATGTCTATCTCCAGCCCGTCCAGGATCTGCAGGTCGACGCGCGCATCAGTCGCACCCAGTTTCAATACACGCTCGAGGATGCCGATCCGAAGGTGCTCGAGACCTACGCACCCAGGCTGCTCGCCGCGATGCGCGAGATGCCCGAGGTCGCGAACGTCGCGTCGGATCGCCAGGGCGATGGTCTGCAGCTCCACGTCGCGGTCGATCGCGATAGCGCGGCGCGCCTCGGCGTCACCCAGCAACACCTCGACGACATCCTCTACGACGCCTTCGGCCAGCGCTTCGTGTCGACCACGTTCACGCAGCTCAACCAGTACCGGGTGATCCTCGAGGTCCGCCCCGAGGATCGCGAGACCGCCGCGGCGCTCGACAAGCTCTACGTCAAGACCGAGTCCGGCACCGTGCCGCTCTCGCAGGTGGCCCGGTTCGAGACCCGGCCGGCCCCGCTCGCCATCGCCCACCAGGGGCAGTTCCCGTCGGTGACGCTGTCGTTCGACACCGCGCCCGGCGTCTCGCTCGGCGAGGCGATCGAGGCGATCGATCTCGCCACCGCGCAGCTCGATCCGCCGCCGACGATGCGCGCCTCGTACACCGGTGCCGCGAAGGCGTTCGGCGAATCGCTCGCGTCGACGCCGTTCCTGATCCTCGCCGCGCTGATCACCGTCTACATCGTGCTCGGCGTGCTCTACGAGAGCTACATCCATCCGATCACGATCCT
>JAEYYY010000113.1 GCA_023430775.1 Pseudomonadota bacterium
GCCTGCAGCAGCGCCACCGCGGCGGGAGACAGCAAGCCGAGCCGCTCGCGGATCACCGCGCGGACGCCCGCCGGAACATCGCCGGCACGCGCTCCGTGCGCCGCGAGCAACTGGAGCAGCTCGCGCACGAACAGCGGATTTCCCTCGGTGGTATCGCGAATCATCCGCGCGACCTCGAGCTCGTTGTCGACGACACCTTGCTCGCGAACCAGGATGCGAACGGCCTCGAGGTCGAGCCGGCGCAGCGGCAGCGTCTCGCCCCGCCGGCCGAGCCGGCCGAGTGCACTCTCGATGGTCGGCGAGAGCCGCGCCTCGACATCGCGATAGCTCCCGAGCAGCGCCGCACGCATCGAGCGCAGCTGTGGCGCGACCCGCTCGGCGAGCTGCAGCGATGACGGATCGGCGGCGTGGAGATCGTCGAGGATGATCGCGATCGGCTCCCGTGCGGCCGCGCGCTGGAGATAGCCGATGACGGCATCGAACAGCGCGAACGGATCGGGGGCCGCCTGCCCGCCACCGCGATCGAGCTCCGGCAGCAGGCGATACAGCGCCTCAGCACCGTCGCGCCCGTCGGGACGAGCGCAGAGCACGCGCAACGCTTCGACCCATGGCCAGTACGGCGGAGCACTGCTGACCTCCCAGGCCCGGCCCCAGGCCACGGCGAAGCCGCGGTCCTGTGCGCGTGCCGCTGCGGTCTCGAGAAATCGCGACTTGCCGATGCCCGGCTCGCCGGTGACCAGCGCGATCACGCCCTGTCCCGTCGCGGTGGCGTCGAGCCATCCCTCCAGCGCCTCGAGCTCGCGCTCGCGACCGACGAGACTCCCTGCCCTCATCCCGACGGTGCTACCACCGCAGCGAGGATCGGAGCCAGCTCACTTCTTCGTCATCGACGCGACCAGCTTGAATGCCGCCTGACCGCCGATCGTGACGTCGTTGCGAAACTCCATCTTCGTCCCGCTGTCGTCGAGGCCCATCGTGATGGCCTCCTTGCCGAGCTTGCCGTCCTTGCCGGGACCCTGATGGCTCCAGCTGAAGCCCTTCCCCGCCAGCTTGCCGACGTGGTCGTGCGCCTCGCCGAAACCCGCCACGCAGTACCAGTGATAGCTCTTCGAGCCGGGGTCGTAGCCGAACAGATCGGTGTTCTCGATCGTGCCCATGCCCTCGATCGCGATGCGCGACTGACACAGCACGCCGAGCTTGTTCGGGGTCGCCGCGCACGACACCTTGATGTCGAGCTTCGCCGGCTTGCCGCCGACGGTCGCCGTCCCGCTCTGGGTGGTCCACTCGCCGACCAGGCGCTGGAGCGGAAGGACCTCCTTGGGGAGCTCGGGGGCGGCCTCGGCCTGGAGGGACCATACAGCCAGGGCAGCGGCAAACATCATCGTCTTCATTGGGGTTTTCTCCTTTTCCCCGAAGGCGTGACAAACCCGGTCACACCGTGACGAATGGAACGGCGTTCCACGCTTTGTCGCGCCTGGGAGGCATGACCACCACATTTCGCCAGCCCAGCATGGCCGACGTCTTCGAGCGCGTTCTCGTCCCAGCCATCTTCGCACCCTATGCCGGCGACCTGATCGAGCGCGCCCGCCCGATCGGTCCCTCGGATCGCATCCTCGATCTCGGGTGCGGCACCGGCATCGTCGCCCGCATGCTGCGAGAGCGGCTCGGTGCCGCCGCGCAGATCACCGGCGTCGATGTCAGCGCTCCGATGATCGCGAAGGCGCGCGAGGTCGCACCGGAGCTCGACTGGCGCGAAGGCAACGCGATGCAACTGCCGTTCGCCGATCGCTCGTTCGATCTCGTGCTCTGTCAGCAGATGCTGCAGTTCGTCCCCGATCCGCAGGTCGCGCTCTCCGAGATCCGCCGGATCCTGGTTCCCGGCGGCCGGCTGATCGCGAGCACGTGGAAGGCGCGTGGCGAGCAACCGCTGTTCGAGGCGCTCGGGGTGGTGGCCGAGCGTCACCTCGGAGCTTGCAACGACAAGCGGTGGTCGCTCGATGGCGATCGCCTCGGCGAGCTGGTGCGAGCGGCCGGGTTCACCGGCGTCGCGCTGACCACGCACTCGCTCGTCGATCGCTACGCGGAGTTCCCGATCCGCGGCAGCGTGATGGCGTCGAACTTCGATCTCGCGGCACTCGCCCCGGACGAGCTCGAGCGCCGGCTGCAAGCGGTCGAGGCCGAGAGCCGCGGCGTGCTCGCCGGCTTCGCCACGGCGGCGGGCTTCGAGGCCCCCTCGATCACGAACATCGTCGTCGCCACCCGGAGTGCGTCGTGACGCGGCCCGACTTCGACGTCATCGTCGTCGGTGCGCGCTGCGCGGGCTCGCCCACCGCGATGCTGCTCGCGCGCGCGGGCTACAAGGTGCTGGTCGTCGATCGCTCGACCTTCCCGAGCGACACCATGTCGACGCACGTCGTCCATCCACTCGGTGTCGCGGCGCTCGAGCGCTGGGGCGTGCTCGACCGTCTGGTGGCGACCGGCTGTCCCGCGATCGACACCTACGTGTTCGACTTCGGGCCGTTCGCGATCACCGGCGCGCCGGGTACCGCGGAAGCGCCGGTCGCGTACTGCCCGCGCAGGATCATCCTCGACAAGCTGCTCGTCGATGCGGCGGTGGCTGCCGGCGTCGAGCTTCGCGAGGCGTTCGTCGTCGACGAGGTCGTGCGCGATGGCGAGCGCGTGACCGGCATCCGCGGCCATCACAAGGACGGTCCCTCGACGACGATCACCGCACGCGTCGTGATCGGCGCCGACGGGAGAAACTCGGTGATCGCGAAGGCGGTCGCGCCCGCCGAGTACAACGCGCGGCCGCCACTGCTCGCCGCGTACTACTCGTACTGGAAGGACCTGCCGATGCACGGCCGGTTCGAGACCTACATCCGCGACCGCCGCGGGTTCGCCGCCGCCGAGACGCACGACGGCTTGACCTTGGTCGGCGGCGGCTGGCCGATCGCGGAGTTCGAGGCGAACAAGCGCGATCACGAGACGCACTACGAGCGGCTGTTCGAGCTCGCGCCCGCGTTCGCGGAGCGCATCCGTCGCGCGAAGCGCGTCGACCGGGTCTACGGCGCGGCGATCCCGAACGCGTTCCGCAAGCCGTTCGGCCCCGGCTGGGCGCTCGTCGGCGATGCCGGCTACATCAAGGATGCGATCACCGCGCAGGGCATCGTCGATGCGTTCCGCGATGCCGAGCTGGTCGCCGGTGCGCTCGACGACGCGCTCTCCGAACGGCGCACCTACGAAGCGGCGATGCTGAGCTACCAGACCAGGCGCGACACCTCGTCGATGCCGATGTACGAGCTCACCTGTCAGCTCGCGTCGCTCGAGCCGCCGCCACGAGAGCTCCAGCAGCTCCTCGGCGGCATCCACGGCAACAGGCCGGCGATGGACGGCTTCTGTCAGATGAACGCGGGCACGATCTCGCCACCCGAGTTCTTCGCGTCCGTCGGCTAGCTAGTCGTCGGGGCGGAAGCTGCAGTAGTTGCCGGTGTGCACCGCGCGCCGCAGCCACTTGCCGAGCTCCGGATCCTGCTCGGCGATCCGATCGAGCGCATCCTTGATCCGCCGCTGCACCGCACTGCGCGCGCGGTCGACCGCGCTCTCGGCGCGACGCGCCTTGCCGCCCTTGCCCGTCGCGCGCGATAGCTCGCCGGCGATGGTGTCCATCTCGTCGCGCACCTGCTCGGCGCGGCCGGTATCGCCGATCTGCTCGGCATGCTCGAGCGCCTCGCGCAGCGTCTCGAGTCGCGACCGGTACGCGCGAAACGCCGCGGGATCGAGCAGCTCGCCGGCATCTCCGCGATCCGCCTGCTCCGACGAGCCGACCAGCTCGAGCACGTGGAGGTCGGCGTTCGGACGCTCGACGAGCGCGGCCAGGTACTGCATGCCGCGGCTCGCCTTGAACCGGCTCACGCCGGTAGCCGTGGTCACCGCGTAGTACTCGCCCTCGAGGACGAGCGAGAACTTCGTCGAGGCGGTTCGTGCCCGCGGCGCAGACGTACCCGCAGGATGACGGCGATCGATCAGCGCGACGAGCTCGTGGAGCCCGCGGGCCTCGGCGCCCGCGCGCCCTTCCGCGATCAGCGCGCGCGCTCGGTCGGGCTCGCGTCTCAGACGCAGCATCAGATCGCCGAGCTCGAAGCGCATCCGCGCCGCCATGGCGCGCAGTCCCACGGCCTCGACTCCCGCCAGCCCGGCGGCGAACTGCCGCTCGCAGTCCGCCCAGTCACCGAGCAGCGCCGACAGATACGCCGCGACGCGAGTCACCGGCCCCTCGACGATCTCGCAGTCGAACCAGTACATCATGCCCCAGCGGTCGAGCCGCAGCAGCTCGCGCATCGTCGCGGCGTGCGTCGCATCGCCGGTCAACCACATGGCCTCGGCGAGCGAGAACGTGTTGATCTCCTCCTCGAACGCGGCGCGAGGCAGCTGGCGAAGCAGGTCGCGCACCTCGTCCTCGGCGCCGATCCGCGCCAGCGTGGAGAGGACGCGCGGCTCCCCGATCACGTTGCCGTACGGCATCTGGAGCCACAGCCCGCGCAGCTCGGCGATCGACGCACGCAGCTCGGCGTGGCGCTCGGCAGCGCGCAGAAAGCAGATCCGGTGGAAGGCGAGCGCGCGGCGTGCGCGCGGTTGACCGTGGTCGAGCGTCGCGGCCTCGGCTTGCAGGCGCTCGGACGTCGCGTAGTCACCGGCGGCGATCGCCTGCATCGAGCGCATCAGCGGCACGCGCCACGGCCCGGCGAGCGGACCGAGGCGCTCCGCCATCTGCTCGTAGGTCGTCGCCAGCGCCGCATGCGCCGCGAGATCGCACATCTCGAGGTGATCGAGCGCGAGCCGCGTGCGCGCGGCCATCAGCAGAGGCATGTTGCCGAGCTGCTCGGCGAGCTGTTCCTGCTCGCGCGACAGCTGCAGCCGCGTCGCCGGCGCGACCGCCGCGTACATCACGCCCGATGCCGCGTGGATGACCTCGAGGAGGTCGGCCGGCGTCGCCACGCGCCGCGCGAGCTCGACGGCCGCGAACCCGAGCTCGATATCGCGCGGTCGATCGGCGGGCGCCGAGGGCTGGCGTGCCGCGGCGAGACGAGCCATCGCCCGGGCGCGCAGCGCGGTGTCTCCCGCGAGACCGGCGAGCGCTTCCTCGAGCATCGCGACCAGCACCGGATCGACGCCGCCCATCATGAACATCGTGCCGTACGCGAGCGCTGCCATCGCGAGCAGCTCGGGAGCGCCGAGCTCGCGAGCTGCCTGCGCGGCCTCGACGCAGATCGCGCGCCCCGTCGAATCACCGCTGCGCAGCCGGACCTCGCCGAGCGCGATCGCCAGCCGGCAGCGCAGCGTCTTCTCCTGCGGGCCACTCGGGATCGCGGTCTGTGCGCGTGCGAGCAGCGCGGCGGCGTCCTCGAACGCGAACATCGCCACCGCATCGTGCGCGGCCCGGATCGCGACCTCGATCGCTTCGCTCGCGGCCGTTGGTCCGCTCTCGAGCAGGTGATGGGCGATCTCGACCGCGGGCCCGCCGCGCGCGATCAAGGCCTGCGCGGCCGCGCGGTGCAGCTCGTAGCGGCGCTCGCGCGGCAGCTCGTGGAACAGCGACTCGCGATACAGCGCGTGGGCGAACCGGTAGCGATCACCGTTCGCGATCACCAGCCCGGCCCGCGCGGCCTCGTCGAGCACGGCGGCCGCGCGATCCGCGACCCGCGCGACATCGGGCAACGCGAGCTCGACACCGAACACCGCGGCGATCTCGAGCACGTGGCGCGTCTCGTCGGAGACCAGCGCGAGCCGCTGGCGGATGATCTCGCGCACGCCGAGCGGGATGCGGCTGCCGGGGCCGCCCGCGCGCAGCTCGCGCACCATCTCGCTGACGAACAGCGGGTTACCGAGCGTCGCGTCGTAGATCGCGTTCGTGGTCCGGTCATCGGCGTCCTCGATCGACGCGCGGATCATCGCCGTGACGTCCGCCTCGTCGAGGCGAGCCAGCGCGAGCGTCAGCCCGGATCGCCCGGCGCGTGCGAGGGCGCCGCTGATCTCCTCGGAGCGCGAGGCTTCGAGATCGCGATACGTCCCGATCAGCAGCACTGGCATCGTTCGCAGCTGCTTGGCCACCAGCTCGAGCAGCATCAGGGTCGAGCGATCGGCGGCGTGGAGATCCTCGAGCACGATCGCGCACGGCCCGATGGCGCCGAGCCGGCGCGCGACCTCGCGAAACAGCGCAAACCGGGCCTCTCCCGGATCGCCCATCGCGACCGGATCTGGAAACGACGTTGCCAGCCCTTCGAGGGCCTCGTGCCACGGCCACAGCGCCGGCGCGCCGCCCGCCTCCCACGCGTGTCCCCAGCTGACCCGCATGCCGAGCTCGCGAGCGCGCCGCGCGATCTCGGACGCGAGTCGTGTCTTGCCGATGCCCGGCTCGCCGGCGATCAGGGCGAGTGCTCCTTCTCCCCCGCGCGCTGATTCGAGCAGCTCGCCGAGCTGGCTCACCTCACGAGCACGACCGACCAACACGGCCCCATCCTAGGCGGTCAGCGGATGGCGTGCGACAGCATCACGATCGTCTTCTCGCCCGCCATCGACTTCTTCGTGCAGGTCGGGAGTCGTCCCTCGCTCGCGACCGGATAGATCGTGACGTGGCGGTTGGCGTCGGCCTGGATCGCCTTCGCCCCGTTGGCCTCGGCCTTCGCCTTCTTGCCGAGCGCCTTCTCGTAGAACGCGACGACCTTCGCGAGCTCGTCGCGGCTCGCGTGCGACGACCAGATGATGTGCATCTTGTTGCCGCTGACGTGCTGCCTGCACAGCTCGCGCGACCCGGGATACGTCGCGAACCCCTTCGGCGTGCCGTCGTCTCGCGCGTTCTCCTCGGCCGAGGCCGTACCCACCAGCAGGGCGATGACCAGCAGCGCTCTCATCCGCGCAGCTTCTTGAGCCAGTCGCCGGCCTTCGCCACGACGCCATCGCCGTACAGCTGCTTGATCATGCCGCGCAACTGCTTGGTCATGTTCTTGGGCTGCTTGAACGACATCATGTTCATCGGCAGCGAGAACGCCTGCTCCGCCGTCGACTTGATGCGCGTGAACTCGCGAATGCCCTCGTCGCCGTGGATGCGGCCGAAGCCGGAGTCGCCGATGCCGCCGAACGGCAGCGACGGGATGCCGGCGAAGCCCATCACCGAGTTGACCGACGTCATGCCGGCGCGGATCCGCTCGCCGATCTTGCGCGCGACGCTCGCGTCACCGGCGAACACCGTCGAGCCGAGCCCGTAGACCGTGTCGTTCGCGAGCTTGACCGCCTCGTCGAGCGAGCCGACGCGCTGGATCGGGATCACCGGGCCGAACGTCTCGTCGCTCATCACCTTCATCGTATGCGAGACATCGGTCAGCACGGTGGGCTGGATATACGAGCCGCTGATCGCGTCGACACCGCCCGTCTTGACCTTCGCTCCCTTGGCCACGGCATCGCTCAGGTGATCCTTGACGATCGCGACCTGGGCCGGCGAGGTCATCGCGCCGAGGTGGCCGTCGTCGCCGCCGGTCTTCAGCGCGCGGACATTCTCGACGACCTTGTCGACGAACTTGTCGTGCACCGCCTCGGCGACGTAGACGCGCTCGACGGAGATGCACGCCTGACCGGCGTTGGTCAGCGCACCGTACACGCAGGCCTCGGCCGCCTTGTCGAGGTCGGCGTCCTCCGCGACGATCATCGGATCCTTGCCGCCGAGCTCGAGCAGCACCGGCGTCAGCCGCTCGGCCGCTGCCATCATCACGCGCTTGCCGGTGGCCGCGGAGCCGGTGAACGCGATCTTGTCGACCGCCGCCTTGGCGAGTGCGGCCCCCGTGGGACCGGCGCCGGTGACGACCTGCAGGAGATCGGGAAGCGCGAACGTCTTCGCCGCGATCTCGGCGAGCTTGACCGCGATCAGCGGGGTCAGCTCCGAGGGCTTGAACACCACCGCGTTGCCGGCGGCGAGCGCGTACGCGATCGATCCCATCGGCGTGAACAGCGGGTAGTTCCACGGCCCGATCACCGCCACCACGCCGAGCGGGTGATAGCTGATGGTGGCGCGGAAGTTCGCGAGGATGCCGGGCGACACCTTCTTCGGCGCCATCGCTTCCTCGACACACGCGGCCGCGTGCTTGACGTGGCCGAGCGCCATCATCACCTCGACGTACGCCTCGAGCAGCGGCTTGCCGTTCTCGCGATGCAGCAGCTCGGCGAGCTCGTCGGCGTGCGCCGCGACCGCCTTGCGGAACGCCGTCAGCTCCTCGATGCGCGCCGCGTGCGAGCGGGTCGACCAGGTCTGCGCGGCAACGCGTGCACGCGCCACCGCGGCATCGACCTCGGCGGCCGTCATGATCGGCACGCTGCCGATCGCCTGCCCGGTCGAAGGATCGTAGCTCTGCAGCCGCTCGCCGTTGGTCGTGCTCGAGATCGTCGTCGCCATGGCGGCACCATGGCACCGGGCCCTCGCGGCCTCAAGGGCGAAACTTCTCGGCCTGCCCAACTGGGCCGACTTCAGCTCCAGATCATGACAGCGGCGACGCTCCCGCCGACGGCGAGCAGGATCACCACCAGCACGATCACCCAGCCGTGGCCGCGGTCGATCTTGTAGTCGCTGTCCGCCGGCTCGCTCGCGATCCGGGTGCCGCGGCCGATGTGCTGCGCCATCGGCGGCCTGTCCTGGCCGGTCTGCCAGCCGAGCTGATCGTCGACGAGCGGCTGCGCTCCGACATCGCTGATCGGCTCGTTACCGAGCACGTGCCTGTGGACCGGCGTGCTCGGGCGCACCACCGGGGGTGCACCCTGGAATGTCGGTGTCGGCATCACGGCGTCGTGCGAGACCTGCGGCGGCGGCGCTTCCTCGACCTGCGCGAACATCTGCGGTGGCGGCGTCCGCCCCGGCCCCGTCGATCGGCCGAGGTCGCGCGCGCTCTTGCGCTGCTTGCCCGTCGAGTCCGACATCCACGCCGCGGCATCCGCGGTGGGCGCCTGGATCTGCTGCGAGGGGCGAACGTCGCCGCGGCCCTCGACGAGCTGCGTCTTCTCGTTGTCCTCCTCGTCGCCGCCGGTGATCTCGGTCTGCTCGCCGACCTGCTGGCCGCGCGCGCCGTCGACCCACGGCTCCTTCTTGCTGCCGAACAGCTGGGTCATGAAGCGACCCATCGCGGTGTTCGAGCCGGTCAGCTTCGCGCGCACCGCGAACGCATCGAGCGCCTCGATCAACTCCTGCGCGGTCTGGAAGCGCGCGGCCGGATCGCTCGCCATCGCGGTCAGCACGATCGCCTCGAGCTCGCGCGGATACCCCGGCACCGCGACCGACGGCAGGATGACGTCGCCGGAGACGATCCGCTTCATGGTCTCGAAGTCGTCGTTGCCCTTGAACGCGCGCCGCAGCGTCGTCAGCTCGTAGAGACAGATGCCGAGCGCGAAGATGTCGCTGCGGCGATCGATCGGCTTGCCCTTGCACTGCTCGGGCGACATGTAGCCGTACTTGCCCTTGATCGTGCCACCGACGGTCTTGGTGGCGCGCTCCTCGGCCTTCGCGATGCCGAAGTCCAGCACCTTCACGCTGCCGTCGTAGCCGACCATGATGTTCGCCGGCGAGACGTCGCGATGGACGATGTTGAGCGGCTGCCCCTGCTTGCCGCGACGCTCGTGAGCGTGGTGCAAGCCTGCCGCGGCACCGCTGACGATCATCACCGCGAGCTCGAGCGGAATCGTCCAGCCGCGACGCAGCGTGGTCTCGAGGATCGCGCGCGCGTTCTCGCCGTGCACGTACTCCATCGCCATGAAGTAAGCGCCGTCGGCCTGATCGACCTCGTAGACCTGCGCGACGTTCTGGTGATTGAGCGTGGCCGCGAGCTTCGCTTCATCGAGGAACATCGTCACGAAGCGCTGATCGGAGGCGCGCTCCCGCAAGATCGTCTTCAGCACCACGTGACGTTCGAACGAGCCGAGGCCGCTCTGGCGCGCGAGATAGATCTGCGCCATGCCGCCCGTTGCGAGGTGAGTGATCACCTCGTAGCGGCCGACCCGCAGAGGGGCGCTCGGCTCCGGCACGAGGAAAAGGATCGGCCGGGTGGCACGACGTGTCAAGCAGGCCTCCCGTCGACAACGCGAGCTGTTTCCATTGCATACTGTGAAGCCACCGTGGACGCGACGAGGCTCTTGGTTGCGCTCACCGGTGCCGTGCCGGCCGTCGCCGCGATGTGGGTGGTGGACCGCCTCGACCGCAAGCGGCCCGAGCCCGCCCGACTTCGTCACCTGATCGCGTTCCTCGGCATGCTCTCGGTGATCCCCGCACTGATCCTCGAGCTCGGCGTCACCAGCATGTTCGGCGACGACCTCCAGCCGCTCGACCTGACCTACCAGGGAGCGACGTTCAAGTCGTTCATGGTGGCCGCCGGGGTCGAGGAGTTTTGCAAGATCGGCGTCGTCTACTGGATCGTCTGGCGACACCCGGCCTTCGACGAGCGGATGGACGGGATCGTCTACGCCAGCCGCGCCGGGCTCGGGTTCGCGCTCGTCGAGAACGTCATGTACCTGTCGCTGGTCGCGACCTCGCTCGAGGACCAGCTGACGATGTGGCTGCTCCGCGCCCTGCTCGCGATCCCCGGCCACGCGATGTGGACCGGCATGATCGGCGCGATGGCGGCGCGGCGGCGCTTCGACTTCAAGGGCCTCGGCCTGCTCGGCGGCTACCTGCTCGCGGTCGCGTTGCACGGCACCTACGACCTCGCGCTGTTCTCGCAGCAGCCGCTCGAGCTCGAGGGGCACGGCGATCTCGCGAAGCTCCTGGTCATCGTGCCGATCGCGATCACGATCGCGTCGTTCTACATCCTGCGCTCGATGGCGCGCAGCGCGCTCGTTCTCGACGACGAAGATGCCGCCCGCGCCGCTGCCGCGGCCGCCACGCACATCGCGCCGGTGCCGTCTGCCTAGGTCTTCGCTACCGGCAGCGGCTTGCCGCGATGCACGAGCACCACGGCGATCGCCGACATCGCGACCGCGGCGCCGACCAGATACAGACCGCGGCCGTAGCTCGCCGTGAACTGATCGCTCGGGAACTGCGACCAGAACCACGTGCCGGTGATCGCCGCGGTCGCCGCCGACACACCGACGGTCTTCGCCGCGAGCTTGGGGATGCGCTTCGCCGCGAGCCCACCGGACAGCACGACCAGCGTGAACGCCGAGATCAGGCCCGCCGCCCACGTAGCCATGCCGACGCGCATCCAGCGATCGCCGACACCGAGCCAGTTGAGCCCCGCCGGCTTGCAGCCATCCTCGAAGCAGCGCTTCGCGCCGAACGGACCGATCGTGGTGTCACCGATCACCCACCATTGGCCGCCCTGCACCGACATCGCGAAGGCGATGCACGCGAACAACGCGAGCGCGACGACGAACCAGCGGCCTCTCACAGCGGCGCGCATTCTGTATGTGCAGATAAGTGCACGCAACCCATTCCTAACAAACGCTGAATCCGTAGGAGAAATGACGTTACCTACATTGACGCTCGGGCACGGTCTGGCCGAACACTGATCGCCCCAAAAGCCCCCTCCCGTCAATGACCCGCATCCCGCTCAGCCCACTGCTCGCCGTCGCCGTCGCGACGATGTCGTCCGCGAGCTACGGCAATCCGGCGGCGCTCGAGCGATCGATCCCGGCGCTGGATCAGGTGATCGCGGAGATGACGGCAGGGATGGCCCGCGAGCTGACGCCGCTCGGCCAGCTCGGAGATCTGATCGGTCGTGCGGGCGACAAGGTCGTGTCGACACTCGACGCGCTGCGCGCGAGCGCGAAGATCGATGCGCCCGATCTGACCGCGCTGACGGTCGAGCCGGTGACGAACTTCACCACGTCGGGCTTCGGCTGGCGCGAGGATCCGATCAACAAGCGCCGCAAGTTCCACAGCGGTGCCGACATCCGCGGCAAGCACGGCACGCCGGTGCTGGCCGCCGGTGCAGGCACGGTGATCTGCGCCGAGGCCAAGAACGGCTACGGCAACGTGGTCTTCATCGATCACGGCAACGGTCTCATCACGCGCTACGCGCACCTCCGCAGGTTCGAGGTCAAGCAGGGCGCGGTGGTCACCGCCGGTCAGCGCATCGGTCAGGTCGGCTCGACGGGCCGCACCACCGGTCCGCATCTTCATTTCGAGGTCCGCATCGAAGGCAAGCCGGTCGATCCGAGCACCGCGCTGCTGGTCGCGCAGATCGAGCGCGACTCGCCGGCGATGGGTCGGCTCGCCGCACAGGTGCTGGCGCCGGAGCTGCAGAACGGCAAGCACTCGAAGGTCGATCCTCCGAAGAAGCAGTCTCGCCCCGAGCGCAAGAACGCGCCGAAGCGCGAGCGCAAGCCGCTGTCCTAGGTGCTCGTCGCACCGGGCGTCGTCGTCATCTGGAGTGGCGGTCGGCCGCGGATCGCCACGCGGCGCATCGAGGGCGCGCTGTCGATCGACCGCGATCTCGTCGACGATCCCGAGCTGTTACCGGACCACGCGGCCGTCGAGGTCGTCCGCGGCAACCTCGAGATCAGCGCGCGCGCCGGTGCGATCGAGGTCAACGGCCGGACCATCGCGGGCGCCAGGACGTTCGATGGGTCGAGCCCGCCGCTGTTCGTGGCGGCCGGAAGCTCGGTGATCGCGGTGGTGGGCGATGTCACGCAGTACGAGGACGTCACGATCGATGACACCGGCGCGATCACCGGGAGCACGCTCGCTGCCGCGTTGCGCGCGGTCGACGACGCCGCAAACGCGGAGGATCACCTCTCGCTGCGCGGTCCCGATGAGGTCACCCGCCAGCTCGCGATCCGCTATGCCGACAAGCTCGGAGCGCATGCGTGGTTTCGGCCGAGCGGCGATCAACACCTCGATCACTTCCTGTCGACGCGTCGCAACGTCCGCACGGTGATCATCGAGCTGTCGCGACCCCTGTTCGAGCACGACGTCCGCGCGATCACGACCTTGCTGGAGACCGACATGCGGTTCGTCGTCGTGCGCCGCGACGATCAGTACGTCGGCTGGTTACCGCAGCCGCTGGCCGAGACCACGCTCGACGTGCGGCCCGGCTTCGAGGAGCGCGCGGTGTCGATCTTTCAAGCCGCCGCGCACCACCTCGATGCGCGGCTGGTCGCCGGGTTGCTGTACCGCGCGCAGCACATGCCGGAAGAGCGCTGGGTTCGCCTCTGCCAGCTCGCGATCGAGGAGGCCGACACCGGCGTCAGGCCCGATCTCGATCTGATCCTGCGGCACCAGATCTGATCACAGCTTCTTGCCGTCGGCGCCCCACCTGTAGAAACCCTCGCCGGACTTCTTGCCGAGCTTGCCGCCCGCGACCTTGTCGCGCAGCACCTGCGGCGGCTGGAACGCCGGCCCGATCTCCTTGGTCAGGTAGTCGGCGATGCCGAGGCGAACATCGAGCCCGACCAGATCCGTCAGCTCGAGCGGCCCCATCGGGTGGCCGTAGCCGAGCTTCATCGCGGTATCGATATCGGCGGCCGACGCGACGCCCTGCTCGACCATCCGCATCGCCTCGAGGCCGATCACCAGGCCGAGCCGACTCGATGCGAAGCCCGGGCTATCGGCGACGGTGATCGGCGTCTTGCCGAACCGCTCCGACAGCCCGACCGCGAGCGCGACCTTGTCGTCCGCCGAGCCCGCGTGCCTGACCACCTCGACCAGCTTCATCACGTGCACCGGGTTGAAGAAGTGCATGCCGACGACGCGCGACGGATCGCGCACGTGGTGAGCGATCTGTGCGACCGACAAGGAGGAGGTGTTGGTGGCGAGCAGCGCGTGCGCCGGCGCGTGCTTGTCGGCGGTCTGGAAGATCTCGCGCTTGAGCTCGAGCTTCTCCGGCACCGCCTCGATCACGACGTCGGTCCCGGTGCAGGCGGCGGCGAGATCTTCGACCGTGGTGATGCGCGCGAGCGCGGCGTCGCGATCGGCGGCGCTCCCCTTGCCGAGCTCGACGCCCTTCGCGAGGTTCTTCTCGACCTTGCCGCGACCGGCGGCGGCGGCCCCGGCGATCGCGTCGAACAGCCGGACCTCGAGGCCGGCGACGGCGGCGACGTGCGCGATGCCGTGCCCCATGGTGCCGGCGCCGATGACGGTGAGAATGCGTGCTTCGGAAGCGTTCACCGGGGGACTCTAACGATGTCCAAACCCGATCACCAGCCGCACACCTGGCGGCGTGACGTGCGCGCATGTCGCGAATCGCGCCGGATGTCCGCGTCGCGGCTGGTCGGAGGGCGGCACGCGCGTTGCTGATTCCTCGCACGACCCATGCGCCTCACGCTCCTCACTGTCGCCGCGCTCGCCTCCCCGGTCGCGGCCGATCCGTGGCCGGCCCAGTTCCCGACCGCGCCACCGATGCTGTTCTCGAACCCGCAGCCGCCGCCGCAACCGGCGGTCGCTGCGGCCGCCGAGCCGACTCCTGTCGTGACGGCGGTCTCGCCGGTCGATTACCAGCGCGAGTACGGCGAGCGCAACGTTCGCGAGATCGGCGCCTCCGCCGGGTTCATGGTCGCGCCGAAGTTTCACAGCGTCACGATCGCCCCGCAGTTCGGCTGGTTCATCGCCGACAACGTGCAGGTCTCGACGATCCTCAGCCTGACCAGCATCAAGGCGGGCTCCGATACCTCGACGGTCGCGACCGCGACGCTCGAGCCGTCGTACCACTACCGCCTCGACACCAAGACGCAGCTGTTTGCCGGCATGGGCTTCGGCTACTCGTACATCCGCGACCTCGGCCACGGCCTCACCTACACGGTGCGGCTCGGCTCGCAGTTCCTGTTCGGCAAGAAGAGCATCTTCACGCCGTCGGTGTCCTACGACTTCCGGTCGAACGAGCAGAACAACATGGAGAGCCTGGCGGCGCTCGCGTCCGAGAGCGCGCTACGGATCAATCTCGGCTACACGACGATGTTCTGATCCCCCCGCGCGATGTAAGTTCGCGCCGTGGCCATCGACGTCGATCGCTTGCAGCGCGACCTCGAAGCGATCGTGGGTCCGCGCCGGCTGTCGCTGCGCGCCGTCGATCTCGAGACCTACTCGCGCGACATGTGGCCGCGCCTGCTGCTGTCGTATCGCGAGGGCAAGTTGCCGCCGTTCCGGCCGCACGCGGTGGTGTGGCCCGAGCACGTCCGCGAGGTGGTGGCGATCGTCAAGCTCGCCCGCGAGCGCAAGATCCCGATCATCCCGTACGGCGGTGGCTCCGGCGTCTGCGGCGGTGCGGTGCCGATCCACGGCGGCATCACGATCGACACCAAGCGCATGCAGGCGGTGCGTGCGGTCCACGCCGCCGAGCTGATCTGCGATGTCGAGGCCGGGCTGTCGGGAGAGCGCTTCGAGCGCGAGCTCGCCCGCCGCGGCTACACGTTCGGTCACTTCCCGTCGTCGATCTATTGCTCCACCGTCGGCGGCTGGCTGGCCACCCGCGCGGCCGGCCAGCTCAGCACCAAGTACGGCAAGGTCGAGGATCGCGTCGCCGGCCTGACGCTGGTCACCGGCCGCGGCGAGATCGTCGAGACCGACGGCCCGAATCGCGCGCTGCGCGGGCCGAACTGGACGCAGCTCGTGGTCGGCAGCGAGGGCACGCTCGGCATCATCACCAGTGCGCGCCTGCGCCTGTCGCCGGCACCGCAGATGAAGGTGTTCCGCGGCTTCGAGGTCGACGATGTCGCGACCGGCGTCGAGGCGATCCGTCGCGTGCTCCAGAAGGGCCTGCGCCCGGCGGTGGTGCGGCTCTACGACGAGCTCGACACGTTGATGAATTCGCTCGGCGGCCACGGCGAGGAAGCGCCCACGGATGATTCGCACGCGCCGGTGCCGCCGATCGAGACCGGCGCGCTGCCCGCGTGGCCCGAGGACAGGCCGAAGCAGGATGGTGTGGTCGATCGCCTGATCGCGCTCGCGAAGGGCAAGGGGCTGCGCCAGAACGCGATGCACGCGGCGCTCGGGCGCGCGAGCCTGACGAACAAGCTGTTCGGCGCCGTCGCCGAGCGCGTGGCGCGCCGCGGCTGCCGGATGATCATCGGGCTCGAGGGCTCGCGGATCCGCACCGAGGTCGAGGCCGCGCTGACGTTTCACGAGCTCGAGACCGCCGGTTGCCGCGACAAGGGCGAGGACCCGGGCTGGGCGTGGGTCAAGCATCGCTACGCGGTGAGCTACCGGATGTCGCCGGTGTTTCGCGATGGCGCGTTCGTCGACACGATGGAGGTCGCGGCGAGCTGGGACAAGCTGTCGGACCTCTATCACTCGGTGCGGGAGGCGATCGGTCGTCACGCGGTGGTGATGGCGCACTTCTCCCACGCCTACGCCGATGGGTGCTCGATCTACTTCACGTTCGCGGGGACCGCGGAGACCGCGGCGGCTGCCGAGCGGGTCTACGACGCGATCTGGCGCGATGGCCTCGAGGCCGCGACGCGGGTCGGAGGCACGATCAGTCATCACCACGGCGTCGGCCTGCTCAAGGGGCCATACATGGTGGGCGAGCATCGCGAGGCGATGTCGATCTTCGAGGCGGCGAAGCGCAGCCTCGATCCCGACGGCATCTTCAATCCGGGCAAGCTGGGGCTCAGGCGATCATGAGTCTCGACAAGCAGCTCGCTGCCGCCGTCGGCGCCCAGCACGTCGAGCGCATCGACGAGCGCCGCTGGCGGGTGTCACCCGGATCGGCTGCCGAGGTAGCCGAGGTGATCCGCAGCGCCGGCGAGCATCGCGCCGCCGTCCACGCGATCGGTGCCGGCAGTCGGTCTCCGATCGGGCCCGCGCGTGGCGACTCGCCGGCTGCCCCCACGGCCGACGCGCGCGCCCGCGTGATGATCGCGACCCGCCGTCTCGATCAGGTGCTCCAGCTCGACGAGACCTCGTTGATGGTGCACGCGCAGGCGGGCATCACCGGCCTCGAGCTCGAGCGGATCTTGAATCCGCGCGGCCTGTCGATCGGCGATTACCCGCCGGTCGTGCTCACGTCATCGCTCGGCGGCATCATCGCGGTGCGCACGCCCGGAAAATCCTCTGCCCGTCACGGCTTCTTCGAGGATGCGGTGGTCGGGGTCTCCGCCGTGCTCGCCGATGGGCGCAGCGTGCACACGCGGATCGCGCCGCGTCGGGCGACCGGTCCCGATCTCGCCCGCGCGCTGATGGGCAGCGAAGGCACGATCGGCTTCATCACCAGCGCCGTGCTGCGCATCCACCAGCGGCCGGAGGCGCGCCTGGTCGCGGCGTACATCCTGCCGTCGATCGATGCCGCGGTGTCGGCGGTCTATCTCGCGCTTCGCGAGGAGGCCGCGCCATCGGGGATCCGGATCTACGACCGCGCCGAGGCCGCCGTTCATTTCGGAGACGTCGCGCTTCCCGAGAACCACGTGCTGGTGTGCGCCGCCACCGCCGGCCCCACCGACCTCGCGGCGTGCGATCGCGATCTGATCTCCTCCGCCGTGTTCGCCGAGGGCGGCACCCCCCCCGATCCCGCGCGCGCCGAGCTGTGGGGGCGCCGGCTTCCCGCCGGCGAGCCCACGCCCGGTCCGGTGCCGTCGCTGCAGGTGATGGCGACGCCGAGCAAGCTGCGCGCCGTCTATCACGCGGTCGTCGCCAAGTGCCGCGCGCTCGGCGCCGAGGCACGCGCCCACATCTCGCGGTTCGATGCCGACGGGGCGGTGGCGTTCTTCACGATCACCAAGGACGGTGGCCTCGCCCCCGAGACCGCCGTGATCGCCGAGCGCGCTGCCGAAGCGGCGGGCGCCTGGCTGCTCGGTGCCCGCGCGAACAAGCTCGACACCTACCTGACCGCGTTGCGCGATGCGCTCGATCCGCACCGCATCATGAACCCCGGCACGCTGACGTAGCTTAGCGGGCGTCGCGACACGCGCTCGAGCGCAGCGTCTCGAGCTTGGCCTCGAGCCTGGCGTAGTACTCGCGCACGCGCTTCTCGTCCTCGTCGATCTCCGACACCTTTCCTGCCGGACCCGCGAGCTGCGCCGCGCTCGGCAGCTTCGCGGGTGCGCAGCCCTTGACCATCCCGGCCTCCATGATCCGCACCAGCTCGGCGACGTGATCGTCGAGCCAGTCCGCGGCCTGGGGCCAGATGAACGCGCCGGTCTTGCGCGTCGCACCGTCGAGGTAGCTGAACACGATCGTCGTCTGATCGCTCGACGACCAGGTGACGCGACCGAACGTGCCGGTGAACGGCGTCGCCGACAGCTTGCGCGGCACCGCGAACGGGATGTCGGCGTAGGCCGTCGAGGTGCGGACGTCGACGATCGCCTTGCGGGCGAACAACAGGAACGCGATCTCGCGAAGCTGATCGGGCGCCACCCGGCCGGTGAATCCCTGGACGCCTTGCTGCGCCAGCTTGATCTGGTCGGGCGTCATGATCACGCCGGTCTGGTTCGACACCACGTACGCGGCGCCGGTCGCCAGGTCGTAGGCGCGGATCTCGTCGGCGGCTTGATAGTGGCCGCGGCGGCCTCGCATCACGAGCCAGCCGCGATCGAGCGCGCGAAACCTGGTCTCCGCGTAGCGCTTGTTGCGATGCGCGCGCGTGCCGACGCACGTTGCCCACGACTCCCAGGTCAGCGGCGTCTCGAGCTCGTCGTTGTCGGCGTCGTGGGGCTTCGCCTTCGCACAGCGATCGCCGTCGATCACCGTGCGGATGCTGCCGCCCCAGTCGGCCTCGGTGACGCCGAGCCGCGCTTCCTGCTGATCGAGCCGCGCATCGAACGCGCGCTCGGCACGCTCGATGTACGCGAGCACGCGATCGCAGCTGGCATCCTTCGGCGGACACGCGAGCCATGCCAGCTCGGCGGTGGCCTTGTCGTCGAGCGCGGGCGCGATATCGCGCGGCACCACGAGCTGGGTGTTGCGGCGCCAGGTGTGGAGCGACACCGTGGCCTCGGCCAGCTTGTAATCCATCGTTTCCCAGGCATCGCGCAGCAGCTCGCTGGTGGTCGAGCGCGGCAGGTGAATCACCGGAGCGACGTGCGCGAGGCACGGCTTCGCGAGCGCGGCGCGCAGTGCATCGAGCGCGATCTTCGGATCGGGGCCGCGCACCAGCTCGCCGATCGCGGCGAGCTCGGCGCGGCGCTGCTTGCCTTCCTCGATCGTGCATCCCGGTGGCAGCGGCCCCTGCGCGATCGGCGTGTCGTCGACGGGGAGATCCTCGTCGTCGCTCGCATCGGGCTCGGCAGCATCGGGTGGCACCCCGAGCTTCCGATCGACCTCGGTGTCGGCGATCCAGGCCGGCGGCTGCTGCGCCGTCGACGCCGCCTGTGGCCCGCACGCGACGAGCACGAGCAGCGCGCTACTGCGCATCGCTCTTCGACATGTCGGCGACCAGCTTGCGCATGAACAGCTCGATGTTGCGGCGCAGCGCCGGATCCTCGCAGACCGGAAGTGCGCGGCGCCAGGTCTCGACCGCGCGCGCGTGGAGACCTTGCCGGAAGTACAGATAGGCCAGCCGCGTCAGCGCCGGAAAGTACGCCGGCTGGAGCTCGACCACCGCCTCGTACTCGTCGACCGCCTCGGCGTAGCGCGACGCGCGCTGCAGCATGTTCGCGAGCATGAAGTGCAGCTTCGGGCTCGCCGGATCGCTGACCAGCGCACCGCGCAGCCGCGCGATCGCGCCCTCGATGTCACCGACGTGGTAGCGCCCGAGCGCATCGGCGAGCAGCCCCTCGTGATCGGCGCGCTCCTCGCCCGACAGGTCGCGCAGCAAGCGATGCAGTCGCCTGGTGTCGAGCGGCTTCTCGAGATAGCCGTCGGCGCCTGCTCGCTGCAGCAGATCGTCGGGAATCTGTCCCGAGTCGACCACCGACGTCGTCACCACCACGCGCGATCGCGACAGCCGGCGCGACCGCTTGATCGCGCGACACATCTTGAGCCCGTCGAGCTCGGGCGTCGCGACGTCGGCGAACACGATGTCGAACGGCATCTGCGTCAGCAGATCGATCGCCTGCGTCCCCGAGGCCGCGGCCTGACACAGATAGCCGAGGCGCTCGAGCTCGGCGACCATCTGGATCCGTCCCGGCGGATCGGGATCGACGACGAGCGCGTGCGGTGCACCGCCTGGAATGGTCTCGCCATCGGGTCCGCGATCGAGCTCGGCGGCGACGATCTCGGTGCGCTCCTCGGCGGCGGCCTCGTCCTGACGGGACGTCGTCACCGTCGTCGAGTGCCAGTCCCCGGTGAGCGACGTGATGCTGTTCGAGGAGATGTGCTCCTCGGGCATCTCTTCCTGACGCTCGATCGCGCGCGCTGCTTCCTCGGCGAGCGCGCGCTGGGCGCGGCGATGCTCGTCCTCGCCGCCGTCGGGATGGACGATCGCCAGCGCCGGCTTGCCGCTGCGATCGGCCTCGGGTCCGGCGAGATAGCGCTCGCCGTCCTTCCACATCCGGAAGCCGACGCGGATCGTGCGGGCGAGCGTGATGTCGAGGGCGATCCGCAGCTCGACGTTCTTGCCGCGACCGGCGCCGAGCTCGCGCGCCGGCACGATCGCATCCTCGGGACGCGCGGCCGCGATGATCATCGTGCTGGAGTCCTCGTAGACCAGCAGCGCGGAGAAGATCCTCGCCCAGTCGAGCGACACGTGCTCGAGCACGTCGAGCCGGATCTTCGACTCGTCGAGCACGATCGCCGGCCAGCCGGTCTGCGCCGACAGCGCGGTCGCGAGCTGGCGTTCGCTCGCGTAGCCGAGCGCGTAGAGCTCGCTCGCTACCGGATGGCGACCGCTCTGACGTGCGAGCGCGTCCGACAGGCCGCTGGCGTCGATCACGCCTTGATGGATCAAGATCTGGCCGATCGAGCCCCGCACGGCGAAACGAGCGTATCAGAGCCGGTAGATCGACACCTGTTTCGGGCCTTTTAACCCCCTGAAATCTCGCGGTCCGATTCAGGACGCCCGGCCATACCAGTTGCCGCATCGATCTTTAGGCTGGCGATCCTCGACGAGGTTGATATCCTCCGCTGCCCGTTGGGAAACCTCTGGAACCGCGCTCAAAAAATGAGCGGTTCCGTCGAAAACACGGTGTGACAGCTTGGCGCACGCCCAGCGGTGAATAAAACTTCAGTTTTCGAGATCAACCCAGGAAAACCAAACCGGTTTTGACCAAGCCCGACCAGGTGGCGCAGAGCGGCATCGGCATTGCTCCAGTCCGCTCTACTTAAGCCACGAACACCTCAGGAGACCTTAATGAGTAACGACTTCAGAATTGGCGAAAAAGCCGTCTATCCCGCTCACGGCGTGGCCGAGGTGATCGGGATCGAGAAGAAGGAGATCAACACCACGGTGTGCTCCTTCTACGTTTTGAAGGTGCTCGCGACAGGCATGCAGATCCTCGTCCCCAAGGATAAGGCCGACCAGGTCGGGCTTCGCCCCGTGGCCACGGCGTCGGAGATCGAGGAAGTGTTCGACATCCTCCGCGAGAAGGACGTCCACATCGACAAGCAGACGTGGAACCGCCGGTATCGCGGCTTCATGGAGAAGATCAAGACCGGCTCGCTGTTCGACGTCGCCGAGGTCTATCGCGACCTCTACCGCCTGAAGGCCTCCAAGGTCCTCTCGTTCGGCGAGCGCAAGATGCTCGACAACGCGAAGCAGCTGATCGTCAAGGAGCTCGCGGTCGCGAAGAAGTGGGCCGAGGACAAGGTCGAGGCCGAGCTCGAAAAAGCCTGCGCCTGACCAGGATTCTTTGCAGAAACCAGGGGTCGCCCTCAGGCGGCCCTTGTCGTTTTCGGGCGGGGTGTGCTACCGACCCCTCGTCATGCAAGTCCACGTAGCGCGCGCAGAAATCTGGACCATGCCCGTCGACGCGATCGTCAATCCGGCGAACTCGCTCGGCATCATGGGTGGTGGCATCGGTGGTTCGTTGCGCCGCCAGGGTGGTGACGTGATCCAGCAGGCGGCGATGGCGGTGGCGCCGATCGCGGTGGGTGCCGCGATCGTGACCACGGCCGGTCAGCTGCCCGCGAAGAACGTCATCCACGTCCCCACGATGGAAGAGCCCGGCATGATGATCGGCGCCGAGAACGTGCGCCGCGCTGCTCGCGCCGCGCTGATCGCGGCCGACCGCAACAACTTCAAGGTCATCGCGATCCCCGGCATCGGCACCGACCTCGGTGGCGTGCCGATCGACGAGGCCGCGCGTGCGATCGTCGAGGAGATCCGCGCCCACCGCCGGCCGAACCCCGAGACGATCTATCTCGTCGACATGAACGATCAGATGGTCTACGCGCTCGAGGACGCGCTGCGCAACGCGCAGGCGAACCTGTAAGCCTCGCGCGTGGGCGTCAGGCGCGAGACTCCGACGAGCCGTGGCCCGTCCACCGGTGCGAGCACTCCTTGCAGCGGTAGTGGTAGCGGTAGTTCGTGACGTTGTAGGTCACCCACTCGGAGGTCGTGCCGGTCTGCTTGCCGGAGGAATCGTAGACCGGCTTGCTCTCGTGCCGCGTCACCTGCGAGGTGCCGAGATCCTCGACGGAGGTGGTCTCGCGCCGGTACCACGCCTTGCAGCCCGGACACCGGGTGGTCGCGCCATAGACGGTGTAGATCACCAGGCCGACCGCGAGCACGGTCAACGCGATCGCGATGACGAGCCCGACCGTGTCGCCGGGTCGATTCGACATCCACGCGACGATCGCGCCGCCGATCGCGACGACCATCGCGCCGAGCGCCCACCAGCCCGAGCGCGTCTCGCGCGTGCCGACCGACGGCGCGGGTTGATTCTCGTGCGCCACGCTGCTGACGCGAACCGCCGGCGTCGAGGCGGGGCGCTCCTTCGCGATCGTCGCGACGGCCTGCTCGATCGACGTCCACATCGCCGCGTTCGCGGACAGCGTGCTGTCGCCGTCATCGCGATCGACGAGCGCGGAGCCGTCCCAGCGCGCGGTCGCCGTGCCGACGTGATCGGTGATCGTCACCCGGCTGGCGTCGAGCGCGACGCGGGCGTGGAACATGTTGTCGATCGCGGCGGTCGAGGGCGTGGTCGACTTGTCGACGATCTCGCCACTCATCAGCTGCACCGTGGCCTCGATGTAGCCTTCCGGTTCCGGCGGGCGCGGCCTGGTGCCGCTCGCCAGCGCGATCACCGCACCCTCGACCATGTTCCACGCCGCGGCGTTGCCGTTCAGCACGCTCGCGCCGGGCTCCCGCTTGCCGAGGAACTTGCCGTCGAACTGCGCGGTCGCGACCTGCCCGTCGTCGTCGGTGATCGTCACGCGATCGCCTTCGACGGCGACATGGACCTGATCGTTGGAGGTCTGGGTCCCGTAGGTCAGCAGACCGTTCTGCAGATGGACGACTGCGTGCACGCCGCGTGCGACCGGGAGCTGCGGAGCCGCACGCCGCAAAGGCGTGTCCTCGCCGGCGGTGTCGAGCGTGCCGTTGAACGACTTCTTGAGCGCATTCTCGAGCTTGGCCCACTGGCTATCGCTGATCGGCTCGTCGAGGACGTAGCGCTGCTTGATGCTCTTGCCGGTCCACTTGCCCGACCCGATCAGCTTGCTCTTGCGCCCGAGGATCGAGACCGCGCCGTCGTCGCAGATCACCCGCCACCACTTCGCATGCTCGGACTCGCTGGCGTTCCCCGTGCTGGGGTCGAACCACACGTGCTTCGCAGCCACGCTTCAAGGTAACGGATGGCCGGTCAGAACTTCTGCCACTCGGGCTGAAATCCCGCCGGGGATCCGCGACCCGGCGCCGCAGTAACCCGGCGATCGCCCTCTGAAAATAGCCTGGCGGGCGCGTTGACCGGGGAGAGGCGCTTCATATACTCGCGAGGCTTTGCAGCTCCAGGCGTATATGCCCGCCGGTGTGGCGATCGTGTTCGCGCTCGCGTTTTGCGGGCTGTTCACGGCGCTCGCCATGTTCCTCGGCCCCAAGGCCACCAACCCCGAAAAGCTCAAGCCATTCGAGTGCGGTAGCGAACCGATCGGATCGCCGCGCGGGCGCTACTCGGTGAAGTTCTACCAGGTCGCAATCCTCTTCCTGGTCTTCGACATCGAAGCAGCGTTCATGTACCCGTGGGCGGTTCTCTACAACCAGCTGTCGAGGACGGCAGCGGGTGGCGTCAGCATCTTCGGCTTTGCCGAGATGCTCTTGTTCGTCGCCATCCTGGTGGTAGCCCTCGCCTACGTCTGGAGAAAGAAGGCGATCGGATGGGAGTAGAGCTGACCACCACCCGCCTCGAAGATGCTGCGAAGTGGGCCAAGCAAAGCAAGCTGGATCGCGTCACCAACTGGGGGCGCAAGTTCTCGCTGTTCTCGTACCCGTTCGTGACTGCGTGCTGCGGCAGGGAGTTCATGAGCGTCGCCGGTCCGAAGTACGACCTCGCGCGCTTCGGTGCGGAGTTCCCGCGCTTCTCGCCGCGCCAGAGTGATCTGCTGATGATCGTCGGCACGATCACGGAGAAGCAGGCGCCCGCGCTCAAGCGCGTGTTCGATCAGATGGCCGAGCCCAAGTGGGTGATCGCGTTCGGCGTCTGCGCGTCGACCGGCGGCTTCTATCAGAACTATCACGCCACTCCGGGCGCCGATCAGGTGATCCCCGTCGACGTCTACATCCCGGGCTGCCCGCCGCGTCCCGAGCAGGTGCTCGACGCGGTGATCCTGCTGATGGAGCGCATCCAGAGCGGTCGCGGCCACAGCCAGCTTCGCACCAAGCGCGACGCGCTGATCGCGGCGCAGCAGGCCGAGGAAGAGTAGCCATGTCGCAAAAAGTTCTCGACGCGCTGAAGGCCGCGCACGCCTCGGCGATCGAAGCCACCGAGTCGCAGTTCGGCGACGAGATCGCCTGGGTCAAGCGCGAGCAGCTGGTCGCCGTCGCGACCTGGCTCAAGAACGATCCGGCGATGCTGTTCGACTATCCGATCTTCTGCACCTGCATCGATCGCCTCGACTGGCGCCCGGTCGGCCTGCCGCCGTCGGCGCACTGGGCCGAGGGCAAGCCGCGCTTCGAGGTCGCGTATCAGCTGCGCTCGCAGAAGCACCGCCACCGCATCCGCATCAAGGTCTCGATCCCCGAGCACGACACGCGGTGCCCCTCGCTCGCCACGCTGTGGCCGGCGTTCAACTGGCAGGAGCGCGAGACGTTCGACATGTACGGCATCCAGTTCGAGGGCCACCCCGATCTGCGCCGGATCTATCTCTACGAGGAGTTCGTCGGCTATCCGCTCCGCAAGGACTATCCGAAGGAGAAGCGGCAGCCGCTGGTGCGCCGCGATGATCTGCCGATCAATCCGATCAAGGCCGATCAGGGAGGGCACGAGTAATGGCGGCCACGCGTGACATCACGTCGCTCAAGCAGCTGGTGCTCGGTCGCAAGGACGTCCAGGACCTGACCGACGAGGAAGCCGAGCTGCCACCGGATCTGATGACGGTCAACATGGGCCCGTCGCATCCGGCGATGCACGGCACGGTGCGCATCGTGCTCACCGTCGACGGCGAGCGCATCGTCAAGGGCGACGTCCAGCCCGGCTATCTCCACCGCTGCTTCGAGAAGGAGAGCGAGCACGCCACGTACACCCAGGTGTTCCCGTACACGGATCGCCTGAACTACGTGTCGCCGATGATCAACAACGTCGGCTGGGCGATGGCGGTCGAGAAGCTGATGGGGCTGACGGATCAGATCCCGAAGCGCGCGGAGTACATCCGCGTGATCGTCAGCGAGATGTCGCGGATGACCGATCACCTGACGTGCATCGGCGCCTCGGCGATGGAGCTCGGCGCGTTCACCGCGTTCCTCTACTTCCTCAAGGCGCGCGAGTGGCTCTACGAGCTGCTCGAGAAGGTCTCGGGCGCGCGGCTGACCCACAGCTACGTTCGGATCGGCGGCGTCGCCAAGGATCTCACCGAGGGCTTCGGCGACGAGCTGTCCTACAACCTCGATCAGATCGAGAAGGTCATCGTCGAGGTCGAGGGCCTGCTCAACGCGAACAAGATCTTCCGCGATCGCATGGCCGGCATCGGCGCGATGACCCGCGAGGAGGCGATCGCCACCGGCTGCGTCGGTCCGATCGCGCGCTCGGCGGGCGTCGATTACGACGTTCGCAAGGACTACCCGTACTCGGTCTATCCCGAGCTCGAGTTCGACGTCCCCGTCGCCACCACCGGCGATTGTCTCGACCGCTACCTCGTCCGCATGGAGGAGCTCAAGCAGTCGATCCGGATCCTGCGCCAGTGCATCCAGCAGATTCCGGGTGGCTCGATCATGGCCGCCGATCACCGCGTGGCGCTGCCGCCGAAACGCGACACGTACAACACGATCGAGTCGATGATCCGCCACTTCAAGCACATCGTCGACGGCATCAAGGTGCCGCCCGGCGAGGCGTACACGTTCGTCGAGGGCGGCAACGGAGAGCTCGGCTTCTACATCGCCGCCGACGGCACCGGGCGCCCGTACAAGGCGTACGTCCGCTCGCCATCGTTCGTCCATCTGTCGACCGCGGAGCAGCTGTTCACCGGACACCTGATCGCGGACGTCGTTCCGATCTTCGGCATGATCAACATGATCGGCGGGGAGTGCGACAAGAGACTGTGACCTCTGCTCCGCCACCCCCGGCGGCACCGACACCTCCCACCGACCCGAACAAGGTCACGCTGACCATCGACGGTCAGACCGTCACCGTCCCGAAGGGGACCAACGTCCTCGAAGCCGCGCGCACGCTCGGCCTCGACATCTCGGCGTTCTGCTACCACCCCGGCCTGCCGGTCGTCGCGCAGTGCCGGCAGTGTCTGGTCGCCGTCGAGAAGAACCCCAAGCTCCAGCCGAGCTGCCAGCAGATCTGCGGCGAGGGCATGGTGGTTCACACGCAGGACAAGCAGTCGACGTTGGCTCGCAAGCAGATGCTCGAGTTCACCCTGCTCAACCACCCGATCGATTGCCCGATCTGCGACAAGGCCGGCGAGTGCACGCTGCAGAAGCTGTACTTCGAGAACGACAACGAGGATTCGCGCGTCGACGTCCCCAAGGTCGAGAAGGCGAAGGTCGTCGACCTCGGCCCCACCATCGTCCTCGATCAGGAGCGCTGCATCCTGTGCTCGAGATGTATCCGCACCTGTGACGTCGTCGCCGGCGAGCACCAGCTCGAGTTCGCGAACCGCGGCGATCACGAGGTGCTGACCACCGCGCCGGGCGCTCAGCTCGACAACCCGTACTCGCTCAACACCGTCGACGTCTGCCCGGTCGGCGCGCTCACCGCGAAGGACTTCCGCTTCACGATGCGCGCCTGGGAGCTCGAGGCCACGCCGAGCGTGTGCAACGGCTGCGCGACCGGCTGCAACATCGAGATCCACCACAAGCACGAGCGCGCGTGGCGCCTGGTGCCGCGCCACAACCCGAACGTCAACCAGTACTGGATGTGCGACGAGGGTCGGTTCACCTATCACGACCTGCGCGAGAAGCGCCTCGCCGCCGCCACGGTCGATGGCCTGCCGGCCGGCTGGGATCGCGCGCTCACCACCGCCGTGCAGCGCGCCACGCTCGCGTTCAAGGATGGCGCGCTCGCCGTCGCGCTGTCCGCCTCGGCCAGCAACGAGGACAACTACGCCCTCGCGAAGCTGGCCAAGGCGTGGGGCCTGACCAAGGTGTTCGTCGGAGCCAAGCCGCCGGTGCCGTCGCGCGCCGATGGCAGGCTGCGCGTCGCCGACGTCAACCCGAACAACGCCGGCGTCACCGCGATCGCCGGCGCGCTCGGCCTCCAGCTCACGACTGACCTCAAGGGTGTGAAGTGCATCGTCGCGCTCGGCGAGGATCTCGATCTCGAGCTGACCGGCATCGAGCTGATCGCGATCGCCGCCCACGAGCGCGGTCCGGTCGTCAAGGCCAAGGTCGCCCTGCCCTGCGCGGACTGGGCGGAGACCGCCGGTACGATCACCAACAACAAGGGTCACGTGCAGCGCATGCACGCGGCCTTCCCGCCGCCGGGGCAGGCGATTGCCGCGTGGGAGGCCATCGTCCGGCTCGCGCAGGCAACGAACGTCAAGATGGCCTTCACGCACGTGCGTGAAGTGTTCGTCGAGATGACCGGCGCAGTGCCGGCGTGGAAAGGTCTCGAGTGGGTGCGCGAGGCGCGTCCGCTCCAGCTCCGCTTCGCAGGGAGCCGCGGCTAATGGACATCGTCTACAAGATCCTCGATTTCCCGGGCACCAAGTGGGTGTTCCTGATCCTCGCGCTGGTCATGCCGCTGGCATCGATCCTGACGTGGATGGAGCGCCGGCAGAGCGCGATGATGCAGGACCGCCTCGGTCCGAACCGCGCCAACATCGGTCCGATCAAGCTCAAGGGCATCCTTCACTTCGTCGCCGACGCGGTGAAGATGATCTTCAAGGAAGACTTCATCCCGGCGAACGTCCACAAGGGGCTGTTCGCGCTGGCGCCGATCCTCTCGATCGCGCCGGTCTTCATCGCGTTCGCGATCATCCCGTTTGGCCCCACGATCTATCCGCACGCGCTGACCAGCACCCTCGATCCCACGCTGCTCGCGACGTATCCGCAGCTCGCGGCCACCGACCCGGCCGCCTTCAAGGCCGCGCAGGAGACGTTCGATCACTCGATCCGCCTCCAGATCTTCTCGATCGACTTCGGCCTGATCTTCTACTTCGCCGTCCTCACCCTCGCGAACTACGGCGGCACGATCGCCGGCTGGGCGTCCTACAACAAGTGGGCCCTGCTCGGTGGCCTGCGCTCCTCGTCGCAGATGATGTCGTACGAGGTCGCGATGGGCATCTCGCTGATGGGCGCGTTCCTGGTCACCGGAACGCTCGAGCCCGGCGCGATCGCCACGTTCGGCGCCAGCGCGTCGATGTCGGGTAGTAACCCGCTCAACTGGCTGTGGCTGTGGCAGCCGGTCGGCCTGGTGCTGTTCTTCACCGCCGCGATCGCCGAGACCAAGCGCGCGCCGTTCGACATCCCCGAAGGCGAGCCCGAGATCATCGGTTACTTCGTCGAGTACTCGGGCCTGCGCTGGGGTCTGTTCTTCCTCGCCGAGTTCATCGAGATCGTGTTCATCTCGGCGGTCGTCGCCACCGTGTTCTTCGGTGGCTGGCAGGTGCCGTTCCTCGACGCCGATGGCTTCCGCATCGGTGGCTATGTCGATCAGATCACCGGTGTCTCCACCGGCGGCACGGTGCTCCACCTGCCGCACGCGATCGTCGTCCTGCTCCAGTTCGCCGCGTTCGGCGTCAAGGTCCTGCTGCTCTGCTGGTTCCAGCTGATGATCCGCTGGACGCTGCCGCGCTTCCGCGCCGACCAGCTGATGAACCTCGGCTGGAAGATCCTGCTGCCGCTGTCGCTGGCGAACGTCATGGTGACTGCATTGATCAAGCTGCTCTTCATGGGCGGCCCGGAGGCACCGACGCCATGAGCGCATCGCACGGTCATCACGAAGAACCCACCGAAGGCCCCAAGGTCATCTCGGTCGCCGATCGGCACCCGCGGTCGCGCACCATCCAGGTCGTGCGCCCCGAGCCGCGCGACGTCACGTTCCTCGCCGCGACGGCGAAGGGCCTCGGCATCACGCTGAAGCACTTCGCTCGCAACTTCTTCCTGCCGCTCAAGAAGGCCAAGGACCGCGCGGCGGTCGGTGCGCCGGTCGAGGAGAAGTGGAAGAACGAGATCGAGACCGTCCAGTATCCCGAGGAGAAGGTCGAGTACCCGGAGCGGTTCCGCGGTCTCCACCGCTTGATGCTGCGCGACGACGGCAACGTTCGCTGCGTCGCCTGCATGTGCTGCCCGACGGTCTGCCCGGCCCACTGCATCACGATCATCCCCGAGGAATCGGGCGACAAGAACGTCGAGAAGCGCCCGGCCGTGTTCGAGATCGACGAGCTCCGCTGCGTCGTCTGCGGCCTGTGCGTCGAGGCGTGCCCGTGTGACGCGATCCGGATGGACACCGGCGAGCACGCGAAGCCCGTCGAGGATCGCGCGAACGCGATCGAGACCAAGGAATCGATGCTCGCGCGCGGCATCCGCTCGATCGCGGTCCAGGGTGGCGAGGGTCCGAACTGGAAGTCCGGTCATTAGCCGCCCACCGCGGCCACGACCACTGATCGTCGATCACCTCACTTCGGTGTGATCGCGACGCGCGGATAGAGCACGATCTCGATCCGCCGGTTCTTCGCCTTCACCCGGCTGACCGGTCGGTACTGACTGAACGCGACCGCGGCGAGTCGCGCCGGATCGACCTTCGCCTCGTCCTGCAGGTAATGCACGACGGTCAACGCGCGCGCCGCCGACAGCTCCCAGTTGGTCGTGAACGCCAGCACCGCATCGGGCCGGTCGGGCTTCTTCGGGGTTGCCTTGGCAGGCGCCTTGGCACCGCGCGGGAGCTTCGCGGCCGGTTTCGCCGGCTCGGGCTTCGGCTTCTTGATGATGATCGGCTGGTCGTCGGTGTGGCCCTGCACCCAGATCTGCTTGTCGACCTCCTTGAGCGCCGCGCCGACCTTCGCGAGCACGTCCCTGCCCTTGTCGGTCAGCTCCGCCTCGCCGACCGGAAACAGGATCTGATCGACCAGCTCGAGCTTCACCGCACCATCCGCCGTGGTCACCTCGCCCGCCTGCCCGACCACCAGCGCGAGCTTGTCCTGGAGCGCCTTGGCCTCGTCGGCCTTCGCCGCTTCGCTCGCGCGCAGCTTGTCGGCCGCCTCGCGCTCCGCCTGGAGGTCCGCCTTCGCCTTCGCCAGCGCGCTCTCGAGATCGGCGACGCGATCGTCTTGCTTCGGCGCCTCCGGAGTTTTCTTCGCACCGCCACACGCCACCACCGCGATCAACAGAAGGCCCGCTTTCATGGCCGCTAGTCTCTCAGATCGCGTGAGCCTCATCGCGGAACAGATCGCGATCGTGTCGCGGGCGCGCGGTCACGATCTGGCCGCACGGTCAACGACGATCTTCGCGCGAAGCTTTTTCCTGACCGATCGACCGGGAGATTTTCCAGAGCTGATCAGCACCTGACGCGCCGCGCGCGAACGCGATCGAGTTTGTTTTCGCCACGTGTGATCACCTCGCCATTTTTTCGGTTGACGGATTCGATCACGATCTTTAGTTTCGATCTCGAGCACCGGCGGTTCGATGCGAGAACCGGCGCGAAACTGTCTCCTACTTCTGCTATCCAGGGATCTGCCTCTGACCTGGGAGTGCACGCCCGCTCGTCGGGAAGCCCGATAGGTTATGTGGAGCCCACCTACGCAACGCGTAGGGGATAGAACGCGCTGCGGTCGAATGGTCGTGCTCATTTGGACCCAGCGGCGACGAGCCGCTGGGTCCACCTATTTTTCGGTCGCCACTACAGGCAGCGACGCGATCCACCGCCTCACGATCGCCCGGCCTTCCTCGTCCACCTGATCGGTCCCGATCGGTGGCATCTGTTCCGCGGTCCCTCGCTGCGACAATCGATACAGGATCGCCGAGGACTCCGGCTCGCCGGGAGCAACGCGCATCTCGAACCCGTGCTCGGTCCAGTACTCGAGCCGCCGTCCCACCGTCGTCCGATAGGTCGCGGTCTCCTCGGTCGCGACCTCCGCATCCGCCAGGCTCACGCGCAGTGTCTGCATCGGTGCCGTCCCGAGGGGATTGTGGCAGTGCCCGCAGTTGCCGTGCAGCACGCCGAGTGCGGGCTCGCGGATCGAGACCGGTCGCTCCGGAACCCTCGACAGCGGCAGCTCCTCGAGCTGCGCCGCCAGCTGCACCGCCGACACCCCGAGCATCCGGCCGGGCTCGCCGCGGTGACACATCACGCACTCCTCGCTACTGGGGACGTCGTATCCACTGTCGTTGACGTTGCGAGCGCCCGCCTCGGCGAGCACCGCGTCGGACTCGTCTGGAAGCCACACGAACGGTGCGAACCGAAACTCATCGGCTCCTTGCCGCTCGATCATCCGAGTCTCGACGCGACGCCCGCCCACCACGAACTCCTTGAACAGCTTGCCGCCGATCGGCAGCTGCCAGTGGTCCATGTCCGTGGTGTCCAGCTCGGTACCCGCCGGCACGATCATCCAGCGCCGCTTCACGGCACCGTCGGACCACAGCGGGTACGCCGGGGTCAGCTCGCGAGCGTCGGGCACGACGTCCTTGCGCGCGAGATCGGAGTAGAGCCCCTCCGCCGATAGCTGCCCCTCGATCCCCTGCCCCGCTCCGTCGACGCCACACGCCGCCACCGCCACCACGACGACGCCCGCCCTCACGACTACCACTCCTTGTGCAACCGGACCCCGACGGCGCGCATGTTCGCCTGAGCGGCGCGCAGGCCTTCCTGGATCAGCCGGCGAGCTTCGATACGGTTCTCGAGGCCGAGCCGGTTCGCGATGTCGTCCATCGACGAGCCGCTGGCGAACATCGAGAACGCGTCGGTGTAGCCACCCTTCACGACGCACACGTTCTCGTCGACGATGCGCCAGTCGGCGCGCGATTGACCGCGCGACGTGTCGTAGATCCGCTCGACCGCGTTCGCGCGATGATCGTTCGGCATCACGTACTCGACCGCGCGCGTCGACGTCGGCGTCTCCGGAAGAGCGACGAAGTGATCGCCCGCGTCATCCTGAAAGGCCATCGCCAGCCGGCCGTCCGTCGCAGCGAACACGTTGCCGGCCTCGCGCTTCACGAGCTGCGAGTTGCAGGCGTAGGTCGAGGTCATCGCCGGGCCATGAGTCAGCGTGGTGGCAGCGGGACGCCCGGCACACGCTGCAGCGCCGGAGACCATCAGGACCAGAAGAGCTTGTTCGCGCATGCCGAACCCTTCAGCACGCGGCGGGCCAGGCGGGATCGGCCATCGTCGCCATCGCAACCGCCAACTCCGCGCGGAGCCGGCGCTTTGGCGAGCGCTCGTTGCCGGCAAGTTTTGCCTCCCGGCAGGCTTTGCCCGGTCAGCTCAGCTTGTAGTGCTTGAGCTTGTGCGTGAACGTGCGGATCGGCATCCCGATCAGCTGCGCGGCCTTGGTCTTGTTGTCGGCGGCTGCGAGTGCCTGTGCGATGCGCGTTCGCTCGAGCTCCTCGATCTCCTCGGCGAGCGGCCGGAACGTCGCGGGAATCGATTCCAGCGAGACCGCGGGCATCTCGGCACTGTTCGACGGCGCGGCCGCCGGCGTGGTGGCTCCCAGGATCTCGGGAGGTAGGTCGCCGGACTCCACGCGATCGTCGGGTGCCATCATCGCGGCAAACTCCATCGCGGTACGAAGCTCGCGAACGTTGCCCGGCCAGTGATAGCCCAGGAGCACCTGCATCGCCTGCGGCGTGATCTCCTTCGACGAAGCGCCGCAGAACTCCGCGAGGAACGCACGCGCGAGCGTTGGAATCTCGCACCGGCGATCGCGCAGCGGAGGCAGGAACACCGGCACGCCGCGGATGCGATACAGCAGGTCCTCGCGGAACCGTCCCGCCACGACCTCCTCGGGGAGGTTCTTCCACGTCGCGGCGACGACGCGAACGTCGACCGTACGCTCGCGGGTATCGCCGAGCCGCGTGATCTTCTTCTCCTGCAGGACGCGCAGGAGCTTGACCTGGATGGCCGGTGGCAGATCGCCGATCTCGTCGAGGAACACGGTGCCGCCGTCCGCACTCTCGAAGAGTCCGATCTGCGTCGAGGTGGCGCCGGTGAAGGCCCCCTTCTCGTGTCCGAACAGCTGGCTCTCGGCGAGTGACTCCAGCGTCGAGCAGTTCACGGTGACAAACCGCCCGGTTCGCTTCGACCAGTGATGGACGGCGTAGGCCGCGTTCTCCTTGCCGGTGCCGGTCTCGCCGGTGATCAGGACCGGCAGCTGCGAGCGAGCCATCCGCTCGATCATCTCGTAGGACCGCGACATCGCGGGATCGAGGACGAGCACGCGACGTTCGCCGAGCTCGATGGTGGTCGCGGCGGCGGACACCTCGACGAACGCACCGGCTCCGGCGCGCCGCAGCGCCTTGCGAGCCGCCAGCACGATGCTGTCGACGTCGGTGGCATCGGTCGGACACGACGCGAGACCACCGCGAATCTCCGGGGTGCCGATGCGCAGCGCCGCGAGCATCCGGCTCGCGGTCACGGTCGCCTGGTCGCGATCGGACTCGGGCATCAGGACCAGGACGGTGTCGTCGGCGCCCTCGCCGACGACATCGATCAGCCGCAGCGATTCGCCGACCTTGGCCACCGTCAGCGGCGTCACGCCGGCCAGCGCGAGGACCGAGAGCGGCCGGTGGTACGTGAGCGCGCGCTCGAGCTCCTCGGCGAGCCGCCTGCGCCACGCCGGTTCGGCGTAGGTCGCCCGCGAGACGATCGGCGCGTTGGACACGTGAACGACCAGGTGGATGTCGCCGACACCGACGACGTCACCCGACGACAGCAACCGCCAGCCGTTCACCGACTGGCCATTCACCTTGGTGCCGTTGCGGCTACCGAGATCGGCGACTCGAATCCCGTCCTGCCCGACCTCCATCATCGCGTGGTCGCGCGACACCGAGGCGTGGTCGAGCTTGAGGTCGCTCTTGGAGTCGCGACCGATTTGGATCGTACCGTTGACCGGCAGGTGGTGGACCGACGAGGACTCGTTCGCGACGACGAGCAAGTACGCGGTCCCGAGGGGCCGCGGCAATGCGGGCCCGTGCTGCATTCGGCTCTTGGTGTCATCGATGCTGCCCATCTGTCCTCTCCTCGATCTCCGTGCGCCGCACGACATCGATGTCGTCGATGCGCCACGGCACGCGTTCCATCACCTCGCCGAGCGCGGCGACGTCGCGCGCCTCGGCGTGAATATCCCAGGCGCGCACGAGCTGATCGGCGCCGCCGACCCATAGCGTCGCGCCGTCCGCCGATGTCGCGAGCGCGTTGACCGTGGCGCCACGCGTCCCGCGGGTGCCGAGCAGCTTGCCCTTGTCGGCGTCCCACAGCTGGACCAGGCCGTCGACGCCGGCGGTGATCACGCACGCGGCGTCGCGCGTGAAGGTGACGGCGCGAACCTCTCCGGTGGGACCATCGACCAGTGTCGGCCTGTCTGCCAGCACGCCATGCTGGATGCGGAACACCTTGGTGTCCGTGCCGCTCGCGACCAGCCTCGAGCCGTCGTCGGAGAATGCGATCGCCCGCGTGTTCCCGTTGGTCAAGGACGCGTGAAGCTGCGGCAGCTCACCAGCCCCCCAGATCGCGACCCTCCCCTGATCGTCGACGGCGGCCACGATGCCGTCCGCCGAGATCGCGAGCTTCCGGATCGCTGCGACATGAGGCAGCGTGCGAAGGAGGCCGCCACTGGCCACCGACCAGATCCGCACGAGGCCTTCGTCACCAGCCGTCGCGACCCGACTGCCATCCTGCGAGAAAGCGATCGTACGGATCGGCCGCTGGTGGCCGCGCAGCGTGTGAATGCGAGCGAACTGCGAGGTCTCGAAGAGCAACGCATCCTGGTCCTCGCCACCGCTGACCAGCCATCTGCCGTCGGGCGAGTACGCGATCGCGAGGACGCGTGCTGCGTGCTCGCGTACGACCGTCGGCTCCTCGGTCCCGGCGCGCCACACCGAGACCCGGCTGTCGGCGCGCGCTGCCGCGACACTCCCATCGGCAGCCACCGCGAGCCCGTTGACCTCGGCATCAGCCTCGAAGAACCGCTTCGCCGCGTCGCGCGAGAGGTCCCACACTCGTGCAGAGCCATCCGTGCTCGCGGTGAGCAGCAGCTGCTGCTCGGGATCCGGAGAGAACGCGATCGACGTGACCACGTCGGCGTGCTCGAAGGTCGCCAGCAACTCCCCCGTGGCCACATCCCACACCTTCGCCTTGTGATCCGTGCCCGCGGTGGCGATGCGTTCGTCTCTGGCATCGAACACCGCTCCATTGAGCGCGGAGGTATGCCCGACCAGGCGCCGAACTTCCTTGGCTCGCAAGGACAGGTCGTCCTGCGGAATCTCGTCGGGGATCGCCCACAACCGCGCCTGCTGGTCCGCACCGGCCGTGACGATCATGCGGCCGTCCGACGAGAACTCTGCACTGACGATCGATCGCCCGTCATGGACGATCGGCTGCACGATCGGCTTGCCCCAGAACGGATCCCACAGCAGCGCGGTGCCATCCGCGCTCGCGGTGAGGACCTGGCGGCGCGTCGCATCACGAGACCATCGGATGCTGTGGATCTTGCCGCGATGCCCGCGCATCAGGTTCTGTTGCGTGCCGTCGGACGTATCCCAGTAACACATCACGTTGTCGTTGGTGGCGGACACCGCGCGATTGCCCTGCGGGGACAACCGCACGGCGTTCACCGGGAGACCGCCACCGCACTTCGCGGTCACCGGCGGCGTGTCCTTCTCGAGATCCCAGACGCGCGCCTTCCCATCGGCGCTCCCCGTCGCGAGCCAGCGTCCGTCGGACGACAGGTGCGCGTCGAGAATGTCGCCGTCGTGCTTCAGCTGCAGTCGAAGGGCTCCCGCCGGCGTCCACACCCGCGCGACCCCATCGTCGTCGATCGTGATCAGGCCGCCATCCATCATCGCGAGCACCTGGCGCCCCCGCGCTGTCCGCTGGATCAGCTCGGATCGATCATCGATCCACACCCGATCCTCGTCGAGGGTGATCACGTGCTTGCCGTCCGCGCTGAACGCGACGCTGTCGGGAGCTCCGCTCGAGGCCTGGCGGGTGACCTGGGCCTCGAACGGGCGCATCGCATCGGCGAGAAGCAGACCGCGGGCTCCTCCGCGCACACCGTCCTTTGCTGCTTCCGCGAGGTACACGATGGCGCGACCCGCCTGCCCCGCCAGCAGCTCGCTGCGGCCGCGCTCCTCGAGCAGCGTGTTGCGACGCAGCTCCTCCTTGCGCTTCTCGTGGAGGATGCGCGAGATGCTGACGCTACCGACGACCGCGATCGCGACCACGGCCATCGCCACGATGCCGACGATCAGGCGGTGCTTGAAGAACCACCGCCGGACGAGCTCGCTTTTCGTGTAGTTGCGCGCCGCGATCAGCTGGCCGGCCTGAAACTTCTTGAGCTCCTCCAGGATCTCGCCGGCATCGGAGTACCGATCCGTCGGCTCTCGTGCCATCGCCTTGTTGACGATCGTCACCAGGTCGATCGGCGTCTGTGGCTCGAGCTCGTCGACCGGCGAGCACGGACCGGCGAGCACGAGCTCGACGGTGTCGCGCTCGGACTGATCCCCGTCGTAGGGCGGCTTGCCCGTGATCACGTGATAGAGCACCGCGCCGAGGGCGTAGACGTCGACGCGGGTGTCGACATTGGTACCGCGGGCCTGTTCCGGGGGCATGTACGCCGGCGTTCCGACGACGCGCCCGAGTCCGGTCTCGTCCGCACCGACTTGGCGATCCATCGTCAGCGACTCCTGTGGATCGACACCACCCAGCTCCTTCGCAAGCCCCCAGTCGATCACCACGGTCTCGCCGAACGCGCCGACGAGGACATTCGAGGGCTTGAGGTCGCGATGGATCACGTTCTCGCTGTGGGCGTACGCGAGGGCCTCGGCCACGGCGATCACGTTCGGCAGCAGGGCGAGCCGCTCGTCGAGGCTCTTGCGCTCCTTGATCACCTCGCCGAGCCGCGCACCTTCGACGCGGTTCATCGCGAAGAACGGCTCGCCCGACGCCCAGCGCCCTGCCTCGTAGACATGGATGATCCCGGGATGCTGGAGCCTCGCCGTGATGCGCGCTTCTCGAATGAAGCGCGGTGCATCGGCCCGATTCCTCGGTAGCAGCTCCTTGATCGCGACCGAACGGCCGAGGCGTAGATCGCGAGCAGCGACCACCCGCGCCATGCCGCCGTGACCGATCTCGTTGCCGCGCTCGTAGTGCCGGCTCTCGACGGAGATCAGCTCCGTATAGTCGGCGTTCGTCGGCGGAGACGGTGCGACCGGAGGCGGTCGAGTCTGTTCGCGATCGACGCCGTCGATCGTGTCCTGATCCTCGGTGGAGCTCACCAAGCCCCCTCTGTCTGCATCCCCCATGCCTCGACGCCCCACGATGGCACGTCAGCTGCAAAGCCAGCAAGCATGATACGGTGGTCGTGGGTGACGATGACGCGCGGTCATGCGCTGATAGGTGCGGTCTGGGCACTCGGCGGGTGCTGGAGCGAGGAGCCGCTGATCGATGACACGTTCACGGAAGACCAGTGGACGTTCCTCCGGCAAGAGATCCGACTGCCGCCGATCGAGGATTGTCCAGAATGGTTCCGCGTCCGAAACAACTGCGACGTCGCGATCGACTTCGGTCGCGAGCTGTTCTTCGATCCGGCGCTCTCCGGTCCGGTCTTGATCGACGACCCAGCCGCACCGGGTCAGCTCGGCGAGAGAGGCACGATCTCGTGCGCTGGATGTCACGACCCGAGCTCCTACTTCGTCGATACCCGATCGCAGCCACTCAACGTCTCGATCGGCGCGGCAGAGAAGCGTACGAAACACAACGCGCTCTCGGTCCTCAACCTCGCGTACAAGAAGGCGCTCGTCGAGCGCGACTGCACCGAGAGCGACGACATCCTGTGCAAGCGAGTGTTCTCGTGGACCGGCAAATACCCCACCGCCGGAGAGGTGCTGTTGGTCGCGGGACCGAATGCGATGAACGCGCCAGCGCCCCAGGTCGCAGTCACGATTCGCGACAATCCCTCGTACTTCGATTCGTACGTCACGCTCTTCGAGGGCGTGCCGCCGATCTGCACGGCATACCTTTCAAACGGCTTCTTTTGCAGGTGTCCGACCGACGACGTCGGACCGTGTCACACGCCAGAAGAAGTCATGGGGAACATCGGGCAGGTCTTCGACGCGTACCTGTCCAGGTTGACGAGCACGAGCTCGCCGTTCGATGTCTACCTCTCCAGCCCTGTCGTCGACGGCCGCACTCCGCCGGTCGACGGATTCGGTGACGCCGAGAAGCGCGGCCTCTCGGTGTTCATCGGCAAGGGCATGTGCATCGACTGTCACAACGGGCCGCTGCTGTCCGATCTCAAGTTCCACAACACGGGCGTGCCGCAGACCGGCCCGAATGTCGTGCCCACCGATGGTGGCGTCGGCGACGAGAAGGATCTCGATGCTGACATCCGCGCCGCTCGCGCCGGCCAGTTCCTGACGCCGCCGTTGCGTCATGTCGCCAAGACGGCTCCTTACATGCACGCCGGTCAACTCGGGACGCTGGCCGAGGTGATCGAGTACTACCGCCGCGGCGGATCGCCGGATGGCTTCATCGGGAGCAAGGATTCACGGATCCAGCCGCTCGAGATCGATGATGACGAGGCGCGAGACCTCGAAGCCTTCCTCAAGTCACTGACCGGAATCGAAAACCCGTTCTGGGCGGCGCCGTGAAGACCGCCGCGCTCCTCCTCTCCGTTCTCTGCGCACCGGCGATCGCCCACGCGATTCCCGACGAGCCTCCCGCAGAGCCTCCGCCGGCAGAACCGCCCCCGGAACCCGCGCCGCCTGTTGCCGAGCCACCCGCCGCCCAGCCGCCTCCGGTCGTTCCGCCCACGCTTCAGGAAGACCTCGATGATCAGGCGGATCAGATCTCCGAGCTCCAGAAGGCGATGGCAACACAGCAGCGCGTCAACGAGTCCCTTCGCGAAGAGATCGCGAAGACGCGGCACTTGCAACGGTCGGTCGCGATCGCTGCGTTCGTCGATGTCGGTGCCTTCGCCGTCGCCGGCGATGGCTCCGGGATCCGCAGCGACTTCCTGCATCAGCACTATCCGGGCTACAGCAACTCGATCTCCGGGCAGTGGGTGTTCATGGGCGATCCGTTCACCACCATGATCAACTCGCTCGGGGATCCGGCGGAGACCGCAGACTCGCGCGAGGTCGAGAACGACGCGATCAACTCGAGCGGCCGGCCGTCGGTGATCGTCAACTCGATCGGTCTCGCGATCGGCAAGACCGTTCGTGAAGACATCCGGATCGAAGCTCTCGCGCAGCTACTGCCGCGCCCCGGCGAGGACACGTTCGAGGTCAGCTATGCGCGCGTCCAGTACAAGCCGTCCACGAAGCACGACTTCTACCTCGATGCCGGCAAGATCGATTCGGTGCTCGGAGTCGAGTACCGCGCACAGGACTCGCATCGCCGACTGACGGTCACGCCGTCGCTGATCTGCCGCTACACCTGCGGCCGTCCGATCGGTGTCGACGCGCGTTACGTCGGCACGCGCACCAACCTGTCAGCGGCGATCATCAACGGTGACAACTTCGAGGAGCGGTTCTCCCCCGACGACGAGCTGCGCGCGAACAAGGTGCCGAGCATCGCGGGACACGCCGAGTACAAGCTGCCCGTGGGTCAGGCGCTCTGGATCGGCATGTCGGGGGCGATCGGCCCGCAAGATGGCCAGCCTTCTCTCGACGTCATGCAATGGCACTACGGGTTCGACCTCAATCTGATCGATCTCGAGGGCTTCGACGCGACTGCCGAGTACGTGCAAGGCCGGCAACAGGGCTCCACCAGCGACAGGGTCCTCGCGGATCAGATGGCCGGAGTCGAACGCGCGGGTTGCGATGTCGCATCGTGCCTCGACTACAAGGGGGCGTATGTCCTGGTCAGCAGACGCTTCAAGCGCTGGACCCCGTACACCCGGTTCGATTGGCGCCAGGCCACGCACCAGCGGGGTGCCGATTTCGTCTACGAGGCACGCTCGATCCGCGGCACCTTCGGATTCCAGGTCGAGGTGAATAGCCATGTCAGGGCCAAGGTCGAATACAACTGGAACCACGAGCTCGGGGTCCCCAGCTTTCCTCACGACGTCATCACGAGCTCGATCGTCGTAGCCACGGACTGACCAGCCATGCGATTTCCAACTTCCGTGATCCTCGGTTGCTCGATGGTGATGATCGCGCGTGCACCCGAGGCGGCTCCGACCAACGGCGCGATCGCCGGCACGGTGAAATTCTTCGAGGATGGAAAACAGGTCACACGACCAATCGTCGGCTACGTCTACCTGCTGCCAGCAAGACGACGAGGCGGTTCCGCGTCTCCGAAACCGTTGACCGCCACCATCGTCCAGAAGGACAAGAAGTTCACGCCCGACCGGCTCGTCATCCCGGTTGGATCGACCGTCGCGTTTCCCAATCAAGAAGCTCGTTCGAGGCCTGACAACGACCACAACGTGTTCTCGCCGACCGAACCGACGCCATTCGACCTGTCCCGCTACAGCAGCGGAGAGACCAGGAGCCGCAAGTTCCTCGACGAGGGCGAGTTCGATATCTACTGCGACATTCATGTCGACATGAGCGCGAAGGTGAAGGTGGTCGAGACCGATCGCATCACCGTCGTGACCAACGGAACGTTCAAGCTCACAGATGTGCCCGCCGGCACGTACAAGCTCGTGGCGTGGGCGCCCGACAGCGCGGAATCCAAGGAAACGATCACTGTCGTCGCTGGGGAAACCACTCGAGCGCCCCAGCTCAACGTCCAGGTCGGAAGACCGAAGCCACACCTCCGCAAGGATGGCTCGGCATATCCAATCTACGACAAGAACGGTCGCTAACCGCTCACTGCTAGCCGACGGCTTCGAGCAGCGCAGCCAACCTGGAAAGCGCCGAGAATCAGTTCACACGCATCGGCTCGAACACGAACGAGGGGACCGCAAGACCGAGCCGGTCCCGTCGGTGTTCATCGAGCGCGAACACCTGAAGGCGGGCGCAGGTTCCTCGAGCACAGCACCGGCAACAACGACCGAACGGGTGAGACTGTCACCAACTTTGCCATGTGTCTCATCGAGCGCGGATGCGCACGCAGCGATCGCGACGGCGTGCACTGGTGCTTCAGACGCTCCGGCATTGGCATCCGACGCTCGACCCACCGTCGTTCGAGATCGCCATCGGAGTATCTCGAGCGTGGCGTTCTGCGGGCGCCACCAACTTCCACGGCCCATGTCGGCGGTGCTATGTGCCGACGGTCGGATGGATCTACTGGTGGCAGATCCAGAACGCGAGCTCCGGCGCGGGTGTCAAGAGATCGTTCGAGTGGTCCCCCTGCCCGGTTTCGCCTCGCGACTTCGCCAACCTGGAAAGCGCCGAGAATCAGTTCGCACCATCGCCTCCTCGAACACGATGACAGCGCGGGCAACCGCGACCGAACCGTTCCTGTCAGTAACTCGTGCTCATCGAGCGCGAACACCACGACGGAACAGACGGCATTTTCTCGAGCACGGTGCCGGCAAACTGCTTCGAGCACAGCGCCGACAACGTCCTTCGAGCGCAGCGCCGGCAACGACGAGCGGTCCGTGAAGCGGTCGGCAACCTTGCCATGTGTCTCATCGAGCGCGAATCCGCAGGCAGCGATCGCGACGGCGTGCACCGGTTCTTCAGAAGCACCACACGATCTTTCGACAACCGCGCCGGAGCTCGTGTTCTGGATCTGCCACCAGTAGACCCATCCGACCGTCGGCACATGGCACCGCCGACATGGGCTGTGGAAGCCGGTGGCGCCCGCAGAACGCCACGCTCGAGATACTCCGATGGCGATCTCGAACGACGGTGGAACGAGCGTCGAATGCCGACTCGCCGGAGCGATTGAAGCACCAGTGCACCGGCGTCGCGATCGCTGGTAGTGCGCATTCGCGCTCGATGAGCACCGAAGATTGCGCCGCTTCACCGGACCGGTCGTCGTTGCTGGTCTGCTGTTGCCGGCGCCGTGCTCGAGAAGGCCACGAGCTGGCGACGCGCCTACGCGGCGATCGAGCGAGTGCTGCGCTGACGCAGGGACGGTCGGTCGGGCTCTCCTCGAAGCGCTACGCGGCGTCGAGCGTGCGCGGCAGGATCAGGCGGAACGAGGTTCCGCGATCTGGCGCCGATTCGGCGATCAGGTCGCCGCGGTGGGCGCGTGCGATCGATTGCGCGATGAACAGGCCGAGGCCGAGGCCCTGGCGCCGCTTCGTCTCGCCGCGCGTCGCGAACGGCTGGAACAGGACGGGAAGGACCTCGTTCGGGATGACGCCCTCGTTGTGGACCTCGACGATCGCGCGCTCGTTTTCGGAGCGGACGCGCACGTCGATCGGGGTGCCGGGCTCGCCGTGCTTGACCGCGTTGCCGACCAGGTTCGAGACCGCCTGGAAGAGACGGTTGGCGTCCCACATGCCTGTGGCCGGGCCATCGACGGCGATCTGGATCGAGCGATCGCCGGCGATGGCGCGGATCTCGTCGGCGACC
>JAEYYY010000180.1 GCA_023430775.1 Pseudomonadota bacterium
GTGTCACGCTGCGCGCCTTCGATCCGTCGCGCGACGCGCGCATCGATTACGCGACCGCCTCCACCACCACCGAATTCGGCGCCCAGGTCACCACGCTCGACGATCGCGATGGCGACGACACTCGCGACCTCGTGGTCTCCGCGCACGCGTTCAACAGCAACCGTGGTCAGGTGTTGGTGCTCGCGGGAGACACCGTCGGCACCGCGCTGACGTCCGATGCCGGGGTCACCATCACCACGATCAACGGCGGCAGCGGCATGCGCCTCGGTGCGATCGTGCTCGCGCGTTCCGAGATCGGCTCCGACGTCGACCTCGACGGCACCGAGGACCTCCTGCTCGTCGGCCGGTCGAGCGGAGCGGCTCGCGGGTTCCTCTGGTACAACAACGCGCTGCCGCTCGGCACCACCACCGTGGCCACGGCGTCCTTCACGTTCCAGGCGCCGAGCAGCTTCCGGATCGGTCAGGTCAATCGCACCGGTGCCCTCGGCATCGCGCGCTGGGTCGGCGACCTCGACGACGACGGTCTCGAGGACATCTGCTGGGCCTCGCGCATCGACACGTCCGACGACGGCTCGTTCGAGGTCTTCGACTAATCGCGGCCCGGGAGCCTGACGACGAACGACGGCCCGGCTTTCGAGGTCTCGTAATGGATCGTGCCGCCGTGGGCTTCCGCGACCAGCCGGCAGAAGTACAGCCCCATGCCTCGCTTGCCGCCGGATCCGCCTCGCACGTACTTGTTGAACAGCGTCTTCTGGATCTCCTCGGGCACGAAGGGACCGCTGTTGCTGACCGTGAGGACGACGCTGCGCGGGTCGTTCCAGCGCCGCGCCGCGACCACGATCTCGCCATCGACCGTGCAATAGCGCAGCGCATTGCCGACCAGGTTGTGCAGCACGCGCTCGATCAACGCGCCGTCGAACCGCGCCTCGAGGTCGGCCGCGCAATCGATCCGCACCTGCACGCCCTTCTTGATCGACGACGCGTTGACGTCGAGGACCGACGCCAGCACCGGGTACACGACATGGGACTTGATCGATGGTTTGACCGCCGCGTCCTCGAATCGCGCGACGTCGACGAAGTTCGCGACCAGGCCCGACATCCGTCGCAGTGACCGGATGACCGCGGTGAACGCCTCCGCGAGGTCGTCCTCCAGCTTCGCCTCCTCGGCGATGTACTGCAGGTTGCCGAGCGAGACCGCGAGGCTGTTGTTGAGATCGTGGGCGAGCAGCGCACTCGCTTCGGCGCCGTACGTCATCCGGCGGTCCGCGACCTCCTTCGCGATCCGGACCTCGATGAACGCTTGCTGCTTTCGCTGCGCCGCCGCGATGCGGCGCTTGATCTCGGCGAGCCCGGTCGGCTTGACGATGAAGTCGTCGGTCCCGGCCGCGAAGGCATCCCGCCTGCGCGCCTCGTCGTCGTGGCCGGTCATCACCATGATGTGAATCGATGGCCCGCTGAGCTGCTTGAGGCGTTCGATGACCTCGATGCCGCCGGTCGGCATCTCGAGGTCGACGATCGCGACATCGGGAGGCGAGCTCTCGGCGAGTCGGATCGCGTCGTCTCCATCGTGCGCGGTCAGGACCTGGTACCCGGCCGCGGCCAGCCCGTTCGCGGTCTGGCGGCACAGCTGCTCGTCATCATCGACGACCAGTACTCGAAGCGGCTCCAGCGCTTCGTCTCGGAGCTCCAGTCCCACCGCTTCGAATTCTAACAGTCACACCGCGCGCCGATTTCGTGGCTATCCCGCTGCTCACCGGACTCTCCGATTTGAAGTTCCGGTCGAGTCGTCGTTTCGCGCGAGCTGCGTCGCTTGCCCTACACGAGCGCCGGGTATGCCCGCCCTGGGTATCCAGCAACCCGGAGTCGGTTTTGACTACGAGCTCGTATCAACTAACTCGTTAGAATCACGAGCTAATCGATCGCGCTCGAGATGGCTCTTCAGTTGCCAATAGAAACTCTCATGAAGCGCATCAGCCTCCTGTTCACCATCCTCGCCGGTTGTGCCACCACGGAGACCCCTGTCGAACAGACGGCGCGTTTCCACGGCTCGGTCGGTAACGCCGTCACCCACGTCATGGCGGTCAGCCCCGTCGCCGGCGACGTCATGAAGGTCGTCTCGCCGACCGCGAATGGCGAGTTCGCCGTCGAGGTCACCGCCGGTCGCCCGTGGGCGCTGGTGTTCATCAACGCGAACCTGCGCGGCTCGGACATGGTGCACGGCCTGCTTCGCGTCGACACGCTCGACACGCTCGTTCCCGAGGCCGGTGGCGACGTCGACCTCGGCAAGGTGTCGGTCGACAACCGCGAAGCCACGCTGGCCGGCAGCAGCGAGGCGCTCGACCTCGCGCTCGGCCTGTCGCGCCGCACGCTCGCCACGCTCGGTGGCATCGACGACCTCGCGCTCCGCTACGCCAACCCCGACATGGACAACGACGGCGTCATCGACGCGCTCCAGGGCCTGTCGCCGCGCCTCGAGATGCACGCCGAGTACACCGTCCGCGCGAGCGGCCGCGACGCCACCGTCGAGGACTTCATCACCAACACCGCCGCGATCAGCTACCGCCACGAGGGTACCGGCATCTACGCGCGGCTGCCCGAGGGCTTCGGCGCCGTCGATCGCGAGGATGCCGACGTCACGTTCGATGCTCCCTACTACGGCTACTGGCAGGGCGAGCACACCGCGGCCGTCCCGGCGGGTCAGCCGGTGAGCCACCTGACGTTCGGTGATAGCCGCACGTTCGGCGTGTTCTGCCGCCCCGACCAGGCCATCCCGGCCGGCACCTACACGTTCCGCTCCGGCCCGCACACGCTCGACTTCTCGTTCGTGCGTCCGCCGACCGAGATGACGATGCACCAGGTGATGCCGCGCTTTCACTTCGCGCCGGCGGACCCGTCGTGCACCAAGGACTGCACGCTCGATCGCATCGAGTTCTCGTGGGCGCGCAAGACCGACGCCGGCTGGATCGTGCTGACCGACGAGGAGGCGCAGGTCCTCCAGCCGGTCGGCTCGATCGACCTGATCTTCCGCGACGGCGGCACGCGCCGCTTCGAGCTGCCGATCGGCTACGCCACCGGCGAGGTCCCGTGGCAGCACGCCATCTACACCACGCAGCGCGAGTACGGCAGCAGCGACATCGTGTTCGGCCAGCTGGCATTCGAGACGCGCCCCGGCATGAAGATGTACGCGCGGTTCGGCGATGCCACGGTGGCTCCCCGCGAGGTGGGCTCGCCGATCACCCCGGCGACGCGCTAGGGGTCAGACGCAAGTTGATCAAGTTTGTTTGTCCGTCGGCCGGACGCGCTAAGCGGAGGGGTCAGACGCAAGTTGATCAAGTTTGTTTGTCCGGTAGTCGGACGCGCTAAGCGGAGTCAGACGCAAGTTGCACAAGTTGTCTTGTCCGGTCGGCCGGAAGTTGTGCCTGACCCTTAGCGCACGAGACGCAGCTCGGGCTCGCCGACGTAGGGGCCCTGCCGACGAAATCGCTCGAGCCGGATGCGCAGGTTGTTCGGGCTATCCGCGGCGCGCAACGCCTCGGCCTCGTCGATCCGGCCGTCCGCAAAGAGATCGAACAGCGCCTGGTCGAACGTCGCGCAGCCCTCGTTGACGCCCTGTTCCATCGCTTCCTTGATCATCTCGATCTCGCCACGCTTGACGAGGTCGCGAATCCGCGGCGTGTCGATCAGGATCTCGAGCGCCGCGGCGCGCCCGCCGGTCAGTGACGGGATCAAGCGCTGGGAGATGATCGCCCGCAGGTTGAGCGACAGCTGGAGGCGGATCTCGTGCTGGCGCCCCTGCGGGAAGAAGTTGAGGATGCGCTCGATCGCCTGGTTCGCGTTGTTGGCGTGCAGCGTCGAGATGCACAGGTGACCGGTCTCCGCGAACGTGATCGCCGCCTCCATCGTCTCGACGTCGCGGATCTCGCCGATCAGGATCACGTCGGGCGCCTGACGCAGCGTGTTCTTGAGCGCGTCCCGGTACGACAGCGTGTCGACGCCGACCTCGCGCTGGGTGACCACGCACTTCTTGTGCGGGTGAACGAACTCGACCGGATCCTCGATCGTGATGATGTGACCGGTCTCGGCCTCGTTGCGGTGATCGATCATCGCCGCCAGCGTGGTGGACTTACCGCTGCCGGTGCCGCCGACGAGCAACACCAGGCCGCGCTTGCTCGCCATGATGTCGGCCAGGATCGGCGGATGCGCGAGCTCGGCGAGCGTCTTGATCTTGGTGCGGATCAGGCGCACCACCATGCCGAGCTCGCCGCGCTGGTAGAACATGTTGACGCGGAACCGGCCGCCGTTGTCGCTCGCCAGCGCGAGGTTCATCTCCCTCTTGGTCACCAGCTCCGTCCACTGGTCGTCGTCGAGCAGGGTCCTCGCCATCTCGACGATCCGTGCGCCATCGAATGGGGTCTTCGCCGGATAGCCGACGCCGTTGATCCGAAACACCGGCGGTGACGCCGCGGTGATGTACAGATCGCTCGCTTCGACCTTGAGCATGTGGTCGAGCAGACTCTTCAGGATCGGATCCCACTGCATCACGACCTCGCCGCCATCTGGTGGCTGCGCTCGATCGCCGCCGCGGTGTCGGGCATCCGCGCGCGGACCTCGTCCATCGTGATGACGCGTCTGGCGACCAGGTCCATCAACGCTGCCTCCATGGTCTGCATGCCGACCTTGCCGCCGACCTGCATCGCCGACGGGATCTGGTGGGTCTTGTTCTCGCGGATCAGGTTTCGCACCGCCGGGGTGCCGATCAGGATCTCGAGGGCCGCCGCGCGACCGCCGCCGACCTTGTGCAGCAGCATCTGCGTGATCACGCCGATCAGCGACTCCGAGAGCATCGTCCGCACCTGCGCCTGCTGACTGGGCGGGAACACGTCGATCAATCGATCGACCGTCTTCGCGGCACTCGCGGTGTGGACGGTGCCGAACACCAGGTGACCGGTCTCCGCCGCGGTGAGCGCGAGCGAGATGGTCTCGAGATCGCGCAGCTCGCCGATCAGGATGACGTCGGGATCCTCGCGCAACGCGCTGCGCAGCGCCGCGTTGAACGACTTGCTCTGGGTCCCGATCTCGCGCTGGTTGACCAGCGACTTCTTCGACTTGTGAACGAACTCGATCGGATCCTCGAGCGTCAGGATGTGACCCTGCATGGTCTCGTTGATGTAGTCGAGCATCGCGGCGAGCGTGGTCGACTTGCCCGAGCCCGTCGGACCGGTGACCAGGACGAGGCCCTTCTCTTCGTCGCACAGCGCCTTCGCGACCGGCGGCAAGCCGAGATCCTCGAACCTCGGGATCTTGTGCGGGATCGAGCGAAACACCGCGCCCTCGCCGCGATTCTGGACGAACGCGTTGACGCGAAACCGCAGCGTGTCGTCGAGCGCGAACGCGAAGTCGACCTCGAGCTTGTCCTGGAACGTGCGGCGCTGCGCGTCGTTCATGGTGTCGAAGATCAGGCGATGGGCTTCCTCGGCCGACAGCGCCGGCGCATCGACGCGATAGAGCTCGCCGTGCACGCGCATCATCGGCGCCTCGCCCGCCGAGAGATGGAGGTCCGACGCCCCTTGCTGGACCATGAACCGGAGCAGTTGCGGGATCGTCAGCATCACATCTCCTGCACGTAAGCGAGGTGCGCCTTCGCGACGAACCAGCTCTTGTCCTGCGCGCGAAGCTCGATGTAGCGCGGGCTGCTCTTCAGGTAGTCCACGGTCCGGCGCTTGCCGTCGACCAGCGGCCAGCGCAGCTCGCCTTCGAGCATCATGCCGCTGCGCAGCTTGATCGTCGCGCGTTGGGTCTCGTGTGGCATCTCCTCCTCGAGCGTGGTCAGTGGCCGGCGCTGCAACCCGAGCGCGGCGATCGCGTCGCGGGCGACGAGACAGATCTTCGCATCCCGCATGACAGGCAAAAACTCGTCGCCTCCGACCATGACGTCGGCTGCGTGATCGCCCGGCGATAGCAACAGGATGACCTCCGAGCGTTCGCCGTCGTGGAGGATCATCGTCGCGTCGACGTGATCGACGGGCATCCTGAGGATCGCCTGGGAGCGGTGAGCGTTGCTGTCGGTCATCGTCTTCGATTCAGCGCCTCGACGAACGAGCTTAGTCCGAGCTCCGTCGCGAGTGCCACGGGATCGCCGACCTCGTAGTGACCGTCGTCGGAGCGGGCCACGCTCGAGATGGTCGGGAACTCGCTCTCGAGGGCCTCGTGCAGGGCGCGGCGGCGGACCTGTCTCGCGCGTTCACCGGATAGCTCGACCATCACCTCGTAGCGCTTGACCGCTTCCGCCACGGTCGCCCGCAGGTCGAGGTGGTTGAACGGCTTGGAGAGGAAGCGAAAGATCTCTCCCTGGTTGATGCCGTCGATCGCGGTCTCGAGCTCGCGCCGGCCGGTCAGCAACACGCGCACGGTCTCCGGGCACGCGCGCTTCACCTGACCGAGGAGCTGGGCGCCCGTCATCTCCGGCATGTCGTAGTCGGAGACCACGACGGCGACCTCTCCCTGGGTGATCCAGCGCAGCGCCTGGGTGGCGAGCTCGGTGGTGCGCACGTCGTACTCGTTCAGCACGCGGGCGACGAGCGTCAGGATCGCCGGGTCGTCGTCGACGCACACGATCGTCGGCTTGGTCATCGCGACAGCCACCTCGTCCAGTCGCTGCGGTTGGCGAGCTCGTCGATCTCGGAGAGCGCCGTCGCCACCGCTCGCATGTCGGGAAACCGATTCGCGGGCTGCTTCTCGAGGCAGCGGGCGATCAGCGCGACGAGCCGCGGCGGCAGCGGACCGAACTTCGAGCTCACCGGCGGCGGCGGCGCGTGCAGGTGCATCCTGCAGGTCTCCTGGACGTCTTCGTGCTCGAACGGCGGCACGCCGGCGAGCAGATGGAACAGCGTGGTCCCCAGCCCGTACTGGTCCGAGGCCTCGCCCGCCGCGCTGCCGCGGATCTGCTCCGGCGAGATGTACGCCGGCGTGCCGCGCACGCAGTCGTCGGGTTCTCCGCTGCGATCGCCGAGGGCCCGCGCGAGGCCGAAGTCGAGCAGCTTGACGGTGCCGTCGGGCGTGACGAGGACGTTCGACGGTTTGAGGTCCGCGTGGATCACCCCGGCGCCGTGGGCCGCGGCGAGCGCCGACGCGAGCTGACGCGCGATCGCGATCACCTCGACCGGTTGCAGCGCGGTCTCGCGAACGAGCCGTTCGTGAAGACTCTTGCCGGCGACCAGCTCCATCACCAGGTAAGGGCGATGCTTCGCGTAGCCGAAGTCGAAGACGTCGACGATGTTGGGATGGCGAATCCGCGACGCCAGCCGCGCCTCGCGCAGGAACAGCTCGCCGGCGGCGGGATCGTCGGCCACCAGATCGGGCAACAGCATCTTGAGCGCGTAGGTGCGATCGAGCGACGCATGCTGGACGCGGTAGACGATGCCCATGCCGCCGTACCCGAGCGCCTCGATGACCGTGTAGTTTCCGATCTGCTCGCCGATCTCCGGATCGGCGGAGACCACGGCTGTCTGCTCGAATGCAGGCAGCGCGATCAGGTCGGCGCGCAACGCCTCGCCGTGGCGAACCGTGACGAGGACGGGCCGCGAGATCGAACCGCAGCGCACCGGCAGCCGCGCGCTCGTCGGGTGATCGCTCGCGAGATCGAGCCCGGCGACGATCGCGAGTCGCGCCACCGCGGCGCGCCCGCTCGCCGCATCGAGCGTGGTCTCGACGACGACATCGTCGGCTCCCGCGCCGCGCTCGACCCGCAGCGTGTAGGAGCCACCCGGCGCGGGTTCGAGGTAGACGGGCTGACCGGTGTGGACCGCCATCGCGAACGCCAGGTCGGCAACCTCGAGCGGTCGGGTCGCCGTCAAGTGCCCTCCCGGATCACGGGGTTCGGCTTGCCGATCAGATAGCCCTGGAGCAGGTCGCACCCCAGCGCCATCAGGCAGTCTCGCTCGTCGGTGGTCTCGACGCCCTCGCCGACCACCAAGGTCCCCATCTCGTGACACAGCGAGCACAGGGCGCTGACCGTGCGCTCCTTGACCTTGCTCGTGTGGATCGAGCGAACGAGCGACATGTCGATCTTGACGATCTCGGGCGTCAGATCCGTGAAGCTCGTCAGCCCCGAGTAGCCGGCGCCGATGTCGTCGACCGCGATCCGGAAGCCGAGCGCGCGCAATCGCTCGAGCCGCTCGGTCAACGCCGCGGTCGACGTCAGCGACTCGCGCTCGGTGACCTCGAGCACGACGCGCGACGCGTGGCGCGTCAGCGGTGCCGCCGCATCGATCAGCTGGGCGTCGAACAGATCGTCGGGGTGGAGGTTGACGAACACCGACGGCACGTCGGGACGATCGTCCAGCATGCTCGCCACCAGGTTGCGGATCCTGCGGCCGAGCTGCGGGAGCCGATCGAGCTGCGTCGCCGCGTCGAGCATCGCCGGTGGCGACGAGATCGAGAGCTCGCGGGTCCGCATCAACGCCTCGACTCCGAACGTGCGCCCGCCGCCCGCGTGGACGATCGGCTGGTACGCCATGTAGAGCGATTCGAGCGCCGCCTCGAACCGGACCTCGAGGCCCGCGTGATCGCCGACCGTCGTCGCAGCTCCGCGCCCGACGGTCAGCGCTTCGCGGCGGATCCGCGCCAGCGCGTGGGCGCGCACGGCGGTCCGCACGATCTTCTCGACCGCCTCGAGCTCGAGCGGCTTGCTCAGGTAGCGGAACGCACCGAACTCGAGCGCGGTCGCCGCCGTCTCGACATCGGGCTTGCCGCTCATCAGCACGACGGGCACGTCCAGATCGACGCGCCGCACGCCGCGCAGCAGATCGAGGCCGCTGCCATCCGGCATGTGGATGTCGCTGAGGATGACGTCGAAGCGCTTCGCTCCGATCTCCTGGAGCGCCACGCGGCCGCAGTCTGCCTCGACGACATCGAGCATGTTTCGCCGCAGGAACCGCCCCAGCATCTTGCGCAGCGAAGGATCGTCGTCGACCAGCAGCACGCGCGGCTGGAGCGTCGGCTCCGAGCGACGCGTCGGGATCACGTCGGCGGTGGCGGCGGCGATCGCGTCGCGCAGCCGCGCCGGCGTGAACGGCTTGGCGAGCACCATCACCGAGTCGCCGCTCGGCGCGAGTGCGCCCGCCGGGAATCCCGACATCAGGATCGTGTGGAGATCCGGCCGCAGCTCCCGGAGGTCGCGCAGCAACAGGTCGCCGCGCGCGTCCGACAGCGCCAGATCGACGAGCGCGACCTCGATCGGATGCTCGTGCTTGACGCACAGCGCGCGGGCCTCGACGGCGGTCGCCGCCTGGAGCACGGTGCAGCCGTGCGCGCCGAGCACGCGTGCGATCAGCTCGCGAACCTCGGGCTGGTCCTCGACACACAGCACGGTGACAGGCCGCAGCTGCACCGACCGCACCTGGTGGGCATCGGTCGCCACCACCTGGGTCTGCGCCGAAGCAGGAAGCCGAACGCGGAACGTGGTGCCGTGACCGGGCTCGCTGTAGAGCTCGATCGCGCCGCCGGCTTGCGACACGATGCCGTGTACGATCGCGAGCCCGAGGCCGGTGCCCTTGCCGGCCTCCTTGGTGGTGAAGAACGGATCGAACACGCGCTTCTGGAGATCCTTGGGAATGCCGGGGCCGTCGTCGGTGATCGAGATCTTGACGAACCGCCCGGGCTTGACGTCCTGCGCCGCGTCGGCCGCCACATCCATCATCGACGTCTCGATCACGACGCGCCCCGTGCCGTCCATCGCGTCGCGCGCGTTGACCGCGAGGTTCATCAGCACCTGCTCGAGCTGTCCCGGATCGATGACGACCGTCGGCGTCTTGCCGAGCTGGACGTCGAGCTTGATGCCGTTGCCCAGCAGCCGGCGAAGCGTCGGGATGAAGCCCGTCACGAGCTCGTCGACGTCGACCGGTCTCGGTGCCACCACGCTCTGCCTGCTGAGCGTCAACAGCTGGCGCGTCAGCTTGGTGGCTCGCTCCGAGGCCCGGCGGATCTCGCTCGCGTCACCGCGACGCTCGTCGGAAACATCCAGCGCGTCCTCGAGCATCGCGGCGTAGCTCTCGACGACGGTCAGGATGTTGTTGAAGTCGTGCGCGACGCCGCCCGCGAGTCGACCGAGCGCGTCCATCTTCTGCGCGTGCTGGAGCTGCTCGGTCAGCGCGCGCATCCGCGCCTCGGACTCCGCCATCAGCCGTTCCCGCATCTCGACGTAGCTGCGGCCCATCGTCTCGATGACGAGGTCGTGGACGAGGCACAGCCCGCGAACGATCTGCGCCGTCGCCTTGCCGTCGAGTGACTGCGCGTGCAACGACGCCAGCGCCTCGTCGCGCCGGCGCCCGACCCGCCGCACGACGTCGAGGAACGGCACCTGCGCCTCCGCGTGCACGCGCGCGTTGGCGCGCAGCGCCTCGAGAAAGGGCGGCCACGCCTCCTCGGTGATCGCGACGCGCTCGAGCTCGACATCCCACAGTGGACCGCTCTCCGACTGCGCGCCTCCGTGCTTGCTGGCAAACCCGAGATACGCGCGGAGCGCGTCCTTCTCCTCGGCGGTGTAGTTCATACAACCCCTTTGCGATCGATCGTCCGAACCCGTTCGCTGACGACCGCACGCAACCCCGCGACGTCGATCGGCTTCTCGATCACCTCGTTCTTCGTTCGATCCAGAAATGCCCGCGCGGCCGCCGTGAACGCGCCGCCGGTGATGAAAATCATCCGCGCCGCCTGATCGGGCGCGACCTCGGTGAGCTGCTCGAACACGTCCATGCCCGTGATGTCCGGCATCATCAGGTCACACAGGATCGCGTCGAACAGCTTCCCCGATCGCACCAGCCGCACCGCCTCGTGTGGATCCTGCGTGGTGATGACGTCGTGATCGCGCATCAGACAGCGCTTGATCGTCGTCGCGATCACGGCCTCGTCATCGATCACCAGGATCCGCCCGCGGCGCGCGCCCGTCCGCGTGCGAGGTATCGCGATCTCGTCGGCGCTCGCCACCCCCGCCTCCACCACCGGCGGCAGCAGGACGTGAAACGTGGTGCCGCGCCCCGGCTCGGTATCGAGCTCGATCTCGCCGCCGAGCCCCGTCACGATCTGATGACAGATCGCCAGTCCGAGCCCCGTGCCGATGCCGATCGGTTTGGTGGTGAAGAACGGCGTGAAGATCTTCGCGACGATCTCCGGCGGCATGCCGCACCCGGTGTCGCCAACCGAGATCCGCACGCGGCCATCCTTGTCGACCGCCGTCGCCACCCGGATCGTGTTCTCGCTCGCGCGCCCGTCGGGGATCGCCTGCGCGGCGTTGACGATCAGGTTCAAGAACACCTGCCCGAGTCGCGACTCGTTCGCGTACACCATCGGCACGGGCTCGAGCTCGCGGACGAACGTCGCCCGGTGCCGGATCTCGTTCCACACCATGCGGATCGAGGACTCCAGCACGTGCTGGACATCGACGCTGCCGCGCGTCTCCTCGTCGCTGCGCGAGAAGATCTTGAGGTCGCGAACGATGTCGCGGACGCGCTCCGCAGCCCCGCGCGCATCCTGCAGCTCGTCGATCACGGCCTCTAGAAACCCGCAATCCGTCCGCTCGCGCTGCGCCTGACGGAGGTCCGCCATCGCCATGTCGAGGTTGCCGAGCACCGCCATCAGCGGGTTGTTGATCTCGTGGCCCACGCCGGCCGCCAGCGTCCCCAGCGATGCCAGCCGCTCGCTGACCAGCAGCCGCGCCGACGCCTCCTTCTCGATCGTGACATCGCGAAACACCGCGACGGCCCCGTTGCTCGCGCCGGGCTCGCCGAGCGGCCGCGCGCTGATGCTGAGCCACCGATCATCCTCGG
>JAEYYY010000234.1 GCA_023430775.1 Pseudomonadota bacterium
GTCCGGCAGCGTCGTGATCCGCAGCCGGGCATCGTGGCGGTACGCGACGTCCCGCGCGATCCCGAGCCCGAGCGGTGGCTGACGCGTCTCGCTCGCCCCGGACTGGCGCGCGGTGTGCCGGACCTCGAGCACGACGCGAGCCGCCACCGCGCGCACCGAGACCTCGATCTGCCCACCGCGTGGCATCGCGTCGACCGCGTTGAACACCAGGTTCATCACCAGCTGCTCGAGCTCCGATTCGACACCGCGGATCGCCGGCACCGGGTCGACCGCGATCGCGGCGTGGATGCCGTCGGGCAGCGTGCGCTCGAACAGCTCGATCGTCGAGCGCACCAGCATGCCGAGATCGACCGTCCCGCGATCGGGCACGCTGCCGCGCGCGTACGACAGCATCGCGCTGGAGATCCGCTCCGAGCTATCGAGGGCGCGGCGCAGCGTGGTCAGCGACTCCTGCTCGCTGGCCCCGACCCGGCGCTCGAGCCGTGCCAGCGCGAGTCCCGCCGCACCGAGGTAGTTGCGAAGATCGTGCGATGCCGCGGCCGCCATCCTGCCGATCTGCGCGAACCGCTCCGAGGCCGGAGCGCGGCGGCGCCGATCGCGGCCCGTCGTGCTGACCGCACGCTGCAGCGCTTCGAGCCCGGCGGTCGCGGGGACGAACTGCTCCGCACCGGCGTCGATGCAGCGATCCTGGGCATCGAGCTCGCCGAACGCGATCACGTCGGGCGGCCGGATGCAGCGCTGCGAGGCCGCGATCAGATCCGGTCCCCGATCGTCGAGGCCGGCATTCATCACCAGCACGTCGGGCGTGGTCTCGGCGAGGGCATACAGCGCACTTCGCACGCCACCGACGGCTCCAACCACGACCACGTTCGTGAGCTCGCACAGCGACAACACGATCCGCTGGCGTTGTTCTCGGGAAGCATCGGCAACCAACACCCTCATGGTGATGATTGGACGACGCTCGACGAGGATCGAGCATAGGACGACCTCGCAATCCCCTGCCGGACGCTGGCTGATCGTGGCGTCGGGCTCCGTCCTACAGATCAGACGAGGCCTTGCTCGAGCGCGTAACGGGTCAGCTCCGCGTTGGAGCTCATCCCCATCTTCTCGAGCAGGCGGGTCCGGTAGGTGCTCACCGTCTTGACGCTGAGGTGCAGTTGCGCCGCGATCTCGCTGACGGTCTGACCGGTCGCGATGCCCCGCAACACGTCGAATTCGCGATCGGACAGCGACTCGTGCAGCGTGGTCCGCGTGCTAGCCGGATCGGCAGCCAGCCGATCGGCGATCGCGTCGCTGACGAACTTGCCACCTCGCGCGACCTTGAGCACGGCGCTGACGAGCGCCTCGATCGCCGAGTCCTTCATCAGGTACCCCGACGCCCCGGCCCGCAAGCAGCGGATCGCGAAGTGCTGCTCGTCGTGCAGGCTCAAGATCAAGACCGGCAGCTCGGGCTTGCGATGCTTGATCTCCGCCAGCAGATCGAGCCCGTTGCGCCCGGGCATCGATAGATCGAGCACCACCACATCGAATGGATGAGTGATCGCGAGCAGCGCGTGCTCGCCCGTCGCGGCCTCCTCGACCACCACTCCCGGGACACTGTCCTCGAGGATCGTCCTCATGCCGCGCCGCACGATCGCGTGATCGTCGACCAGCAACACCCGCATTCCCATGACCCGACTGTACCCGAGGCGCGTGGTAGGGTGGCGACGAGGCGATGACGGACGAGGCGGTTCCCCAAAGGCCGAGTGCGGCGGTGATCGAGGCCCTCGAGCGGCAGCTCGAAGTCGCTCAGCGAATCACGCATATCGGCAGCTGGGAGTGGAGCGCCGCCACCAACGTCGTCGCCTGGTCCGCGGAGCTGTACCGGATCTACGGCATCCAGCCGGGCACGCCGATCACCTTCGAGACGTTCCTGTTGCGCGTGCACCCCGACGATCGCGCCCGTGTCCAGACCCAGATCGACGAGGCGATGCGCCGCGGCGGCCGGTTCGCGCACAGCGAGCGCATCGTGCTCCCCGACGGCACGATCCGCGAGCTCGACTCCGCCGGCGAGGTGCTGCTCGGCGCCGATGGCAAGCCGATCGGCCTGATCGGGACCTGCCGCGATGTCACCGAGGAACGCGCGAAGGAGCGCGCCGTCCAGCGCTCGCGGCGGTTCCAGGGTTGCGAACGGAGCGCGCTCGAGCAGCTCGCCGCCGGCAAGCCGCTGCGCGAGGTCCTCGCGATCCTCGTCAGCGGCATCGAGGAGATCGAGCCGCAGATGGTCGCATCGATCCTGCTGCTCGAGCCCAAGGGTCAACGCTTCAGGGAGTGCATCGCGCCCCGCTTGCCCGAGGCCTACAATCGCGCGCTCGAGGGCGTCCCGATCGGTCCCGCCGCCGGCTCGTGCGGCACCGCCGCGTTTCGCCGCGAGCCGGTGTTCGTCGCCAACGTCTGCACCGATCCGCTGTGGGCGAACTATCAAGACCTCGTCGCGATGCACGGGCTCGCCGCGTGCTGGTCGTCGCCGATCATCGCCACCGACGGCCGCGTGCTCGGCACGTTCGCCGTCTACTACCACGAGCCGCGGCTGCCCGATGCCGAGGAGCGCGAGCTGATCGCGCGCGCCACCCATGTCGCCGGCATCGCGATCGAACGCCGCCAGCTCGACGATCAGCTGCGCGCGCTGTCGACGCGCATCGAGGCGGTGCGCGAGCAGGATCGCACCGCGATCGCGCGCGAGATCCACGACGAGCTCGGCCAGGCGTTGACCGCACTCAAGATGGATGTCGCGTGGGTCCAGCGCCGGCTGCCGAGCGCCGACCAACCGATCCTCGACAAGCTCGGCGAGATCACGCGCGCCACCGACGAGATCATCCAGTCGGTGCGCCGGATCTCCGCCGAGTTGCGCCCCGGCATCCTCGACGATCTCGGTCTGGTCGCCGCGATCGAGTGGCAGGCCGAGGAGTTCTCGCGGCGATCCGGAATCCCGTGCGACCTGACGTGCACGATCGGCGAGATCCAGCTCGAGCGGGAGCTGGCGACCGGCGTGTTCCGCGTGTTCCAGGAGTCGCTCACCAACGTCGTGCGCCACGCCAACGCGACCCGGGTCGACGTCAAGCTGTTCCTCCATCACGGCAGCATCGTGCTCGAGGTCACCGACGACGGCGTCGGCGTCGGTACCCTCACCCCGCACGGCTCGCTCGGTCTGCTCGGCATGCGGGAGCGGGCGCGCCGCCTCGATGGCACCTGCGAGGTTCGCTCGCACAACGGTCGCGGTACCTCGGTGGTTCTCTCGGTGCCGCTGCGATTTCCTCGTCGCGACGTCCAGCTCGCCGACGACGTGCGTCACGCGTAGGACGGACGCCGACGCGACAATGGGAGACCGCCGGACAGACGGTGGTGGCGTTTGACGCTCAGATGGGTGGGTGACGGTTCTGGTCGTTGACGCGGCAGTGGCGGTGCGCTCGCGGCTGGTCAGCCGCCTGCGCGAGGCGGGCCTCGAGGTGATCGGGGAGGTAACGTCGGTGCACGGTGCGCTCGAGGTCGCGCGCGAGCGGCCGCCGCGGGCGATCGTGGTCGACATCGATCTCCCGGGTCATCCCGGGCTGTCGGTGATCTCGGATCTCAAGATCGCCGTTCCCGCCGCCGCGCTCCTCGTGTTCACCAACGCGTCGCCGTACCGCCGCGCCTGCCTCGCAGCGGGGGCCGACGGCTTCCTCGACAAGTCGAGCGAGTTCGACAACGTCGCAGCGGCGTTGCTCGATCTGATCGCCGCCTGATCAGGGCGCCGCGCTGCCCGCGGCCTCGGCGTCCGCTTTCGCCTTGGCTTCGGCTTCCGCCTTCGCCTTGGCTTCGAGCTCCGCCTTCGCCTTGGCTTCGGCTTCGGCTTCGGCCTTCGCCTTGGCTTCGAGCTCCGCCTTCATCCGGTCGGCTTCCGCCTTCGCCTTCGCGTCGGTCTCCGCCTTCGCCTTGGCTTCCTTCGCCGCGTCGGCTGCGGCCTCGACTTCCTGCTTCGCCTTCTCCACCGCTTCGATCGCCTCGCGATTGAACTCGCACAGCTTGCGGTTGAGCACGTAGCACGCGGTCGCCTTCGGCGAGATCTTCCTTCCGAGGAAGCTGTCGAGCTCGCCGAGGAACCACCCGCCTCCCAGGCCGGCGAGCGCGAGCAGCACGATGTACGTCTTCCACGGCTTGCTCTTCTCGGCGTACGGATCCTGGAGGCTGCGCTGCGCGCCTTGCGGGATCTCGGGCCGATCGGTCAGCACCGTACCGAACGGCACGTTGATCTTGGTCAGCGCGTTGATCGCCCAGCCATTCGCATCGAGCAGCGGGCCGAGGTTGCGGCGGCGCAGCTTGATGTACGCGAGCACCATCGACGGCGTGCTGATCGCGAGCATGATGCCGAGGATGCCGAGCGGTGCCCACAGCCCGAGGCCGAAGATGCCACCCAGGACCGCGGTGACGACCGCCGCGATGCCACCGACCGCAACGCCGAGTGCCGCGACGGTGCCGATGTCGACGCCCTTCTTCGGGCCCACCGGCTTCTTGTCGGTCGCGAGGTGCTTGTCGGCCTCGGCGACCGTGGCCGCCGTCGCCTGCAGCTTCTGGTTCGTCTCTTCATCCGCCTCGGCGGTGCGCTTCGCGACGCGCTCCTCGATCGCGCGGGCGAACTTCTTGTACGGCTGCCAGAACGCTTGCCGGATGCTGATCGGCGCGTCGACCACCTTCGTGATCGTTGCCTGCCAATCACGGCCCTGCTTGTCGACGAACACGCCGTTGCGGCCGACGAACAGATTATCGACGTCGCCGGCGGTGAACGCCGCGGCGATCACGCGCTTGTCCATGCCGGCGCGCGTGCAGTCGAGGTACGCGAGATAGGTGCCCGACATCGGTGACATCGAGCCGTGCTTGGCGACGTCGATGACATCGAAGGTCAGGTTGCAGCCGCGACCGTCGAGGTACAGCGTGCCCGCCTGGAACACGCCGTTGCGCTTGCTGTAGAACGCGGAGAAGTTGACGTAGTTGTTGAGCAGCGTGCCGAAGTCGCGCTGGTACCGGCACAGTCGCTCGACGGCGACGATCGCGTCGACCTTGTCCTTGACCGCGAGATCCTTGTCGATCAGTGCGAGCACCTCGGCTTCACGCGTCGCGTACGCGCGCAGCTTGTCGATCGGGATCGCGTCGATCTTGGTCGCCGGCTTGGCCGCGCGCCACGCTTCGTAGGCCTCGAGCTTGCCGAGCAGCTCGGTCCAGGTCTTGAGATCGAGCGAGTCTCGCTTGCCGACGAGCGGCGCGACGCCGAGCGACGCGAACGTGGCGATCCGATCCGCCCATGCCGGGTTGAGCGGCCCGCCGAGCGGCAGCACGCCATTGGGCTCGACGCGCGCGAGCGGCAAGCTGGCGACGTCGGGATTGGTGGGCGACAGCTCCTTCACCGACAGCGCCACCAGCGTGGTGTCGGCCGGGTTGAGTGCCGCGGTGTTGCGCGGATCGAACGCCGCGAGCCGCGCGCGCGTGAAGTAATCGTCGACCTTCGCCCTCACCGCGCGGACCGCATCTGCCGCGGCGGCCGTGGCCGAGCCGATCGGCATCACGCCGTCCTTCGAGGAAGCATCGAGCCACGCGATCAGCTCCTTGACCTCCTTGAAGAACACCTCGGTGCGGCCCTTGTCGATGCCGAGCTTGCCGCTGCGATCGGGCGTCGAGCCGTGGCTCGCGATGATCGCGTCGAAGATCTCCTTGACCTCGCCCTCCGCCGCATCGGCGGTCACCACGCCGTCGCCATTGAACAGCGTGTCGACGAACATCTTCTCGGCGTTCGTCGCGTCGGCCAGCGTCACCGTATCGGCCTTCTTGCCGAGGTTCGCGAGCAGCTGCTCGGCGCCGGCGCGCACCGCACTCCCGGGCTTGAGCTTGTCGAGCTTGACGCTATCGCCACCGGTGAGGACGCTGCCGAGATCCGTGTGGTTCTCCTTCAGCCAGCCCACCGCCTCGAGGATCTCGGGATGGCGGATGAAGCCGTCCTTGTCCGAATCGAGCAGCTCGAGTGTGCGGGTGTCGATATCGACACCCTTGGTCGGCATCGACAGCGCGATCCACAGCTTGGGATCCAGCGAGGGCAGATTCGCGATGTCCTCGCCCGTCTTGATCGCGACCTGGTCCACGCCACCCGACCTATAAATGTTCCAACGATGAGCCATGGCGAGTCTCCTGTATCACGACCTACGGGGTCGCCGGTGCCGGTGTGGCGGCGGCCGGCGTGGCCGGCGTGGCCGGATCCGGCTTCGCGCATGTCGATTTGCAGGTCGAGAGATCGCTCTCGAGCGCCTTCAGCTTGGTCTCGGCGGCCTCGGCTCGCGCCTTTGCCTCGGCCAGGGCTTTCTCCTCGGCCGTCGGTTCCTTCTTCTTCTTCTTCTCGACCAGCGCGTACTTGAAGGTGAGGAGCAGGTTGTTCTGGATCTGGGTGAGCTCCTGTCCGGCGGGGAACAGCTGCGGATCGCGCGTCACGGCCAGGTTGTAGACCAGGGACATCCAGTCAAATACGTTGACGGTCAGGTTTCCTTCGAAGCCGACGCGCGTCAGATCGCCCGCACTGCGGTTGTCGGCGTCGTTGTTCACCATCGGGAACAGCACGCTGAGCCCGGTGCGATACGTGACCTTGCCCTTCTCGAGCTTGCCCGAGACCCCGGCGAACCCCTCGACGCCGAGCTGGTAGACGTTCGCCAGGCGCACCAGTTCGACCTCGGCGGTGTCCTTGTTGTCGTCGATCACGAGCACGTCCTTGGCGAACGTCTCGCGGCTACCGAAGCCTAGCCGGAAGTTGAGGCTCAACTTCTCGCTGCGCTTGGGATCGAGGAACGCACCGACCGACTGGTTGAACGTCAGTGGCTTGCCCGGATCGGAGAGCCGCAACCGGAACGCGTCCATCTTCAGCGGATCGGTCTCGCCCTTGACGATCCACGTCGTCGGCTCGGCGCGAACGTCGGTGGCGGCGAACAGCGAGGTGGTTACCGCGAGGCGACCGTAGAGGCCGACCTTCTTGGTGAGGAAGTAGTTGTAGAGTCCCTCGAGCTGGACGACGTCGTTGGTCTTGACGAACTCGTCGAGCACCGGCGTGCGCGCGACGCTCTCCGAGATCGCGAGCGTGGTGCGCAGGACACTCTTGCCCTTGACGTAGTCCGCGGCACCCGCGAGGCCGAGCCCGAACAGCAACGACGTGCCGTCGACCTGGCCGACCACGCTCGAGTTCGACACCAGGTTGATCGTGGCGGTACCGGCGAGCGACTTGTTCCAGCCTTCGACGTCTTCGTCCTTCGCCCCGGCGAGCGAGTCCTCTTTCGGGACCAGCTGGACTTGTGCGGAGGCGAGGCGACTACCGGCAGCGAACAGGCAGGAGGCCAGCGTGACGAACCGAACGAAGTCTTTCATCGGCGCCACGATGCCGGTTCGTCGGTGGCGTCTCAAGGTAGCCGCAGGGTAGGCGCGTCACGGCTGCGTAGGACGAACACCGACGCCGTGCTGGATCGCGAGCTCGACGCGAC
>JAEYYY010000474.1 GCA_023430775.1 Pseudomonadota bacterium
CGGTGAGCGTTGGCGAGGCAGACGCCCGGGTCGATGACCTGGAGTGAATCGGCGGCGACGGTGGTGATCACGCGCGTGCCGTCGACCGTGTACGTGACCTCGTACTGCGAGTTGTTCGAGATCCGACGGAACGCGACCATCCGCGCGTTCGCACCATCGAGTGCCTGATCGCACTGCGAGTGCGGGTGCTGCGCGCGGCCGACCGCCTTGGCGTGACGCGCGGCCTCGGCCATCCGAGCTCGCGCCTCGCGCTCCCGGATCGCCTGCTCCATCGCCAGCCGCTGCTGGACGAGGTCGTCGAACAGCTGCTGGATCACGGTCATGCCCTGATCCGCGATCTCGACGACGATCGGCGTCAGCTCGCGGATCGAGAGCTCGAGCTTCAGCTGCTGCGCCGCGGCGAGGCCGAGCGCGTAACCGAACGCTGCACGCAGCGACGGCACCACGCCCTTCGTTGCACCGAGCGGACGACGCTCCTCGAGCGCCACCCGCGCCTGCATCTCGGCGTCGTCCTCGAACTCCAGGCTGTCAAAGAGCAGGTCTCCGGAATACCAACGTCGCGCCACGACCTTGGCCAACGGCGAGGGCTCGTCGGCGGGCGGCAGCGCGATCCGGCCGAGGTCCTTGCCCGAAGACACGACCCAGCCGTCGACCCAGTGCCCTCGAATGGCGGGAAGCGCTCCGAGATCGATTGCCTCCGCGGGCTCCTCGGGAACCGCACGGCGACCTTCGATCGCGAAACGCCACCAACCAGGATCGAGGGTGGTCTTCTCATCACGGCGAACTACAAAGCGCCGATCTGCCGCGTCGACGCGCGCGCCACCGAAGTACGGCAGCACGAGCGGCTCGGTCGGCTTCAAGAACGCCTTGTAGTCCATCGTGGTTCTCTCCTCTACGCAGTGACCTCGAGCAGCTTGGTCTTCATCACCTTCTCGACGAGTCCCGGCATCGGCATTGCTGCTGCTGCCGCGACCGGTGCCTCGAGCAATGCGCGCAGAACGCGGGGCACGTGGTACGGGTCGTCGAACTGGTTGACGTTGATCTCGCTGTACGGGACGTGGAGCTCGCGCGCGCAGTCCCGCACCGTCGATCCGCGCTGCGACGAAGCGAGCAGGAGCGCGATCGCGTCGACGCGGTAACCGAGGTTACGGAACGTCTGCGCGAGCTGAGCACCCGACTCGCCTGCCTCATCGCCGACGACGATCACGATCAGCTTGCTGTCCGTCGGAACGCGCACACCGTCGCGGTGCAATGCACTCACCGCAGCGCCGTGAATCGTTCCACCGTCCGCCTTGATGCCCGCGAGCATGTGCTGGACGGCCAGCCGCGAGGCTGCCTTCGGCTTGAGCACCTGACCCATCGTGTCGAAGGCTGCAACGTGCAGACGGTCCAGCGGGAAGCCCGCCAGCATCTTGCCGAGTGCGTCCTTCGACGCCTCGATTGCACCCTGCATCGAGCCGCTCTTGTCGACCAAGAACATGACGCGAACGTCTGCCTCGCTCGTCGCGGCTGCGACTGCCTTCTTGACTGCGTGATCTGCTGCCTCCTCGAGCTTCTCCTTGACGCTCTTGTCGCGAACGTTCTTCGCGATGTTCAAGGCGCGCTGGTCCGTCGCGGTCGTGATCGCCTTCTCCCACTTCTCGCGGATCTGCGGCACCGACAGCAGGCCGAGCTCCTCGAGCGTCGGGGTCAGCTGACGGAGGTCGCGGTCCGAGAGCGTCGGCAGCAGCGCCACCATGATGGCCGGCGTCAGACCGATGTCACTCGGCAGACGACCGACTGCATCCTTGTAGCGCAGCTTCTGCGTGACGATCGTCTCGCAGATCTCGGCCTCGCTGAGACCATCGAAGCGGTCGCTCTTCACGAGCTCGAGGTTGTCGAGACCGATCTGGCGACGACCGTCATCCGCCTGGCTCTGCTTCCAGCCGAGCAACGCGAAGAACGACTGCGACTGCGGCTTGTAGCCGATCTTGCGCGCGAGGTTCTTGATCGTCTGCTTGTAGCCCGCCTTGACCAGACCACTCAGCATCGGCTGGTTGGTCTCGCGCAGTGCGAGCCACTTTGCAGCGGCCTTCGGCCAGCGACCGAGCGGCGCACGCTTTGCGGCCGGATCACCGAAGCCCGCGGCACGGTTCAGTGCAGCGATCTCCGGCGTCTCGAGCAACTCTGCGATGCGCAGCACAGCCTTCGGCGTGAGCATGCGGTTCGACTTCTTCTGGTACCAGAGCACCATCGCCTCGCCGATCTTGCGGTGGTCGTCGTCGTAGAAGGCGACCGAGCCGTCGTCGTCGTGGATCGGTGCACCCGAGCGACCCTGGACGAGCATCAAGGCTGCGCAAGCAACCTTGAGGTCGCGCCAGTCGGTCTCGACGAGCGCGTAGCTCGCGAGGTGCGCCATCAGATCAGCGTTGAGCTTGTGGATCTCGAGCAGTCGCTGGTACAGCGTGACTGCGGCCGAGACGTGGAGGCCGGGCTTGATCGCGCGACCACGCTCCGCCTTGCCGGCGTTCTTCGCCGGCTTCCACTGGCCGGCGATCTCGACGCCGGGACGGTTGTGCCAAAGGTGAGCCGAACCACCGAGCACGACATCGAGCAAGCGCTCGGCCGGGCCCATCTGCGACTCGGGAAGGGGCAAGCGTGCGTCCGCCATCTGAGTACCTCCACTATGCCTGTCGTCTCTCGCGCGTTGGTGCGCGGGCTGGACGAGGCAGAAAAAATTTCGCGCCCGAGAGTGGAAACCGCGAAGGGTTGTCCGATTACAAGTCGGGTGTCTTACCGCTAGACGACAGTGGCAAACGCCAATGGCGGGAGTCGAACCCGCGTTTCCTATGCGTGTAGGGTTTCCACGGTTGGGCGCTAGAACTGGTTTCGCGTGGACGCGAAGGAAGGGTTGGCGCTCGAGAGCGCAGGCCACGATGGTCGATTCACTATCGGGTGTCTTGCCGCTAGACGACGAAGACTTGCGTCCTCGGCGGGAGTCGAACCCGCGTTACCGGTGCGTGTGGGGCCTGCGCGGTTGAGCGCGAAGCTGGGATGGCGCGCGACCCCCGCGACCTCCGATCTCGACGACCGGCGCTCTGCCTATCTGAGCTACAACCTGCGGGGGTGCGTGTGGGCTCATCGCGGCTGACCGCGACCTGAAAAGGTTCGTCTGTCCGAGAGTCCAGAGCGCGAAGTTGGAGAGCGGAGTTGAACCGCCCCTTCGGTGTGAAAAACCGACGCTCCATTCTTGAAGCATCTCCGTGCGTGTTGGCTCGGGCGCGAGTGGACAGACGAAGAAAAGGTCGCCTACCCGAGAGAGCGGAGCGCGAGGTTGGAGAACGGGACTCGAACCCGCTCTTTCGGTTTACAAGACCGACGCCCTACCTGAGGGCATCTCCTGGCGTGTTGGCTCGGCGCGAGTGGGTAGGCGAAGAAGTTTGCGCGTCGGAGTGAACGGTGTGCTCGGTTCGATGTGACGCGCGAAAGGGTTTGCACCTCCGAGTGCAGAGAGCGTGTGGGTTTGTTACGGCCGTCATCGACGAGGGCCCGTGTGACGGGGCTGGCTCGGATTCGACATCCTGGCGCGAGGCTGGAACCTTAGGACCGTTCTATTGACCTTGCTTGTGGGCTCGCTGCGATTGGCAGTGCGAAGTGGAAGCTCGCTACGGCGCAGGCGCCTGTGAAGCGAGAGATATCGCGCACTCGAGTGCAGAAGCCGCAGTGGGTGTTCACTGTGTAAGAGTGAGTGCCGTACCAACGGCGTTCGCCCCGTATGACCACTTGCGTGGTCGTGGTGGAGCGACCTGGGATCGAACCAAGTATTTGCGTGTAGGGCTTCTACGAGTGAGTGCAGCGAAAACGAAATTGCTCGGGCGTCCGAGTATCAAAGCCGCAAGTGAGGATCACGTATGAGGTGAACTGCCGTCCAAACGGCACTCCGCATCGAGAGAGAAAATGGTTGCGGAGCTTGGATTCGAACCAAGTAGTTTGCGTGTAGGGCTTCGGTGGTTGGGCGCGCGAAATTGAATGGCTCGTGTCCGAGTGAAGAGACCGCGATGACTTGTCCTGGCGCTCTCCCGCTGAGCTACGTCACGGCATGCGCCGCATCGACGGGAGTCGAACCCGTGGCTTCCTGGAGTTTGCGTGTTGGGTCTGGTCGAGTGGACGCGGGCGAAATTTTCGACGTCCGAGTGAGCAAGCCACGAGTCTCTTACTGAGCGCTCCACCATTGAGCTACGGATGCGCAGTGCGTGCATCCGACGGGAATCGAACCCGCGACCTCTTAGTCCCTTTTGAGTGCGTGTGGGGCTTGCTGCGTTGGGCGTCTAGAAGCGATTGCCTTTCTGTAAAGTGGAGCTACGGCGCATGCGCCAGTGAAGCGTCCGGCGAGATTTTTCTCGGGCATCCGAGTGTGAAAGCCGTTGAATTCAACGACCCGCGTTTCACGGCGGGCCGCCGTACCAACGGAGGCATATGACCGGCGAGCCGGTCGTGGCGCCTCCCTCTGGAATCGAACCAAAGTGTTTTGCGTGTGTGGCTTCCGCGTTGGATGCGCGAGTAAAGCGATGAAGTCGAGCGGAGCGATGCGGCCGAAAACAAGAAGGGCCGCCAGGTGAGTGGCAGCCCCATGGAGGACGATTCCTCTCTGGCCTGCCTTAGCTATCGATTCCCGCGAACGACATTTGAACGAGCAGCAATCTACTCGCGGATCGAAATCGCGCAAGAGGATTTTTTCGAAGCTCGTGCAGCTTTCTCACAACTCCGCATCGCGTCTCGAAGATTCAGCGCGATCGAAAATGATCTCTCCCTCCATGACGCGTCGCGCTTCGATCTAGATTCGCGCGGTGACCACGCTCCCGGAGCTGCTGCGCGCCCTCGACGACGACTTCGACAACCTCGCGCACTGGCATCCGCTCGCGGACTTCCTGTCCGAACGCGATGATCCGCGCGGCGAGCTCATCGTCATCGACCTCGCGCTCGAGGCCGGCGAAGGCGACACCGCAACCCTCGAAGCGCGGCGCGCCGAGATCCTCGCCGCCTCCGCACCCGCACTGCTCGGCGACACGTTCTCGCGCGTGATCGCCGATGGTTACGGCAAGGTCACGTGGCGGCGCGGCTTCGTCGATTCGGTCGCCTATCGCGGCGAACGCCACCTCGGACACCTCAAGGCGGTCGGCTGGCTCGTCAAGCTGATGACCACGCAGCACGAGCCGTTCGCGCTGCTGCGCGCGCTCGATCTCTCGTACACCGACATCGCCGATCTGAAGCCGCTGCAGAAGTTCCCGCACCTCGCCAAGCTGACGCTGACCGGCTGCAAGCCGAAGCGGGACTCGCTCGAGGAGCTGAAGCAATTGCGTCCGCTCCTACGAATGGGTCGCGAGGAATGAGTGCTGCAGTTGCGATTCTCGGTAACGTTTGCGACCCGGGCGACAGGATAGGGTCGTGGCCGAAGCGCCGAGTGCGGAGCAGCTGCTCCAGGACATAGCCTGGCTGAAGGGCCTCGCGACAGTGCTCGCGAGCGATCGCGACGACGCCGACGACCTCGTGCAGGAAGCGCGGATCGCGGCATGGCAACGCCAACCAGACGCCACGCGGCCGATGAGGGGCTGGTTGACCAAGGTGGTTCGTGACCTTGCCGGCATGCAGCGCCGGAGCGATCGCAGGCGAGCTGCGCGCCACGCGCTCGTGGACAACACGCAGGTTGCGGCAGGGTCCGACGAGTTACTCGAGCGGCTCCGCCTCCACAGGCTTCTGGTGGAGCTCGTCATCCAGCTCGCCGAGCCGTATCGTTCCACGATCATCGCGCGCTTCGTCGAGGGCCGCACGTCGGCATCGATCGCGAAGTCCCTCGGCATCCCTGCCGGCACGGTACGCAAGCGACTCCACGAGGCGCTCGCGAGACTGCGAGCCGGATTGGATGACAGCGCCGGTGATCGCAAACACTGGGCACCCGCGGTGCTCGCTTACGCATCCGGAGGCATTCACGTGGCGAAACCTACCAAGCTCGGTATCGTCGTGATCCCCCCCCAACTAGCCGCGACGGCGGTCACGCTCCTGATCGCGGTACCGATGCAC
>JAEYYY010000481.1 GCA_023430775.1 Pseudomonadota bacterium
CCGCCCGCCGGCACGCGCCCCGGCAATCCACTGCCGCCCTCGCGCGCGGCGACGCCACCGGCGGGCACGCGGCCGAAGTCGACGACCACGCCGCCTGCCGGTGCCAGGCGGCCGGCGTTCGTCGAGCCGATGCTCGCGGGATCGATCGTCGCGGAGGACCCGACGACGATGTCGGGCAAGTACGCGTTCGGCGATGCGCTCGGTCGCGGTGGGATGGGCGAGGTGCTGCTCGCGCACGATCGTCAGATCGGTCGCGATGTCGCGGTCAAGCGACTGCGCACCGGCTCGCCCGCCGAGGATGAAGTGCAGCGCTTCCTGCGCGAGGCGCGGATCCAGGCGCGCCTCGATCACCCGGCGATCGTGCCGGTCTACGAGCTGTCGAAGGACGAGCTCGGCCGGCCGTACTTCTCGATGAAGCGGGTCGCCGGTCAGACGTTCACCAAGGTGCTCGAGACCGCGACGCGGCAGCGCCTGCTGCGCGCGTTCGCCGACGTCTGTCGCGCGGTCGACTTCGCTCACTCGCGCGGCATCGTCCATCGCGATCTCAAGCCCGCGAACATCGTGCTCGGCGAGTTCGGCGAGGTCTACGTGCTCGACTGGGGTGTCGCCCGCGTGCTCGGCGACGCCGCCGGCCTGGTCACCGCCGACATCGACACCATCGAAGGTTCGGCGCCGGCGGGCCAGACGCTCGGCACCCCGGGCTACATGGCGCCCGAGCAGCTCGACGATCCGGACGTCAATCGCCCGGCCGACGTCTACTCGCTCGGCACCATCCTGTTCGAGATCCTCGCCGGCGAACCGTTCCATCCGCCCGAGCACGCGATCGAGAGCACGCGCGTGTCGACGCTCTCGACCTCCCCCGCCGCGAGGCGCCCGGAGCGCGCGATCCCGCCCGAGCTCGACGCGCTGTGCAGCGTGATGCTGTCGAAGAAGCCGAGCGTACGGCCGACCGCGCGCTGGACCGCCGATCGGATCGAGGAGTATCTCGACGGCGATCGCGATCTCGCGCACCGCCGCTCGATGGCCAACGAGCTGGTGTGGTCGGCGCGCGCCGCGCTCGATTCCGGGCGGCGCCCCGAGGCGATGCGCACCGCGAGCCGCGCGCTCGCCCTCGATCCGCAGGTCGAGGGTGCGGCCGAGCTGGTCACCATGCTGATGCTCGATCCCCCGAAGACCCCGCCCGAGGAGCTGCGCGAGGCGCTGCGCAACTCGGACGCGGTCTACATCAGCCATCACGCGCGCGGTGCGATTCCGGGTTACGTGCTGATCGCGCTGTTCCTGCCGCTGATCGTGTTCAACGGCGTGCTCGACTGGGCGGTCGTCGGCGGCATCGTCGCCGCGGCACTCGGCATGGCGTTCGCCGCGTGGCAGCTGGTGCGCAAGCCGAACCGATCGTTCGCGTGGATGGTCGCGTACGCGATCGGCAACTCGCTGTTGCTGGTGCTGCTCGGCCGGCTCGGCGGCGCGTTCGCGTTCGTGCCGGCGCTGGTCAGCTACATCACCGCCTCGGTGATCACGTACCCGGCGTTCATCGAACGCAGATGGGTGTTGATCGCGATCATGGTCACCGGCTTCCTGCTGCCGTTCGGGCTCGAGATCGAGAACGTGATGTCGCGAACCTGGGAGCTACGCGACGACGGGATCCTGATCTCCGGCGCGGCGATGGATCTGACCGGCGCCGAGGCGATGATCACGATCATCGCGGCCTCGGTCGCCACCGTCGTGATGGCCGGCATCCAGTACGCGAAGCTCGGTCTCGCGAACCGCGACGCGCAACACCGGCTGGTCACGCTCGCGTGGCACCTGCGGCAGCTGCTGCCCGCGCCGTCCGCTCGTTAGGGGCAGACCACCGCGGCGAACGATCCGGTGAGCGTGCCCGGCGAGCCGACATCGGGCGTCAGATCGATCGTGAACGTGCCGGTGGTGCACTCGCCGTCGGCGATCTCGATCGTCACCGAGCCCTCGGTGGCCTCGGCGAAGTCGGTACCACCGTTCTGCTCGATCAGCGCGGCGGAGTTGGAGCCGGGACAGGCGAACGTCTGCTCGTCGGCGATCGAGTGCAGCCCGACCCCGACATCGCAGAACAGCAGCACCAGATGCTCGCCGGTCTCGCCGGGAACGCCGCACTGCCCCGCCACCTCGTCGAGCACGATCGCGATGCCCTCCGTGCCGATCGCGACCTGGTTCGCTCGCATCACCGGCGAGATCTCGACGCCGCCGATCGCGCCGGTCACCGAGCCGACGCCGTTCGTCCCGCACGCGCCCTGGCTGCCATCGACGAGGATCGCGCCATCCTGGTCCGGCATCGCATCCGTCGGGCTCTGACCGTGCCCGCAGCCGATCGCCATGCAGAGAACGAGGTGCTTCATCGGTTCGCCCATCCCAGATAGACCTTCGGGTTGCCGCCACAGTAGCCACCGGCTCGCTCGCGATCGCCGGTGACCGTTGCGATGTTGTTGTCCTCGAACGCCAGGTTGCCGCGGAACACGAACCACGCGTTGCCGTTCACCGAGACATCGCACGAGGTCTGCGCCTCGGGGCACGCGTACGAATCGCCGCTGCAGAACATCACGCGGTGGAGCCGCTGCGTCGCCTGGACCGGCGAGATCGCGTCGATCATCACGGTGGTCTGCGTGACCTGGCCGATGTCGAGCCGATATCCGGTGCGCTTGCCGATCGTCAGCGGCGCGAACCCGAGCACCGCGTACTCGCCGCCATAGGTCTCGAACCGGCCGCCGATCTGCCACTGGCCGTTGCGCTCGACGTAGAGCAGCACGCCGTGATCGATCAGCTTGCCGCCGCTGGACTTCTGCATCAGCGTGACCAGCTTCGCGCCCTTGACCTCGCGGCTCACCTTCGGCGTCGCGTGCTTCGCGAGACATTGCATCACGAGCGGCCACGTCTTCGCGCGCGGACACTTGCGCACCATCGGCGGGTCCGAGATCACGAGCCGGCGGGCCGACGCCGTCGACGCGGACACCACGATCGCGAGAACGATCAGCCAGCGCACGCGGCGATCATGCCACGGTTTCTACGCCGGGCTCGCGAGCTGTTCGACCGCCGGCAGCTGTCCGCGCTCGCGCAGGTACGCGACCGTCTTCGCGAGACCGACATCGAGTGAGGTGAACGTGAGCCCGAGCTCCTCGGTCGCGCGCTTCGCCGTCGGATACGAATCGACCTGGAGGAACGCGAGCTGACCTTTCGGGATCAGCGGCGGCTTGCCGGTGATCGCGGACAGTCCGGCGCCGAGCCCGGCCACCACCGAGCAGACGAATTTCGGCAGCACGCGCGGTGGCTTTCTGTGGCTACCCAGCGCCGCGAGCATGTGCGTGGCGAGCTCCTTCAGCGTGTAGTAGCGCTCCGACAGGATGTAGCGCGCGCCGGGCTTGCCCTGCTCCATCGCCCGCACGTGGCCCTCGCCGCAATCCGGTGCGAACACGACGGGGAAGCCACCCGGCAACAGCCCGGGCGCCTTGTTGTTGGCGAGCCGGATCATCAGCTCGTTGACGCCGGGCGAGTCCGACGGCGCGGTGCCGTAGACCGCCGACGGATGCAGGAACACGACGTCGAGGCCGCTGTCGGCGACGATCTTGTCGGCCTTCTGCTTGCTGCGCTCGTAGTGGGTGCCCTTCGGGTTCGGATCGATCTCGGTCTCGTCGTAGGTCTCGCCCGAGCGCCAGGTGAACACGTCGATCGTGCTGGTCAGCGCGAACCGCTTCACCTTCGCCGCCCGCGCGGCATCGATCATGTTCTGCGTCCCGCCGGCGTTGATCCGATCGAACGTGGCGTTGTCCTTCATCCACTGCTCGGGGAACCCGGCGGCGTGAAACACCCAGTCGCAGCCGTCGACCGCCTTCGCGAGCGTCTCCGGTCTGGTGACGTCCCCCTCGACCAGCTCGCAGCCGCCGGGTAGCAGCCGCCGGCCCTTGTCGAGCGAGCGGACCAGCGCGCGGACGCGGTGTTGCCGCGCCATCAGGGCCTGCGCGATGCAGTTGCCGACCATGCCGGTGCCGCCGGTAACGAGTGCTTGCACGCCGCGATGATAAACAGTTTGGCCCGGCAAGTATCTGGAACCGTTCCTGCTCTGGCAGTGTCTACGGTTCCGATGCGGCGACCATCATGTTTGCGCTCGTTCGTCTGCGTCTGGCTGGCCGGAACGATCGCGGCAGGTGGCTGCCGCACGCCACAACCAGCGACGACCGCGAAGCTGACGATCAACACGCCAGCCGCGATCGCCGCGGTGACCACACCGACCGGGCGGCCGCAGATCCCGATCGAGCCCGACACCAGCGGCCGGCTGACGATGCGCAGTGGCGATCCGAAGATCGCCAACGCGAACGTCGAGGTCACCGCGCTCGACGAGGCCGCGACGCGCGCGCTGCACGCCCGCATGGAGCCGCTGCCCGACGTCTCGGCGTTCAACGCGCAGGCACCGATCGTGCGGCCGCCGAGCGCGGCGCCTCCCACGAGCAACAGCAATGCGATCGCGTTCGTCGTGCCGAGCGGCAAGCCGGTCGGCGACGCGCCGGTCGTCGTCGGCAAGGCCAGCGTCGCGCCGCTGCAGGCGCCGCAGATCACGCCGATCGACGAGGTCCGCGCGGAGTCCGAGATCCGCGTGCGGTTCTCCGAGCCGATGATCCCGATCGCGGCGGTCGGTACCGTGGCGACGCCGAACATCGAGATCAAGCCGCCGGTCCGCGGCAGCTGGCGATGGATCGACACCCGCATGGTCCAGTTCACGGCGACCCCGCGGCTCCCGCAGGCGACGCACTTCGAGGTCACCGTGCAGCCGGGCGTCGAGGCGGTGAGCGGTGCGCGCCTCGGCCGGGCGACGACCCAGCAGTTCTCGACGCCGCCGATCGAGCTCGCCGGGCTCTATCCCGCGAATGCGATCCGCCCCGATGCGCCGATCGCCGTGCGCTTCGATCAGGATGCCGATCCGGCGCGGCTCGCGTCGCTGTTGAAGATCACCGCGAACAACCGACCGGTCGGGTTCAAGGTGATCGATCTCGACTCGGCGCGCGCGCTGTGGGCGCGCGACCCGAGCAAGCCGTGGGATCTCCGGCAGGCGGAGCTGCTGCCGAAGCGCCACGTCATCCTCGCGCCGGTCACCGCGTGGCCGGCCGGCGGCGAGCTGGTGATCACGCTGCCGAAGAACGCACCGTCCGCCGAAGGGCCGCGGCGGTCGGTCGATCCGAGCTTCGCGCGCGTCGACGTCATCCCCGCGTTCACACTCCGCGGCGTCGAGTGCCAGCAGAACCCGAACAGCTACGAGGAGGTCAAGCCGCGGCTCGCCGGTGGACGCTGCCCGGCGAACGGCTGGCTGACGGTGCGGTTCTCGAGCGCGATCGCCGAGAAGACCTATCGCGCGCAGAAGGTGCAGATCGCCGGCGAGCCGTTCGACGATCCCTCGCTGTCCGAGGATGGCGTCGGCATCGCGACGCCGGTGCGCGTCGGCCGCAGCTACCGGATCGACATCGGTGAGGGTCTCGAGGACATCCACGGCCAGGCGCTCGTCGGGCCGCGCAGCACGTCGTTCGTCACCGGACCCGAGCAGTTCTGGGCAACGCTGTCGGCGCCGTCCGGGCTGCACGTGCTCGATCCGCGCTTCGAGATCCCGCAGTGGGTGGTGGCGGCGCAGGCGGTGACGTCGCTGCGCGTGCAGCTCTACCAGGTCACGCCGAAGGACTACTTCGCGTACCGCGCGTTCGAGAACGATCCGAGGCTGTCGCCGCCCGGCAAGAAGATCTTCGACGAGACCCATCAGATCGGCAGTCGCCACAGCGCGAAGCTGCGCGCCGATCTACGGCCGGCGTTGACCGCTGGCTTCGGTCACGTCGTCGCGATCGCGACCGCGGTGCCGGTGCGCGGCAATCCCGTGCTCCCGCGCGCCACCGCATGGATCCAGGTCACTCACCTCGGCGCGTCGGCCCGCATCGATGCCGAGAAGCTCAGCGCGTTCGTCCACGAGCTGTCACCGAAGGGGACGTCGTTCCTCGCGCCGCGCGCCGACGTCGAGGCCGCGCTGATCCTCGACGGCCTCGGCGAGGCCAGCAAGGCGACCTCCGATGCCGCCGGCAAGCTCGCCCTCGAGCTGGTGCCCGCATTCGCGCGCACGCCCGGCAAGGAACCACCGCACGCGATCCTGCGGTTGACCTCCGGCAGCGACACCGCGTTCGCCGCGTTCGAGCGCTACGAGAAGACGCAGCGCACGCACGACGCGCTGTGGTACGTGACCGACGATCGCTTCACCTACAAGCCGGGCGAGACCGTCTACGTCAAGGGCTGGGTCCGGTGGACGCATAACGGCCCGAACCCCGATCTCGCGCTGCCGCGCAGCGGCGAGACCGTCGCGTACACGCTCAGCGATGCGCGCGGCGCGAAGATCGCGAGCGGCACGCTCCCGCTCACCGATCAGGGCGGCTTCCACGTCGAGGTCGCGCTGCCGAAGAACATCAACCTCGGTCGCGCCGGCTTCACGTTCACGACCCGTACCGACGTCGTGCACCACCCGATCGCGGTCCAGGAGTTCCGCACGCCGGCGTACTCGGTGTCGCTCGACGACGATGTCTCGCACCGCGGCGCGCTCCCCGTGATCCTCGGCGAGAGCATCGAGATGGCGGCGTCGGCTCGCTACTACGCGGGCGGCGGCCTCGGCGGCGCACCGATCGACTGGAGCGCGACGCTGACGACCACGCGCTATGCGCCGCCCGGCTGGTCGCAGTTCGAGTTCACCCCGCCCGCACCGCGGTCGAAGCGCGCCAGCTACTACTATCGCTGGCGCGACGAGCACTCGGCGACCGCGCAGCAGACCGGCTCGCTATCCGGCGCGTCCAGCGCGTCGATGACGTGGGGCATCGCCGCGCTTCCCAAGAACTTGCCGAGCGTCCTGTCCGTCGACGCCACGGTGACCGATGTCGATCGGATGACCATCCGCGCGAGCTCGCGCCCGATCCTCGTGCACCCGTCCGCGTACTACGTCGGCCTGCGGATGAAGCCGCGCGAGCGAACCGTCGTCGAGGCGATCGTCACCGACATCGACGGCAATGCCGTCAAGAACGTGCCCGTCGAGATCGCGATCACCGCCGTGCTCGGCTCCGAGCAGTACCGCGACGACGCCAACATCATCGCCACGCAGACCTGCAAGCTCGTCAGCGGCGACGCGCCGGTCGACTGCGCGTTCAAGCGCGAGCCGCTCCACGCCTACACCGCGACGGCGCAGGTCGCCGACGCGCGCGGCCGCACCAACGTGGCGGAGCTCGACCTGCCGTGGCGGGGAAGCGACGACAAGAAGGATCTCGAGGTCGTCCCCGACAAGAAGCAGTACCGGCCGGGCGACATCGCGAAGCTCGAGATCAAGTCGAAGATCTTCCCGGCGCGCGCGATGGTGACGTTCGCGCGCCAGGGCGTGATCGAGCAGCAGCGCGTCGAGCTCGCGACGGCATCGACGACGATCGAGGTCCCGATCGCGGTCGGCCACATCAAGAACCTGTTCGTCCAGGTCGATCGCTACGGCAGGCGACGCAGCCAGCAGGGCAAGGATCCGCTCCCCGAGCAGGTGTCGGCAGAGGTCAACCTCGCGGTCGACGTCGAGAGCGCGCGGCTCGATGTCCGGGCGCGCCCGAGCGCCAAGCTGATCCAGCCCGGTGACGAGGCGACGTTCGACATCGACGTCCGCCGCGAGGGCAAGCCGATCGCCGGCTCGGAGGTCGCGCTGATCGTGGTCGACGAGGCGATCCTGTCGCTGTCGAGCGGCAGCCATGCCGATCCGCTGTTGCCGTTCTTTCGCGACGTCCGCTCCGGCACCTGGGCGTGGAACACGCTGCAGCTGGTTCGCGACTCGGGGTACGAGCTCGCCGGCAAGCCGGGCTTCGAGCGCTGGGAGCTCGGCGGTGGCGGCAGCGGCTGGGGCACGATCGGCAGCGGCAGCTACGGCACGGTCGGTCACGGCGCCGGCGGCGGCGGCTCGGGCTACGGCACGGGTGTCGGTGTGGTGATGGCGCGCAAGGACTTCCGTCCCACCGCCGTGTTCTCGCCGACGCTCGTCACCGACAAGCACGGTCACGCGCGCGTCACCGTCAAGATGCCCGATAGCCTGACGCGGTTCCGCATCGTCGCGCTGGCGACGGCGAGCACGCAGTTCTTCGGCAAGGGCGAGAGCACGATCATCACGCAGCGCAAGGTCAACGCGCGCACGGTGGCGCCGCGCTTCCTGACGCAAGGCGATCGCTTCGATCTTCCGATCGTGGTGCAGAACCTCGACACCAGGCCGCGCACCGTCGATGTCGCGGTGCGCGCGGCGAACCTCGTCGCGCAGGGTCCGGCCGGCAAGCGGGTGACGATTCCCGCCGCGCAGCGCGCGGAGGTCCGGTTCTCGTTCGCGACGCAGAGCCGCGGCAAGGCGGTGATCCAGACGATCCTGACCTCGGGTGCCTTTGCCGATGCCTCGAACGTCGAGCTGCCGATCTACGAGCCGGCGACCACCGAGGCGTTCGCGACCTACGGCGTGATCGAGGATCGCCCCGAGCGCGAGCAGCTCGCGATCCCCAGAGACGTGTTCCCCGAGGTCGGCGGCGTCGAGGTCGAGGTCGCGTCGACGCAGATGCAGGCGCTGACCGACGCGTACTGGTATCTCCACGCCTATCCCTACGAGTGCGCCGAGCAGCGATCGAGCCGGATGCTCGCCACCGCGGCGCTCCACGACGTGCTCGACGCGTTCGCCACGCCCGGCAGGCCATCGCGCGCGGAGCTCGACGCGCAGCGCAGCAGGGACATCCTGGTGCTCGGCAAGACGCAGGCTGCCGACGGTGGCTGGGGCTACTTCGCGAGCATGAAGTCCGATCCGATGGTGTCGATGCAGGTGCTCTCCGCGCTCGCCGCGAGCAAGGCGACCGGTCCGGTGGTGACCAAGGCGACGGCGTTCGCCACCAAGGAGACCGCGGCGCTGTTCGCGACGCTGACCAAGCGCGCGAGGACTCCCGCTGCGGATCGCAAGGTCGCCGCTGACGCGTACACGGTGTCGCTCGCCGCGCACGCGCTGACCACGCTCGCCGCGATCGGCCAGGACGTGCGGCCCCGCGCCGAGCAGCTGCACGCGCTCGCGACGACCCTCAAGGCGTATCCGATCGATGCCAAGGCGCGCGTGCTCGCGCTGCTCGCGAAGCTCGATCGCGCGAAGGCGATCCGCGCCAAGCTGGTCGCGGAGCTGCTGTCCGCCACGCACGAGACCGCGGCGGCAGCGACGGTGACCGCGCAGTACGTCGAGTCCGAGCGGCTGATGCTGGTCAGCAGCGGCAAGACCAACGCGCTGGTGCTCGACGCGTTGATCAGAGAGACGCCGGAGCACCCGATCATCCACAAGCTCGCGCGCGGCGTGCTCGACGGTCGCAAGCACGGCCGCTGGATGTCGACCCAGGAGAATCTGATCTCGCTCCAGGCGATGCGGCGATTCTTCGACGTCTACGAGAAGGCAACGCCGAACTACACCGGCAAGGTCTGGCTCGGCGCGCAGCGCTACGCGGAGCAGAGCTTCGTCGGTCGGACGACCGCACGCGGCGTCGCCCAGGCGGACTGGTCGAGTCTCGCGCCGGGCTCGACGCACAACATCGTGCTGGCTCGCGACGGCAACGCCGGCCGCATGTACTACCGCGTCGGCATCGTCTACGCGCCGAAGCAAGTCGACCTGCCGGCGCTCGATGCCGGCTTCATCGTCCGCCGCGCGTACACCGCGGTCGACGATCCGAGCGACGTGATCAAGAACGCGGATGGCTCGTACAAGATCAAGCTCGGCGCGAAGATCATCGTCACGATCGAGACCGTCAACACCACCACCCGTCACGCGGTGGCGGTGGTCGATCCGCTGCCCGCCGGCTTCGAGCCCGTCAACGCGGCACTCGCGAATGCCGAGAGGACCGGCAAGGCCGACAGCGACTGGTGGGATCACGAGAACCTTCGCGACAACCGCGCCGAGGCGTTCCGCATGGAGCTGGCCGCCGGCACCCACCGCTACGCGTACACGGTTCGCGCGACGACGCCGGGCGAGTTCATCGCGGCGCCGGCAAAAGCCGAGGAGATGTACGCGCCCGAGACCTTCGGTCGATCGACGGGCATGAAGGTCATCGTCGAGTGACCTAAATGCCGTGTGGGACAACCCACTTAGACCGCGTCGCGATCTCAGAAAACTGTGGTGAGAAGCCTGTCCGTTCTGGTGGTTTCCAGATCGGGCATCGCCAAGTTGCTGGGATCATTGGCCCGAAACTCGGTCCACCCATTGCTATTCAAGGGGCTTACTTCACTCCGCAGCCCATCCACTCCATGGAGGCGCACTTGTCACTCTTGAAGACTCTCCTGCCGTTCACCCTCCTTGCCGCAGCCGGCGCCTGCAACGAGCACGGCACCACTCCCGAGCCGTTCGGCGTGCCCGTCACCGGCGGCACCCTGATGATCTCCAGCGACGGCGCGCGCGCAATCGTCTCGGATCCGGATCGCGATCGCATCGTCACGATCGATCTCGCGACCGGCACCACGCTCAAGGATCTCGCGCTATCGCCCGGTGACGAGCCGGGCCGCCTGGTCGAGGATGCGCTCGGTCGCGTTCACGTCGCGCTTCGCCGCGGCGGCGCGGTCGTCACCCTCGACGCCACGGGCGCGCAGATCGATCGCCGCTTCGCGTGCACCGAGCCGCGCGGCATCGCGTTCGACGGCGCGACCAACCTTCTCCACGTCGCCTGCGCCGGTGGCGAGCTCGTCTCGTTCGGCGAAGGCGCTGCTCCGGTTCGCTCGCTGCGCCTCGAGCGCGACCTGCGCGACGTGATCGTCCAGGGCACGAGCCTGGTCGTCACCAAGTTCCGCACCGCCGAGATCCTCACGATCGATGCGGGCGGCAACATCGTCAACCGCGCGTTCCCGCCCACGGTGTCGCGCTTCGATCAGGGCGGCTTCGATCAACCGATCCCCGTCGAAGTCGACGGCGACGGCACGGTCCAGGCCGCGGCCTCCACCGCGTGGCGCACGATCGCGATGAGCGACGGCCGCATCGTGATGACCCACCAGCGCAAGACCAAGGACACGCTCGACGCCGAGCAGACCGGCGGTTACGGCGGTGGCTGCGGTGAAGCGCCCGTCGAGGATGGCGTGACCATGATCCGTCCGGGCGAGCAGCCCGTCGCGGTCGGTCAGATCGGTCGCGGCGCGCTGCCGGTCGATATCGCGGTCAGCACCACCGTCAACAAGCTCGCGCTGGTTGTCGCCGGTGCGAAGAACGTCAAGGTCGTGCCGCTGTCGGCACTCGAGAACCCCGATCAGGACGAGTGCCGTCCGCCCGATCCGCCGAAGTGCGAGGAGGGTGAAGCCCCGACGCCGACCCCGCCGCCGTTCGAAGGCGAAGACGCTCCCGGTGGCGGCGTGCCGCCCGATGTCGGCGGCTGCTGCACCGACAACGATGGTGACGGCCAGTGCGACGACAGCCCGCGCCTCGGCACGCCGACCTCGGTCGCGTGGACGCCGGCCGGTGACCTCGTCGTGTTCTACCCGGAAGCGCCGGCGATCGTCGTCCAGCCGCAGGGCAGCATGCGCTCGCCGCGCATCATCAGCCTGCCGGGCGCCGCGGCGTTCGATCCGGGCCGCGACGTGTTCCACCGCCAGACGGCGATCGGCCTGTCGTGCGCCTCGTGCCACCCGGAAGGCCGCGACGACGGTCTGGTCTGGAACTTCGCTCAGTTCGGTGCACGCCGCACGCAGAGCGTGGCCGGCAACATCCTCGAGCGCGCGCCGTACCACTGGGCGGGCGACGAGGCCACGCTGCCCAAGCTGATGGACGACGTGTTCTCGACGCGCATGGCCGGTGGCTTCCTCACCGAGAACCAGAAGGCCGCGCTCGGCCCGTGGATGAACCGCATCCCCGCGCCGCCGCCGGCCGTCGTCAACGCCGAGGCCGCGCTCCGCGGCAAGGCGCTGTTCGAGTCGTCGGGCTGCGCGAGCTGCCACAACGGTGACATCCTCACGAACAACCAGCTCGTCAACGTCGGCACCGGCGGCAAGTTCAAGGTGCCGAGCCTCCTCGGCGTCGGTGCCCGCGCGCCGTTCATGCACGATGGCTGCGCGAAGACGCTGATGGATCGCTTCACCACCTGCGGTGGCGGCGACCTCCACGGCGCGACGTCGGCCCTGTCACAGACCGAGCTGACCGACCTCGTCGAGTACCTCGAGTCGCTGTAAGGTCACCTTCCGGGTTTGAAGATCCCACTCGGGCGACTGGGTGGTGCCGGGTGAAACGGGCCGCGAAAGCGGCTCGTTTCATTTTCGGAGGCGATTCTCGAGGTCGTAGAGGATCGCGACCTGCAGCGCCTCGGGGATGTTGTCGGCGCGGACCTCGGCGATCGCGCCCTCGATCCGCTGCCGCTGCTGGAGCGGATCGAGCCCGGCGAGATCGAGCGCGGCGATCTCGAGATCCTTGGCCTTCATGATCACGAGCTGGCGCTCGGCGAGATCGGTGAGCGCATCGAGGGCGCGCGCGAGGGTGGCGCGCCGGGACACCGCGCCGACCGAGGCCTCGAGCTTGGCGACCCAGTCGGCGAGCGTCGCCGGCGGCGGCACCACGACGCTCGCCGCCGGCGTCGGCACCGCGAGCCGCGCGACGCGATGACCCTCGAGCAGCTTGCTGAGCGCCGGGCTCGGTGACGCCACGTTCGTCGGGTTCGCCTCGGCGAAGCGCGCGGTGTACGCGTGCGAATCGAAGTCGAACCCCGACGTCGATCCCGACCAGCCGAGGTACGTGACCGCGCGGCCCGGACCGACGCACGACTCGCCGCAGCCTGCCTTCGCCTTGCGGCGGCGGACCTCGCGCGCGGCGTACGCGATCGGCGCCGCCACCGCCGCGACGCCGATGCCGACCCCGAGATGGACGGTCAACGCGAGCGCGATCCCGGCGATCAGACCGACGAGCATGACGCCCGCCGACGCCACGCCGGCTGCTTCCCAGCGGGTGACGTGGCCGATGCAGCGCTGGCAGTACGGGAACAGGATCGAGCGCGCCGTGTCGGTGGCGAGCGGACGATTCGGGATCGCAGTCAGCGCGATCGCGAGCTCGGCATCGGGGACCGCACCGCAACACGGACACTCGTGCGGAAGCGCGAAGCGGCGAGAGTTGACCTCGACCAGCACCTGGCGATTGTCCCCCAGCCCGAGCGTTCAAGAGTCATCAGATCGACCTGGGTTTGCCAGGTCGTGCCCGCAGACGGCTTCGACATGCCGCGGCATGCACCTTGCCTGGTTCGACCATTATGGCTCGCAGTGCTCGTTACGTTGGCTGGCTGGCTCGCCGGTCGCGGTGGATCGCTCTCGGATCGGTACTCACCGTCGCGCTGTCGGCGTACCTGACCATCTTCCATTTGCCGCTGCGTGCCGACTTCGCGTACCTGCTGCCGGCCGATGCGCCGAGCGTGCGCGAGGCGGAGCGACTGGCGCAGCGGATGCCCGCGCAGGACACGATGCTGATGCTCGTCGTCGCGCCGGATCCGGCGAGTCGCGAGGTGGCGGGCAAGAAGGCGTACGCGGGTGTCGAGGCGATCGGCCCGGAGCTCGTGCAACGCATCGAGGGCGACGACCGCGAGCTTCGCCAGCTCGTCGGCGACCATCGCCACCTCTACATCCCGCTCGAGGATCTGAAGCTCGCGCGCTCGGTGCTCGAGGACGAGGTCGCCGCCGCCAAGGCGCGCGCGAACCCGATGCTCGTCGATCTCGACGATGCGCCGCGCGATACGCGGAAGCTCGACGAGCTGCGCGCGAAGCAGAAGGCCGGTGAAGCGCAGCTGGCCACGCTCGAGCGCGCGGTGTCGAAGGATGGCCGCATCCAGGTGCTGGTGATCAAGACCGCGTTTCGCGGCACCGATGTCGAGAAGGACCTCCGGCTGATGGCGAAGCTCGAGGGGCTGGCCGCGCAGATCCGCAGCGAGCATCCGTCGGTGATGATCGGCTTCGCGGGTGGCCCGGCGGTGACCGTCGCCGAGCACGGTGCGCTGACGCGCGGCATGGTGATGTCGAGCCTGATCACGATGCTGCTCGTCGGCCTCGTGCTGGTGACCTATCTGCGCAGCCTTCGGATGCTGATCCTCGTCGGCATCAACATCGTCGCGGCGACGCTGGTCGCGTTCGGTGTCGCGTCGCTCACCGTCGGCCACCTCAACGCGGCGACGGCGTTCCTCGGCGCGATCATCGCGGGCAACGGCGTCAACTACGGCATCCTGCTGCTCGCGCGTTACCTCGAGGAGCGGCGGACCAGGACGGTCGAGGATGCGATGGCCGCCGCGCTCGCCGGCACGCTGCGCCCTACCCTCGTCGCCTCGCTCGGCGCCGCGATCGCGTACGGCGCGCTCGCCGCCACCGAGTTCCGCGGCTTCGCCGACTTCGCGGTGATCGGCGCCGGCGGCATGCTGGTGTGCTGGATCTGCTCCTACGTGATGTTGCCGCTGCTGATCATGCGGTTCGCGCGCAACGTCACCCGGCAGCCCTCGGCGATCTACGGCCGCACCGTGGTCGGCCTGTTCGCGTTCAAGAAGCCGGCGATCGCGATCGGTGTCGCCGGCGTGCTGACGGTCGGTGCGGTCGTGGTGACCGCGCGATACATCGCCGACGATCCGTTCGAGTACGACCTCCCGAGGCTGCGCTCGCAGGCTCCCGACGCGGTCGCCGCGCGCGCGTGGCTCGGGCTATCGGACGAGACGTTCGGTCGTGGCCTCGCCGGGCTCGCCGGCCAGACGTTCATAGCCGTCGACAGGTCCGAGCAGGTGCCGCAGGTGGTCGACGCGCTCGCCGCGCTACGTGCGAAGGAGCCGATCGTGGGACCGACGCGGTCGATCCTCGACGTCGTGC
>JAEYYY010000557.1 GCA_023430775.1 Pseudomonadota bacterium
GGGCCTCGCCGCTGCCGCGCATCTGGTCGCGCGCGGTCATCGTCCGATCGTGCTCGAGGCCGGCGCTCGCATCGGCGCCAACATGCGCGCGTGGGGTCACGTGCGCATGTTCTCGCCCTGGAAGTACAACATCGATGCCGCCGCACGCTCGCTGCTCGCCGGCGCGGGGTGGACGCCGCCGGCTGATGAAGAGGCGTTCCCGACCGGCAACGAGCTGGTCGACGCCTACCTCGAGCCACTGGCTCGCTTGCCGCAGATCGCCGCCGGGCTCCGGCTGAAGACGCGCGTGATCGCCGTGAGTCGCCTCGGCACCGACAAGATGAAGACACCCGATCGCAGCGCGCGCCCGTTCGTCGTCCGGATCGAGGGCCCCGGCGGCGACGACCGCATCCTCGCCGGCGCGGTGATCGATGCGTCGGGCACGTATCACGCGCCAAACCCACTCGGCGCCGATGGCTTGCCGGCACTCGGCGAGCGCTCCGTGGCGCACCGGATCAGCTACGGCATCCCCGACATCCTCGGCAGGCGGCGCGAGGCGTACGCCGGCAAGCACGTGCTCGTCGTCGGCAGCGGCCACTCGGCGTTCAACGCCCTGCTCGATCTCGAGACGCTCTCGTGGACGGCACCGCGCACCCGGATCACGTGGGCGATCCGTCGGGATGCACCCGAGCTCGGCGGCGGCGGTCGCGGCGAGCTCGCCGCGCGCGGTGCCCTCGGCCAGGCCGTCCAGCGACTGCTCGACGGTGGACGCATCACGATCAAGACCCGGTTCTCGATCGAGAAGCTCGAACGCCGCGACGACGGCAGGCTCGCCGTGCACGGCGCCGGTGACTCGATCGAAGGCATCGACGAGGTCATCGCGACGACCGGCTTCCGGCCGGACCTCGACTTCCTGCGCGAGTTGCGTCTCGCACTCGACTCGATCGTGGAGAGCCCGTCGGTGCTCGCACCGTTGATCGACCCGAACCTGCACTCGTGCGGCACCGTCCCGCCGCACGGTGCCTACGAGCTGGCGCATCCCGAGGAGCAGCGCTTCTTCATCGTCGGCATGAAGAGCTACGGACGTGCCCCGACGTTCCTGATGCTGACCGGCTACGAGCAGGTGCGTTCGGTCGTGGCGCTCCTCGATGGCGACGAAGCCGCCGCTCGCGAGGTCCAGCTCCTGCTTCCCGAGACCGGCGTCTGCAAGGTCGATTCGCGCGGTGGCTCGTGCTGCGCGCCGACGCCGTCGAAGCACGCCTCGTGCTGCGCACCCGCGCCACGCGAAGCTTCCACCAGCTGCTGCGCGTGATGACCGCGCGCGCACCATCCAGCCACGCGATCGGCATCGCGCAGCTCGTCGCGTGGGGAACCACGTTCTACGCGATTCCGCCGCTGCTTCCCTCGATCAGCACCGACCTCGAAACCTCGATGTCGGTGCTCTCGATCGCGATGACCGCCGGCCTGGTCCTCAACGCCGTCGCCTCGCTCGCGGTCGCGAGATGGATTCAACGCAGAGGTGCACGAGCGCCGATGGTTGTCGGCTCGATCACCGCCAGCATCGCGTTGCTGGTGATCGCGGCGAGCCCCGGCGCAGCCATCGCGTTCGGCGGGCTCACCCTGCTCGGTGCAGCGCACGCCGCGTTGCTCTACGAACCCGCGTTCGCGGCGGTGTCGGCGCAGACGACGAGTCCGCTCGCACGGACACGTGCGATCCAGATCGTCACGTTCTGGGGAGGCTGGGCGGCACTGTGGGCGCTGCCGGCCGCCACGTTGCTCGGCCATGCCTGTGGCTGGCGAACGACGCTGCTCCTGCTCTCGGCGCTGCTCGCGGTGCACACCATACGTGTCCACGCGCGGCTGCCGGTCGTGGCGGCTCACCAGACGTCGCGCTCTGCCACCACACCGATCTCGATCGGCCTCGCGATCGCCTTCGCCCTCGGAGCGTTCGCGACGACCGCCGTGGTCGTCAATGGCCTGATGCTTCTCGCCGATCGTTCGCTCTCGCTCGGGACTGCCTCGATCGTGCTCGCGTTGCTCGCGCCGCTACAGGTGATCGGCCGCTTGTGGTTCATGCGGCGCAACGGGGAGCTCGGCCGACACGACGGATCGATTCCGTTCCTCCTCGTCGCCGCTGGACTGATCGCACTGCTCGCGGCACCCGAGATCTACGCACTCGCGAGCTTCGTGGTGCTGTTCGGCGCCGGCGCCGGTCTGCTCACCACGCTTCGTGCGGCCGTGGTCGTGCGGATCGCGCCGGATCACGTCGCGCAGCAACTGGGCGTCTACAACTTCATCTCCAGCCTCGCTCGTGCGCTCGCCCCGGCTCTGTCGAGCTGGCTCTACGTCGCGGCCGGCTACGAGCTGGCCCTCATCACGTTCTCCGCGCTCGCGTTGGTAGCCGGGGTGCTCGTCTGGCACGCGACCTCGTGCCGGTGCTCCAGCGTGCCGATCGCCTGCTCGCGCCTGACCCATCTGTCTTGCGCGTAACCCGCTTCACTCCCTGGAAGCAGCGTGATCGCCGCGAACCGCGTTCCACAGCGGCGCGACGATGACGGCGACCGTGAACGGACACGCGGCCCAGAACCACAGCGCGGAGACCGGTTCAGACGCAGGTAGCTCAAGTTCGCAAACGGGGTCAGACGCAAGTAGCTCAAGTGAGCCCGCCGGTACACGGACAGAAGCACTGGATCACTGCTCCCACGTCAACCGCGCTCATTCACGACGCCGCTCGTAACGGTTGTTGGCGGATTCGCGCGCGATACTGCCGGAGCGTGGGCAGTTGGATTTCTCCCGGTGACGAACGCAAGGTGGGTGGCGACGTCACGCTGGTCGCGGGCGTAGCGGGAGGCGTCTAGATCTAGCCGGACGGGCCAACTTGATCAACTTGCGTCTGACCCAGTTACTCCCTCGCGCGAGATCGTCTCGTTGCACGTGGTGTTGCTCCTGCCACACTTGCCTCGCGTGACTCCTGGTTTGTCCGGACCTCGGACGCGCCAACTTGATCAACTTACGTCTGACCCCGTTGCTCCGCGAGCGGCTCCCGATTTGTCCGACACTCGGACGCGCCAACTTGATCAACTTGCGTCTGACCCAGCTCCGGTTTGTCCCGCGTTCCACAGCGGCGCGACGATGACGGCCGCCGCGAACGGACATGCTGCCCAGAACCACAGCGCCGCGTGCCAGTCGTAGGTGTCGACGAGGTAGCCGGTGACCTGATCGCCCGCCGCGGCACCGAGGTAGCCGGTGAAGTTGACGAACCCGCACGCCGCCGCCGCGGTGCCGCGCTTCGCGAGATCGACCGGCGTCGTTCCGACGAGCAAGACCTGTGGCCCGAAGATCAGCGCGCCGATCACCGCGAGCGTGACGATGGACGCGACCACGTTGGTGCGAATCACCTCGTCGTAGGCGAGCGCGAGGGCCGCGAGCGCGAGCAGCATCGCGATCATCACGGGCACGCGTCGCCCGCCGAAGTAGCGATCGGTAGCCCAGCCGGAGAGCAGCGTGCCGGCGATGCCGCCTGCGGGCAGCACGGCATACTTCAGGGCCGACGCGCCGACCCCGGCCTCCTGGACCTCCATCAGGTGCGTGACGCCCCAGTCGAGGAAGCCGTAGCGACACGCGTTGAGCAGGCCGAGGGCGAGCGCGAGCAGCCAGAGTCGTCGGTTGGTCAGCGTCGCGACGAGGTTGTCGCGCCACGTTCCGCGCTCCGCTGTCGTCGTGGTCGTTGCTGCGAGCGCGCGGTCGGGCGATTCGCGAAGCGCGAACAACATGTGGATGCCCGACGCGACGAGCAGCGCGGCGGGAATGAACAGCGCGCCGCGCCAGCCGAACCACTCCGCGGACCAACCGGCGACGACGATCGTCACGCTGCCGAGCAGCTGGTAGCCGGTGCCGATGATCGCGATCGCGCGGCCGCGCCGGGTCGACGGAAACCAGTTCGCCGCGACGCGCATCGTCGGCGACCAGCCTAATGACTGTGCGTAACCGTTCACCGCCCACAAGAACAGCAGCAGGTAGAACCCGGTCGCGAAGCCGAACACGATGGTGACCGCTGCGGACCCGAACATGCCGAGCGCGAGCAGGCGGCGAGCACGCACGTGCTCCGCGATCTGGCCGTTGATCAGCTGGCCGATGCCGTAGAGCAGCTTGAAGGAGCCGAGGATCCACCCGATCTCGGTCTTGGTGAGGTCGAGATCCTGCTCGAGTCCCGGAACCGCGGCAGACAGGTTGCTGCGGCAGAAGTAGAACGCACCGTACGACAGCCACAGGACCCAGAGGACGCTAACCTCTGCGCGGCGAAAGCGGCGATCCGTATCTGTGTCGGCGGTGATGCGCCGAGTAGACCACGGGCGTGCACCTCCGAGCGGCGAGCCAAGCGCACCATGGAACAGACAAGACTCGATCTCGAGGCTGCACTCGCGCAGGACTTCTCGGACCAGAACCTGGCGGTCTACGCCGACCTGCTGCAAGCGGAAGACGATCCGCGGGGCGAGCTGATCACGATCGATCAACGAATCGCTCGCTTCGGACCAGGGGAAGCGCTGACTGCGCGGCGGCGCGAGCTACTCGTCGCGTTGCTCGGCGACGCGGCCGAGCCGTTTCTGCGCGACGATCGAAACGTCTTCCAGTACGGGTTCGGCAACGTCCGCATCGACGCCGTCAGCGGCGCGCGCCTCGCTGCGGAGCGCGCATTGATGGACAGCCCGCTCGGCCCGTATCTCCGCCACGTCACGATCCGCGGTGGCGAGAAGCACCTGACCACCGGGATCGGCACACTGAACAGGCGCACGCATCCGTGGCTGCGCTCGCTGCACGTCCACTACCACACGAGCGCGTCACGCCGGCGCACGGCGATCGTGTCCAGCAAGCTGACCCAGCGCCTGATCGAGGCCACACCGGTGCTCGAGGTCGTCAGGATCACGCGCTCGACGACGACCACCGAGGCAGCGAAGCGACCGGTCTTTCCGTGGTTCGAGCATCCGAACGTGCGCGAGATCGACCTCGGCTGAGCCCTCGCTAACGGAGCAGCGAGCGACGGTCTCGCCGATCGCGAGTGGCTGTTGTTCGGAATCTCGGTCACTCCAGGTGCGAGCCGCGCATCGTCGGGGCGGTTCAGCATGCTCCACCACAAGTTGTGCACGTGCCTGCCCCGTTGCCCGAGCGTTACTTCTTCGATCTCTTCTTCTTGACGGCCTTGGCATCGAGCACGGCCGCGACCTGCGGCTGCGACGTGCGGTGCGGCTCGAGCAAGGCGCGCAGCTCCGCGTCCAGAGGCACGAGGTCGGGCCCGATCCAGTCGAGCAGTCTCGGAGTCAGCTCCGGTCGTGCGAGCGCCTCGAGCAACAGCGCGCGAAACGGGAACGCGGTCGCGAGGTGCTGTTGCCGCAAGGCATCCGCGATCTGGCTCATCGTCTGCTTCGGCCGATAGCCGAGCACTCGCAGTACCGGATCGAACGAAAACCGCGGGTTCGTCAGGTCCTCCTCGGTGGCGAAGGTCTTCACATACGCCCACTGCCCGCCCGCAACGAGACCGATCTCGTCGTACAGCGGAGCCGCGCTCGTACCGTGCTTCTCGCGCGTGACGCGCACGAACGCGTGTTCTTCGCCGTGCTCGTCGACCCGCGTCACGCCACGCGCGGCGATTGCCTCCGCGAGGCCGGGAACTTCGCTCGGAGGGGATAGCCGGTAGAGGCGCGACGGGCTGCGCGCGGCCCGGATCTCCGTTCGCGCGCGATCGAACGCGGCGTCGGGCGCGGGCTGCGGCAAGCTGCGATCGATCACGCGCAAGGTCGAGCGCGGCCAGGCGGGTCCGGAATCGAGCGACGCCGACGCCCCGGCGAAGAACACGACCTCGCGCACCGGCGCGATCGCGTCCACGGCGGTCGCGAACGCGCGCGCGAGCGCCGCGGTCTGACGAAGGCTGGTCCCCGGCAACGGCCACAACGAGAACGGGCCGGACCACAGCACGGCACCGGTGCGCGGCGCGAGCCGCTCCACCAGCTCGGCGAGCTTCGTGAGCGCCTCACGATCGGGCTCGCTCGCGAAGCGAATCTCGATCTCCGGAATCACCGTCGCGCCATGGCGTTGTGATTCCTCGAAGTCGGTCCACGACGCCGGGGCCTCCCCATGAAATGTCCACATCTCGCGCAATCGTACGCGAGACCGTCCGGCCGAATTGCGTGGACGATCTGTCCTCGACCGGCCAGGCGATCCGCTGGCGCCGTCATTCCGGCAGGTTCCCGGCGGCTTCTCGACGGCCCGAGACTTGCGATCCCTGTCGTCGCAATGAAGCGCAAGCCGCCGAAGAAGCCCCTTCCGATCCGCCCCGTCCCCGAGAACGTGCTCGAGCAAGCCACCGGCGGAGGTACCCAGCGCGGCGGTTGGGACGCCAATCACAACCACAAGCGTCTGCGCGTCGTGCCGAAGCCGCGGCGCCGCGGATGACAGGCCAAGCGCGGGTGACAGGCGAAGCGCGGACCGTTGCACGTCGAGTGATGGCTGCTGTCCGGCGCGGTGACCACGCGCTCGCCTGCCGGACCGCGACGGCAGCGCTTGCCGCTCTCGAGCGATCGCTCGGCGAGCACGACGCCGAGCTCGGAGAGTTGTTCAACGCGCTGGGCGTCGCATCGAAGCACGCCGGCGACTACGACGAGGCGGAGCGCTGCTACGCGCGAGCGCTCGCGATCGCGACGGAGAGCGTGGGCCGTCGCTCGGTCGAGGTCGCCACCCTGTGGCACAACCTCGGCGGGCTATCGCACGCGCGCGGCCGGCCCGACCTCGCGGAGCCACTCGCTCGTGCGGCGGTGAAGCTGCGCGAGGCGTTGCTCGGTGCCGACCATCCATCGGTCGCCGCCGACCTCGCCGCCCTCGCGACGATCCTCGACGATCTCGGCCGCGTCGACGAAGCGCAGCGGGCGTACGAGCGGGCTGTCGCGATCTTCACGCGGGACGAGCAGCAGCTCGAGGTCGGCTACACGCTCGGTGGCCTCGGTGCGCTGTTCGCCGGAGCAGGCCGCTGGGGCGAGGCGCTCGACGTCCTGGCGCGTGCGCGATCGCTCCTCGTCGCCACGCTCGGGTCCGAGCATCCCGAGGTCGCGCGCGTCGATCACTACCGGGCGGTCGCGGCGTACGGTGCCGGCGATCGCGCCACTGCTCTCGC
>JAEYYY010000564.1 GCA_023430775.1 Pseudomonadota bacterium
GGTCGCAGTAGCAACATGCGTCGCATCGTTCGAGGTCTTGCTCGGGCTGCGCTGCCAGATGACCACTGCGATCGCGATCGCCACGCCTGCGATCAGCAGCGCGATGATCGCGACGCGGTTCGCAGGAGTCGGCCTGTCGGTCAAGCGATCACGGCCATTCGCTGCGGCAGTAGGCTGATCACCACGGTGGTTGTCGGCGTCGGCCGAGCGCTTCGATCCGGTTGCTGCCCGGCGACCATCGTTGGCCGCTTCGGCCTCGTCGGGCAGCGGCTTCGTGGCGGCCGGATCGCGACGCTGGTCGTCATTCGCTGCGTGTTGCCGTGTGTCGCCGGCCGCGACCGTTCGTTCGGTGCCTGGCTTCGTGGCGCTGTCGCTCGCGATCGTGGCGTCGGCAGGTGTGGCCTGGAGGGTCTCCGCCCCGGCCATCGCCGTCGACTTCTCGATCACACCGGATGCGCGATCACCGAGCGCACGCTCGATGCGGGGCACCAGGGTCTTGCCGGCGTCGGTGGCGAACGGTGCGAGCGCGATGGCGAACCGGTGCACGTCGGCGAACCGAGCGTCGGGCTCCTTCTCGAGGCAGCGATCGATCACCGCCTCGAGCTCGATGGGCAGCTCGGGATCGCGAGCGCGCAGCTTGACGTGCGGCTCGATCACGATCGACACCGCGAGCTGCGTGGCGGTCTCGCCGTCGAAGATCGGCTTGCCCGAGACCAGCTCGTAGAGCACCACGCCGAGCGCCCACACATCCGTCCGCGCATCGACGGTGCGTGCGCTGCGCAGCTGCTCGGGTGCCATGTAGCGTGGCGTGCCGAGCGTGGTGCCGGTCTGCGTCAGGTCGGTCGCGGTCGACTTGGCGATGCCGAAGTCGAGGACCTTGAGCACCGAGGTGCCATCCTCGCGGCGAGCCACGAACAGATTTCGCGGCTTGAGATCGCGATGGACGATGCCTCGCGCGTGCGCGTGTGCGATGCCGAGTGCGGCTTGCAGCACGTGATCGACGGCCTCGGCGATCGGCAGACGCTTGCGATCGTCGAGCTCGTCCTGCAGATCGCAGCCGCGCAGCAGCTCCATCACGATGTAAGGGCCATCGCCGGTCGAGCCGACCTCGTACACCGTGGCCACGTGCTCGGATGCCAGTGCGGCCGAAGCGCGTGCCTCGCGAAGGAAGCGGGCGAGCGATTGCTCGTCAGTGGTGCGCAACAGCACCTTGAGGGCGACGTCGCGCTCGAGCGAGGTGTCGCGTGCCTGATAGACCGCCCCGAAGCCGCCCTTGCCGAGCAGGCTCGCGATCCGATAGCGGCTCGCGAACAGATCACCCGGTTCGGGCAGGTCGGGCATGTCGCTCACGGCCTCGTCCAGTATGGACCGCGCACCAGCAGCAACGCGACTCGCTGGATCATGTTCGCCGATGCGCTGGGCCGGACCTGACCACAGCGAGCACACCAGGAATGCGCAGTTAGACGAGCCCTCGTGTGGTCCTCCTTTTCGGCGAGATGTCTAGACGGTCTAGACGTCGGGTCGCGATGTCTAGACGTCGGGTCGTGATGTCCAGACGGTCCAGACGAAACCCGAAAGAGGGGGCGCTGGATGTGACCCGGTGGAGGTGCACTTCGGGACAAACGTCGCGCGATGCACGGCTATTGCGGGGACCCCGGTTGCTGCAGGCGAGGTCGAGTAACGGCGGGTGCGCGGCTGCGTGGCGTCCGGCCGGTGGTCTCGAACCAGTTCACAACCGCCGATCAAGTCCGACTCGATTGTTGCGCGATATGCGCAGCGTGTCCGTGTGGCGGACAAATCGAGGCGGTTTCGGCGCTCGATTGTCACATCCCTGACAGTCGGGTGTGACGCGAATGTCAGAGCGTCCGAAATTCGGACTCTGTTCTAATTAGGTGCCAGGCAGGGTGTGGTCGACGTTATGGATCGCCGCGGATCAGGAGCGAGGCACGGTGCGGTAGCCGCTCTGGATCGCGGCCACGTGCGGCATCGGCGGTTGTGACGGTGGATCAGGAGCGAGGCACGATGCGGTAGACGCTCTGGATCGCGGCCACGTGCGGCGGCATCGGCGGCTTCGGCGCGCGGGCGGCGTTGGCATCGAGACGGGCGCGGATCGAGCGGCGGATGGTGCGCGCGACGCGGTGGTGGAGGTGCAGCTCGACGAGATGCTCGTTGGAGTGCAGCGCTTCGAGGATCGGGAAAGCGCCCCGCGACGTGATCGAGTTCTCGCGCAGGTCCACCATGGCGAGCGGACCGTTGGCGCGGATGAGGTCGGCGAGGGCAGGAGCGCCGGCGTCGCCGATCCGGTTCGGCAGCTCGGCGAGCGCGCGGGCGGACGGCGCTACCGCGAGGTCGAGGCGCAGCAGTTTCGGGTGGCGCGTCAGGGCGTCGGCGACGGCACGGCCACCGTCGGGAGACAGGCCGCACGAGGCGAGGCCGAGCTCCTCGAGGGAGCGGTTGTGGGAGAGGCCGCGCGCGATGGGACCGCTGCAGTCGGCGAACCGGCTGGCGGAGAGCTGGAGGGAGCGCAGCCGCGTGGTGGTCGCGAGCAGCTCGCCGATCGCTTCGGCGGCAAGGGCAGCGGCGGCGTTGCCACCGAGGTAGACGTGCTCGACGCGGCAGGTGGGCGAGGCGAGGGCCTTGGCGATCGCGACGACGCCGGCATCGCCGAGCTCGCAGTTGTAGACATCGAGGACGCGCGGACCGCCGTGCGCGATGACCTCGGCGAGGCGCTTGCCGCCGGATTCACCGAGCGGGTTGCGCTTGAGCCACAGCGCATCGACCTTGCTGCGCTCGACGGCCTCGGCGAGCGGACCGACATCGGTGATCTTGTTGCAGCCGAGATAGACGGTGTCGAGCTCGACGCCGCGATCGAGGGCGGCCGCGACCGCGCGTGCGCCATCGTTGCCGATCGCGCCGGTGCCGAACAGGATCGAGCGAATGCTGGTGCCGCCGAGTGCCTCGAGCACGCGCTGCGCGCCATCGGGACCGATCGATTGCTTGCACAGATCGAGGCGGCCGTCGGGCAACACGGTGCCGCGCGGAAATGCGACTGCCTCGGTCGGCTGCTCGCCGGCTCGCAGGTAATCGATGAGAGGTTGCAGCTCCGCCGGATCGCACGGCACCACGG
>JAEYYY010000620.1 GCA_023430775.1 Pseudomonadota bacterium
TCCGGCACGTCCGGCTCCGCGACACCGGCCGCACGCCGGACCAGTTCCAGGTTCGTATCGGTCAGGGGGAACTGGAGTACGGCAGGCTCGTCTCCCTGCTCGACCGCACGCGGCACGGCATCCGGGTCGACGAGAGCGACCTCGACGAGATGGCGAAGTCCGCCGAGGTCGCTTACGCCTCGGCGCGCGCGAGCACCTCGACGCTCGCTCGCGCGGCCGCGCAGATCCGCTGGCCGCTCGCCTGAGTTAACAATCCTCGCAGGTTGCAGATCGGTGACGTCCGGATGGGCGTCGGCCAAAGATCGTTCGCAACCGTCGTCGCGAGCGGGCGATGCGCGCGCCCATGAAGACGAAACACAAAGTTGGCCCGTTCGAGTACGAGGTCGAGCCGATGCCGGAAGGCGTCGACCCGCGCGAGTACCTGCAGCACGTGATGGACAACTGTCCCGACTGCCAGGCAGCGCGCGCACGCGGCGAGAAGCCGGTGATCCGATACGGACCGCCACCGATGCCGGAGATCTCCGACGAGCTCCGCGCGATCATCGAAGCCCCGGACGAGCCGGAATCCCGGCAAGCCCGGCGCGCGCGCGAGCGGAGGCTGGCGAAACGCCGCCGTTAGAGCGGGTGGAAGCTGGGCGGTGGCGGTGCCCAGTGAGTTGGTGACAGTGCGCCGGGCCACGTGCGATCAGATCGAATCAAGCACTTAGAGAGCTCTCCTCCGTGGTCCCTTTTCGGCGAGATGTCTAGACGGTCTAGACAGTCTAGACATCTCGCCGAAAAGAGACCGAGCATCGGAGCTCGCCAAGTGTGTGAAGTCTCGATCGCCTGATGCGCCGGATTCAGCGTCCGCTGCCCCAGCACGCCATCGACGAGCTTCGCGGCGTGGATCTCGTCGGTCTTCGCCGGCCGAGCGTCACTTCGTCGAGCGTGGCGAGATCACGTCGTCGGCAGTGTCGTACTGACCGTCGATGCCGGCCGACCGGATCTGGATCTTCGATCCTTCGCCGCAGGTCAGCTTGTACGGGTTGCCCCACGGATCGGCGTTGCCCTCGTTGTCGAGCACGCTGATCAGCTCGTCGATCGTCGGGCAACTCTTGTTGGTCTTCAGCTGCCAGCGCGGATAGCTCTCGGTGGCGAGCTTGTCCATGAACCGCTGCGTGACGTCGACCTTCGCACCTTGATCGGGCGAGCCGCAGGCGAGCAGTGTGATGATGAGGAAGTACTTCATGGCTGGGCGATCGCGTGGCGCTTGTTCGCGGCCAGTCCGGGGTGCTTGCTCTCGCTGCCGTCGGGCCACTTGATGGTGACGTCGACCGTGGCGGCCTTCGCGATGCCGGCCGTGACCAGCGTGTCGCCCTGGCTGATGTAGCCGCGACCGCCGGTGACCTGGCGGAGCAGCGTCTTGCCGTTCGCGGTGATGGTCACCTGCGCACCGATCGCGCGCGGGTTCTTGCCCTTCGTGGTGGAGAGCCGCAGCTGAACGAAGTTGTTCTTCGCCGCCTGCTGGTTGATCAGCACTCGCGGCGGCTGGCGGAACTGGTTCGCGACGATGTCGATGTCGCCGTCGAGATCGAGATCGACCGCGGCGGCGCTGCGCGTGTTCCCGGGGAACGCCTCCGGCGAGGTCTGCGGCGCGAGATAGAGGAAGCCGTCGTCGTTGAGGTACATCTGGTTCTTCTGGTTGCCGGCGTAGCTGCCGTTGATCCAGCCGTTGGTGATGTAGAGATCGTCGTCGCCGTCGTTCTCGTAATCGAAGAACGACGCGTCCCAGCCCCAGCCGCGATCGATCGGCTCCATGCGGAGGTTCTCCTCGGCGCGGAAGCCGCCCTCCTTGGTCGCGACGTAGAGCTTGTTGCCGGCGATGTACTGGAACGCCTTGGTCAGCTTGTCGTCGATGTTGATCGTCGTATCGTCGCGCGGGAAGATCACCTTGATGTTCTTGCTGAACATGTCGATGTTCGTCAGGTAGATGTCCCACTTGCCGTCGCCGTTGACGTCGCCGAACTCGGCGTTCATGCCCGAGCCGCGATCGCCGGTGTTGGTGGCAGCGGTGATATCGGTGAACGTGCCGTCGCCGTTGTTCTTGTAGAAGATGTCGGCGCCGAAGTCGTTGGCGAGGAACATGTCGAGGTCGCCGTCGAAGTCGATGTCGGCACTCGCGAGCGCGAGACACCAGCCGACGTCGTCGACCTTCGCCTGCTTCGCGACGTCGACGAACTTGCCGCCGTCGTTGCGCCACAGCTGGTTCGGCGAGCCGTTGCGGCCGTCGAGCGACGGCACGCTGCGCGACGTGCCCGGGCTCATGTTCGAGGCGTGACTGCCGTAGTAGCCGATGTAGATGTCGAGGTCGCCGTCGCGATCGAAGTCGAACACGTGCGCGACGTGGCTGCCGCGATGGGTCTCGAGGCCGAGCTCGGCGTGGACGTCGGTGAACTTGCCCTTGTCGTTGCGGAACAGCGCCGAGGGATGCTCGCTGCGCAGCACGAGCAGATCGAGATCGCCGTCGCCCTCGTAATCGAAGAACAGCGTGCCGTGGCCGTCCTTGATCGCCGGTAGGCCCCACGCCGCCGTGGCATCGGTGAACGTGCCCGGCGCCGCGCGGCCCTTGTTGAGGTAGAGCTTTCCGAGCTCCTCGCCGGCGAGATAGAGGTCGGGGTACTCGTCGCCGTTGAGATCTCCGACGGCGATACCACCGCCCATGATCGTCTGCAGGTTGAAGCCGCCGTAGCCCGCGGGCTCGACGTGACCCGGCATCGCCTCTGGCTCGACGTGACCCGGGATGTTTCGCATCGCCGGATCGGTGATCGAGATCTTGGTGATGCCGAGCTTCTTGATCCGGTCGAGCAGCGCCGCGACCTTCGCCTGCTGCACGCCCTTCGCCGGTGCGATCACCACCACGACGGTGTTGTTGGTCGAGAACGCGCCGCGGACGCCGTACTCGAGCGTGTCGTCGGTCATCACCTTGCCGTCGACCACGGTCTTGCCGTCGACGGTCAGCTCGATGACGTACTTCGGCGGCTCGATGTGCCCCGGCATGTTCTGGGTGTCCGGCTGGACGTGACCCGGCATGTCCTTGAGGTCGGGCTCGACGTGACCCGGGATGTTCCGCATCGCCGGGTCGGAGATCGAGATCTTGGTGATGCCGGCCTTCTTGATCCGATCGAGCATCGCCACGACCTTGCCGTTCTGCACACCCTTGGCCGGTGCGATCACGACGATCGCGGCGGTCTTGTCGCGCGCGAACGCCGCGCGGAACACGTTATCGAGCTCGGCATCCGTCATCTGCTTGCCGCTGATGATCGTCTTGCCGTCGGCGGTCATCTCGACGACAAGCTTCGGCGGCTCGACATGCCCCGGCATGCCCTTGGTGTCCGGCTGGACGTGTCCCGGCATGTCCTTGGTGTCCGGTTGAACGTGTCCGGGCTGCTTCTTCAGATCCTTGTCCGGCGCCACGTGTCCCGGCTGGCCTTTCAGATCCTTGTCCGGTGCGACGTGACCAGGTTGGTTCTTCAAGTCCTTGTCCGGTTGGACGTGACCGGGTTGGTTCTTCAGATCCTTGTCCGGCTCCACGTGTCCGGGCTGCTTCTTTAGATCCTTGTCCGGCGCCACGTGTCCGGGCTGGTTCTTCAGATCCTTGTCCGGCCCGACATGTCCGGGCTGGTTCTTCAGATCCTTATTCGGCTCGACGTGTCCGGGCTGCCCCTTGAGGTCCGGCTCGACGTGCGCGGTGACCGAGTCGAGGTCGACGTTCCAGGTCGCGAACTTCGTCGGCAGGCCGGCGGTCTTCGACGTGTCCTTGAACAGCGCGGCCGGCACCGATGCGATGACGGCGCCCTTCTTCTGCTTGCGCTCCTCGGTCCACGACGCGAACTGCATCTCGGCCGGCGGCACCATGACGTACGACCGGCTGCGCACGCGCTTCGCGACGTCGGCATCGATCTCCTTCTTGCCGAGCTCGTTCGCGATCACCTCGCCGCGCCGGATCGATAGCGTGATCATCATCGACACCACTTCGCTGACGTACTCCGCCGCGAACGGATCCATCGCGTAGGGCTTCTCCTTCCACACGTTCTGCATCGCGATCCAGTGGATCGCGGAGTCGCGCACGCCGTTCATCTCGTGATCGAGCAGCTTGATCGAGAACCCGCGCAGCGGCTTGTCGCTCACCGGTCCCGGGTTGACCTCGAACTTGACGTCGATGTCGCCGTTCGGCTGCATGTGATGCGGGAACAGCTGCATCACCACGTTCTGCGCCCACTCCTCGTCGATGTACGGCTTGCGGATCATCTTGGTCTTCGCGTACGAGCCGTCGTCGAGGTAGTTGTCGGCCTGCATCGGCTCGAAGCCGGCGGCGACGAAGTGCACGAACGACTGCGCCTGCTTCATCATCACGTCGAGGCCCTCGGGGGTGAGCGGGATGCGCGTCACCTTGTTGAGATCCTGGACGACGTTGCGCGTGCCCTTGTTGAACGCGAGCAGCGCCTCGACCTTGTTGTCGATCAGCTTCTTGGTGACCGGCTGGAGGTGCAGCGCGATCTGATCGCCGGTCAACGGCTGCCGCGGATGCGGCGTGTTCGACAGGCCGAGCTGCGCCGTCAGCGCCTTGTATGCCGCCTGCACGTGCGGCCCTTCGATGATCGTGCTCTTCGCTTCATCCGCCGCCTTGCCGGACTCCTTGAGCATCATCAGCGACAGCGTGGTCGCGGCATCGGTCAAGGCGCGCACACCCGCGGGATCGAGTGGCTTGAGCTTGGGCTCGCCACCCGTCGAGTACATCTCGTCCTGGATCACGGCGAGCACCATGCGCGTGTGCTCGGCGGTCTTCTGGTAGTCGGTGAAGTTCTTGAGGCCGATATCGTTGGCGAACGTGCTGAGGTTCTGCTGCACCTGCCCCGACAGCTTGATGTCGGGCAACTTCACCGCCGCCTTGATATCGGCCTCGGTGATCGCCCCGCCCTTCGCCTGCGCGCTCGCCTTCTCCCAGGTCGCGCGGACGAGGCCCTTCATCGCCGTGATCTTCGCGAGCGTGCCGAACTCGCTGTAGCTCTTCTCGGCGATGAACCAGTCGAGCTGCCGGAAGCTGGTCCAGCAGGTGACATCGCGCTTGGTCTCGAGCTGGACGAGCTCGTCGAGGACGGTGTCGGCCGAGGCATGCAGGCCCGACAGCGAGTCCGTGGCCGGCGACTTGCCATCGTCCTTTTTCCCGCCGCAAGCGAGACAGACAGTCGAGATCAGCGCGAGCGTCCTCAGGTAGCGCACGGCGAAAGTGCAGCACGGACGCCTCGCAACTGCCAGATCACCGACCGAAAACGACAACACCCCGGGTCTCCCCAGGGCGCTTTCGAGCGAAACGGTGCCGGCTACTGAGCCGCGCTGAACGCGAGCTTCACGCTGTTGATGGTGCCGACGTCCTGGGCCGCGTTATCGACCACCTTGAGGGTGTAGCGACCGTTGACCGTGCTGCCGAGCTCGGCCGCCGACAGCGTATACGTCTCGACGATGTTCTTCTTGCTGCCACCGCTGTTGCGGCGGAGCGTCTTCACCGAGGTGCCGTCGCGCAGCAACTCGATCGTGAGGTCACCGCTGAACGTGTGCGTGATGTCGACCGACACCGCGAGCGTCTGGTTGCCGGTGAGACCGCTGACCGCGATGTCGAGCGACGCGCCGGTCGGGTTGTTGTCGGGGATCGAAGCGGTGCCGCTCGAGGTGAAGACCTTCTCGGGGCCGGTCGGCGTCTCGTCCTGGAACGCCTTCGCGACGAGCTCCTTCACCTTCGACGCCTGGACGTTCGGGTTCGACGGGCTGAACGAGCCGGTCGGCGCCCACAGGAAGTCGACGTGGTCGTTCTCGCTATCGGTGCAGTAGCGGCCACCGACGACCTTGCCGTCGCCGTTGAGCTCGAGGATGTAGTGGTAGTCGTCCGAGCGGATGTTGTCCTCGAAGCCGACCGGGCCGGCCTCGGCGCCGCTCTCCGTCAGGTAGTCGACGGTCATGCGGACTTCCATCAGCTTCTTCGCGTTGGGATTGTACGACCACTTGTTCGACGGCTCGTGACCGACGCACTCGTTGGCCTTGGTGTTCGAGATCTGCGCCTGCTTGGTGACCTCGTAGCCCATCACCGCCTGGTTCCAGATCTCGAAGTTCTGGGTGCGATCCTCGACGAGCGGCAGGTTGTTGATGCCGAGGAAGTTGGTGATCACGACGTGCAGCGCGCCGGCGTTGAGGTCCGAGCACGGGTCGTTCGCCGACGTCGTCGGGTCGTGGTTGATCTCCTCCGAGTTGCAGCGACCGCCGACCATGATGGCGCTCGTGCGGTCGAACATGTTCTGCATCAGCGCCTTGACGTCGCCGACCGAGAACGTGACGCCGTTGACCGTCACCGACTTCTGCGGCTCCGGCAGCATGATCGAGGCCGGCGCCCACGCGTGGCAGGTGCCCCACCAGGTCGCCATGCCGTCGACGTTGCCGTCCTTGCCGATGTCGTCGATCTCGCCGTCGTTGTCGTTATCGATGCCGTCATGCGTGACGCCGGCGTTCTGGAAGCGCTCGCTCTGCCACTTGGTCGCCGGGCCCGCGCACTTGAGGTACTCGGTCCACTCGGTCTTCGCGTTGGGGCCGAACGTCGAGTCGGGCTGCGTCTCGCAACCGGGTGCGTTGTTGAAGGCGGCGTCGTACTTCTCGATCGGGCTCTTCTCGTTCGGGCCTTGGAAGCGAGTGTTGTGACCACCGTCGCGGGTCGGCCAGTAGGTATCGGCCCACGCGACCGGCGCCTTGCCGACGGCGTTCGGGTGCGACTCGGCCCATGCCGGCTTCGTCCGCTGGCCCTTCTTCGGCAGCTCCGCGAGGCGATAGTTCAAGCGCTGCGACATCCGCGCGGGGTCGTTCGTGAAGTCGAACGCGTCTTCCTTGCCGCCACCGATCGGATCGGCGCAGTCGATATCGCCGGGGAGGCACTCCACGTCATCTTGCGCATCCGCGCAGGCGACCACTTGAGAACCGACGAGCGCGAGACCGAGACCGGCAAGTAGAGACTTCATGAGTTTTAAGCTTTCGAACTAAGCGACTAAGCGGATGGCAACCGGGCCCAAAGCACCGGCTGTGCCATCGCGGCCACGGCTGCACGGTTCGTGGTTACTGGCGTTTGCACCCTGGGAGCTGGCTTCCCAAGCAGCCGATCGATGGGGATTCGCGAGGCGCGTGGCCGGCTCCTCGCGTTGCCTGTGAGCTAACCACCGCACGTGAATCTGGGTCTGATCGCCACGTGTTAGCGTCGAACAGGATGCGGTTCGTGGTTGTCATCGCGCTGGCGGCCTGTGGCCCCCCCAAGGCCACCGGCACGCTGACGGCACTGCGCACGGCATGCAGCACCGACCACTACTGGAACGGCTCTGCGTGCGTCGCGCGGGCCGACCTGCCGAAGCTCGTCGCCGAGGTGGAGGCGGCAGTCAAAGATGCCGACCCGGATCGCGCAGCTCGCGCGTTCGCCGCTGCCGAGAAGAGCGGGCCTGTCGATCACGCCTCCAACGTCACGCTGTGGGAACAGCGCGGCATCCTCGCGGGCTTCCTCTCCGACACGCAGGCCTCGAGGTCGGCGTTCGACATGTTGCTCTCGCTCGATCCCGGCCACCTGATCGACTACGGCATCAAGCCCGAGGTCACCTCGATCTTCGAAGCCGCGCGCACCGCCCGCAAGAAGGAAGGCGCGCCCGAGCTCGATGTCGCGTGGCCGAGCGGCCTCGCGACCGACGATGCGGTGCCGCTCGACATCGAGGTGCTCGCCGATCCGAAGCGCTTCCTCCGTAAGGCCACCGTGTTCGTGCGCGCGCGCGGTGATTCACAGTGGCGCGCCGCTGATCTGACGCTCGCGCAGAAGTCCACGCGCGTCGTCATCCCACCAATCCGCGTCACCAAACCCACCGCGCTCGAGC
>JAEYYY010000633.1 GCA_023430775.1 Pseudomonadota bacterium
GGGTTGCGGTGCGAACGCGATCGCGCGGGCGAGTGCCAGCCGATCGTCGGGCGAGCCCGCGAGCAGCGCCGCGATCCCGGCGGTGGTCTCGGGAGTCGCGGCGGAGGCCACCAGCGCGGCCGCACGGATCTCGCGATCGCTGTGGTCGCGGGCGGCGGCGACGCGATCCAGGTGACAGCCGATCCGCGCCGCGGTGGCGAGGGCGGCGGCGCGGATCTGCGGATCGGCGTGATCGAGCAGGTACTCGACGACGCGCGCGATCTCCGGTCGCGGGTCGCGGGCGATCAGCGACAGCGCTCGCCGGACCACCGCCTCGCTCGGGTGATAGAGCACCAGCGCCGGCACCCTGCCCGCCCGCGCGAGCAGATCGAGAGCGGCCATCGCCTCCGCCTCGTCGGGGCTCGACAGCGATTCGGAGAGCACGTCGATCGACGTCGCATCGAGATCGGGCAACCGGACGTCGCGCTGGATCTCGCCGGCGCGCAGCGTGTCGCGGAACTGGTGGATGTAGCTGACGCGAACGATCGCGACGGTGGCGAGCCACGCCGCGGCGACCACGCCGGTGACGAGCGCGAAGGTGCGGACATCGGCGCCGGTGGCCATCAGCGCGAACACCAGCAGGGCCGCGAGCGCCTGGCCGCCGCGCTGACCGACGGCTTCCGCGATCGGCTTGGTGCGATCGCGGTTCCGCGCCGGCAGCGGCACGTAGAGGATCTCGCTGACCACGCGGTGGAGGCTGTGGCGCAAGCCACCGTCGCCGAGCTTGAGCGCGATGATCGCGATCACGGCGCCGGTCATCGCGAAGCCGAGCGCGCTGGTCACCAGCACGAGCGGCAACACGATCGCCGCGCCGCCGACGCCGAGCCGGCCGAGCACGCGCGGCGTCAGCACGAGCTGGATGATCAGGCCGACGACGTTGAGGCCGGCGTAGATCGCGCCGAACGTCGAGGCCAGATCCTCGTCGGCGACGCGATGGGCGAGCGTCGACTTGAAGGTCATGTCGCCGAGCGTCAGCGCGACCGTCGAGACCAGCCCGAGCACGATCATCCAGCGGACGTAGGCGCGGCGCGGCTTGTGCGTGGTGTCGAGCAGGTGGTGATAGGGGCGAACCTCGAGCGGGCGCGGCGCCAGCACCATCGCCACCACCGTGACGATCGCGAACGCGATCGCGCCGAGCGCGACCAGATAGGTCGCCGGGACCACGCGGCTGATCAACGCGGCCAGCGCCGAGCCGACCATGGCGCCGAGGATGCCGCCGGCGCCGATCGTCGCGAACGCCTGCTTGGCCTCGGTGATCCGCCAGCTGCGATCGATCATGGTCCAGAACGACGGCACCACGAGCGTGGCGACCAGGCCCGTCCAGACGTACAGCACGAACACCACGCCGTCCGCCATCGCGATGGTCGCCGCCAGCACCGAGGTGCCGATCACCGACGCGATCAAGAAGCCGATCGTCATCGCGCGGGGATCGCGAACGTTCGCGATCCTGCGAAATGCAGTGACGGCGATCAGCGCCGCCCCGGCGATCGCGAGATAGGCCCACGCCAGCTTGGCCGGCCCGAGCTCTGCGAGAAACAGCGCGTCGCGCGCGGTCTCGAGGATCGCGTGCGCCACCATGATCCCGAACAGGATCGCGGTCGGCGCCAGCACGCGGCGCGTCGGCATCATGGCGCCTCGATCAGAAAAACCCGGGCTGTTCCGATCTCCGGCGCGTGGGGCATCGAACAAGCTCGGTGCAACGGTGGTGCCGCCCTGCGATGGCTTCTGGTTCGTCGTGTCTCACGAGCACGATGCGAGACGTTCGAACGTGAGCTGCTAGACAGTGGGCCGGGGGAAACCGATGAGAACGTTGTTGTTCGCGATCGCGCTCGCCGGGTGTGCGGGAAATCAGTCCGGCAATGTCTCCGCTCCGAGCGGAGGTGACCTCACGAACCCGGCGGAGCGAAGCTCACCGATCAGCGCGCTCGATGCGGCGTGCGGTCCGGGCCGCGCCACCGAGACCGGTAGCGTGATCAAGCGAGCGCCGTATCTGCAGCAGGTGACGTCGACGTCGGCGAAGGTCGGCTGGGTGACGAGCGCACCCGACGGCGAACGCGTCGACATCACGCTGCCCGACGGCACCAAGGTCGGCAGCGCGCCCGGCATCGACGAGAGCTCTGCCGTGCGGTTCACGGGTCAACACCAGATGTGGGCGTCGATCAGGGGCCTGCAGCCCGACACCATCTACTGCTACGAGGTGGCGAACGGCAGCGTGCTGCGCGAGCGCACCGGCTTTCGCACCGCACCGCTCGCGACCGATCCGGATCCGGTTCGCTTCCTGGTGTTCGGCGATTCCGGCGGCGACAACTCGGATCAGCGCGCGCTGCTCGAGCAGATGTACACGGTGCCGTACGACCTGATCATCCACACCGGCGATCTCGCGTACAACGACGGCAAGCTCGGTCAGTTCGAGAGCACGGTGTTCCGGATCTATGCCGAGCTGTTCGCGCGCATCCCGTTCTTCCCGGCCGCCGGTAACCACGAGTACAACACCGCGAAGGGCGCGGCGTTCCGCTCGGTGTTCTCGCTGCCCGGTGATTCGGGCGAGAAGTGGTACTCGTACGACTGGGGCAACGTTCACTTCGTCGCGCTCGACACCGAGGCCAGCTACACCGAGCAAGCTGCCTGGCTCGACGCCGATCTCGCAGCGACCGAGCAGCCGTGGAAGATCATCTACATGCATCGCCCGCCGTACTCGTCGGGCGATCACGGCTCCGATACCAGCTTGCGGGCGAAGCTCGCGCCGGTGGTCGAGAAGCACGGCGTCCAGCTCGTGCTCGCCGGCCACGATCACAACTACGAGCGGATGACGCCACAGAACGGCGTCGCCTACGTGGTCACCGGCGGTGGCGGCATCGGCACGCGCCCGGTCGGCACGTCGAGCTTCACCGCGTTCTCCGCCGAGGTGATCCACTTCGTCTACGGCGAGGTGTTCGCCGACAAGATGGTGCTCCACGCGATCGACGGCACCGGCGTCGAGTTCGACTCGATGGTCATCCCTCGCTAGCAAATCTTCCTAGGCGGAGCTGGCACGTGGCGCGCAAGAGGTCCTCCTCGTGCGCTCCGTTGCCGCGCTGCTGCTCCTGACCGGCGTTGCCGCCGCCGACCCGGATCCTCGCGATCCCTGGTCGGAGCCCGTGGAGCGTACGCCCGCCGAGGCCCCGATCTCGGCGCGCGATGTGCGCGGCGCCCCGGCTCCCGGCGAGGAGAGCGGGCGAACGGATCACGAACCCGAGGAGGGCGTGGCGCGCAAGCTCGGTCGCGCGATCCTGTGGATCCCGCGGCTGCCGCTCGAGCTCGTGGCTCGCCCGGTGAGCGAGATGATCTACCTGCAGGATCGCTACAGCGTCGGCAATCAGGTCGCCGATTCGTTCCAGACCGAGGACAAGAAGCTCGCGATCTACCCGACCGCATTCTTCGAGACCGGTTTCGGTCTCAACATCGGCGCCCGCATCAAGACCAACAACCTGGTCGATCGCGAGACGTTCTCGGGGCGCGTCGCCTTCGGCGGCCAGTTCCAGTGGATCACGGATCTCTCGTTGTCTCGGCGCTGGGGCCCCGTCGCGATCGGGATCGAAGGCCGTCGCGAGGCGCGGGATAACGATCGCTTCTTCGGTTACGGCAACGCCGATGTCGGCACGCCGGCGATGACGCTCGATCCGCTGACCGGCGACGTCGCGGTGTCGACGCGCTTCCGATCGCGCATGCTGCGAGGGCTCGCCACCGCGCGCATCGAGCTGACTCGTCACCTGTCGGTGACCGCGACGTCGGCGATCGTCCGCCGCACGTTCGACGGTACCGACGAGTCAGACTCGATCGATGCGGTGTTCGATGTCGGCGCCCTGCCCGGCTTCATGACCGACACCACGTATCTCCACGACGAGCTGACGGTCGCGTGGGATACCCGCCGGCGCGCCAGCAAGTGGGACATGCACGGCGTACGCAGCGGTGGCGGCTTGCTCCTCGGCTTCGCGGATCACCAGCACGGCCTCGACGACGAGCCGGACTTCGTACGCTACGGCGTCGACCTCCAGCGGTTCTTCCGGCTCACCGAGGGACCGCGCGTGCTCGAGTTTCGCCTCTACGGCGAGGCGGTGACCGGTGCGCGCGACGAGGTGTCGTTCTCCGAGCTGCCGCGACTCGGCGGCCCGAACGTGCTGCGCGGCTACGAGACCGGACGGTTCCGCGATCGCGTCGCCACCGTCGGTCAGGTGCGCTATCTGTGGGCGACGCTGGCGTGGCTCGCGCCGTCGATCTTCGTCGACACCGGGCGCGTGTGGAGCGGCTTCGACGATCTCTCGCTCGACAACCTGCGCGTCGGCTTCGGCGGCGGGATCGAGGCGTACAGCCGCAAGGGGCTGTCGATGCGCGCGGAGATCGCGAGCTCGATCGACGGCGGGCTGTTCGCGTTCCTGTCGTTCCAGCCGGTGTTCGACTCTCGCATGGAGCATCACTGATGCGCGCGCTGCTCGCCGTGCTCCTCGTCGCCTGCGCCGGTACGCCGCCGGCCGGTACCGTGCGGTTCGCGAACCAGCCACCGGTGTGGCGCGTCGACGATCGCAAGGACGTTCCGAAGCAGCCGGCGAAGCGCGACTTCTATCGCTACTCCTATCACTTCAACACCTATTACGAGCGCACCAAGCGCGCGTTCGAGCTGCGCCGCGATCGGCGCGCGCTCGGCGTCAACTCGCTCGACGAGGTTCCCGACTCGACGTGGTTCACCAACCGGGTCGGCGTGCGCGAGGTGACGCCGGACGAGATCCGTCGCGGCCCCGCGCCGAGCTCGCCCGAGGACCACCTGCCGTGGACGATCCTCAAGGCGAAGACCGGCGGCACCCAGGCCGGCTTCCTCGCGAAGGACGCGCGCGGCGTGAAGTTCCTGCTCAAGTTCGATCGCGAGGATCTGCCCGAGGTCGAGACCGGCGCGGATGCGATCGTCGCGCGCCTGCTGTGGGCCGCCGGATACAACACGCCGGCCGATCACGTCGTCTACTTCCGCCGCGAGGATCTGACGATCGATCCCAAGGCGAAGCTCGACGACGCGGCGGTGACCAAGGCCCTCGAGCACGTCGCGAAGAACGGCGAGGGCAAGATCCGCGCGATCGCCTCGGTGTTCATCGCCGGCGAGATCCTCGGCGGCACGCCGCGCCTCGGCACCCGCGCCGACGATCCGAACGATCTGATCCCGCACGAGCTGCGCCGCGATCAGCGCGGACAGGCACCGCTGTTCGCCTGGCTCGCCCACACCGATGCCAAGGAAGACAACACGCTCGATACCTGGCAGGCGGACCCCGTCGATCCGTCGATCCACTACGTCAAGCACTACCTGCTCGACTTCGGCAACGCGCTCGGTGCCGATGTCGCGATCACCAATCACCTCTATCTCGGTCATCAGTACGAGATCGATCCGCAGGCCGTCATCACGTCGATCGCGGGGCTCGGCCTCGTCGAACGGCCGTGGGAGCACCGCAAGATGACGGGCATCCGCGGGCTCGGCATCTACACCGTCGACGATTACGACCCGGGCAGCTGGAAGCCGAACACGCCGTCGCAGCTGCCGGTGATCTGGGCCGACCGCCACGACCAGTTCTGGGGCTCGAAGATCCTGATCCGGTTCACCCGCGCGCAGATCGCCGCGGCGGTCGAGGCCGCGCGGTTCACCGATCCTCGGGCGACCTCGTACATGACCCAGATGCTGATCGCGCGGCAGCGCAAGACGGCGAAGTACTGGTTCGCGCGCGTCAACCCGATCGCTGACTTCACGGTTCGCGACGGCATGCTGTGCTTCACGGATCTGGCGATCCAGTACGCCCTCACGCGTCGCCCCACCAGGTTCACGGTGTCGGCGTTCGATCCCGACAATCGCGCGATCGGCAAGACGCTGGTGTCACCCGACAAGCTCGGCCGCGCGTGCCTGCGCCCGCACCTCGCCGCCCGCAGCGATCGCTACACGATCCTGCGGATCGCGACGTCGCGCGGTATCCCCGGCACGCTGGTCCACGTCGCCCAGGCTAACGGCGAGCTGCGGGTGATCGGTCTGCATCGGCTGTAGCGCTCCAGTCGAGCAACAGCGTGCCATCGCGGACCACCCGATCGATCTCGCCGAGCCCGGTGGAGCGCTCTCCGATCTTCGCGTGGACGTCGGCGAGCGGCTTCGCGATCGACTCGCGCCCCCACACGTAGCTCTGCTCGACGACGTTGGCGAGGTACGCGCGGTCGAGCTCGAACGCGCGCTCGCGCGATGGATACATCTCCACCTTCTTGCGCGCACGCTCGAAGTAGCTGGCGTACTCGGGCGTGGTCTCGCCGAGCGCGGGCACGTCGGGAATGCCGCGTGGATCCTGCGGTCGCCAGCCCTCGGCCCCGGGCACCTTCCGCGGGAACGAGAACGTCTGGTCGACGGTGATCCCGAGGTTGGAGTGGCAGCCCATGCAGAACTGGTGCTCCTCGTGGGTCTGCAAGCGCAGCCAGCCGCTGCGATCCTCGATGTAGCCCTGGAGGGTCCAGCCGAGCGCATTGCGATAGCCGCGCTGCGGATCGCCGGTGGGCCCGAGCTCGGGGTTCTCGACGTCGCGGTGCGCCTTCGCGAGCGCGTAGTCCTCGAGGAGCTCCGTCTTGGTCGCGTAGCGCACCTCCTTCATCCGCCTCGCCGTGTAGGCCGGGGCGTCGGGGTCGAGGTAGCGCACGGTGTGCAGCAGCTCGACGCCCTGCGGGTACAGCGAGGGCGTCACCCGGACGTCTCGCGCGCCGCCGACGATGTGGTCGGGCTGGCCGACGACCGTGGTGGCGATGCCGAGCTGACCGTCGCGATCGAGATCGAGGCCGCCGGCCGTCTCGTCGATCTCCTCGACGACGCGGCTCGACGCGGCCGGCTCGCGCCTGGGGTCGGCGGTGATCGCCGCCTCGAGGATCGCCAGGTTGGTGCGATAGATCGCGAGCGACTCGACGCCCTTCGCATCGACGCGAAACGCGCGCGGCAACCGGATGTACGCGTCGTCGGTGTTGCCGTGAACGGGCCAGAACGGACCCGCAAACGGCTTGTAGCGGATCGCGCGCCAGCCACTGCGATCGCGCGCGAAGCCGAGCTCGTCGAAGCCGCGCGTGAAGTCGAGGTCCGGCTTCCAGCCGGCGATGTGCTTGGTCGCCATCGCGGTCCGCAGCGGCTCGTAGTTGTCGGTCCGCACGTAGGTCGCGATGTCGCCATCGGAGAACCGGGCGACGAGCGCGCTGCGATCGCGAAACTGGTTGCGCCAGTTGTTGGTCGCGAGCTCGAAGAACGGGAAGTTCTGCTGCAGCTCCCAGTCGTTCGCCAGGTTCGGGTAGCTCGATCGCGTGTGGCACGCGGCGCAGGTGTTCGAGCCCTGCTCGGTGCGCGTGTAGCAGGCGGCAGGTACCGCCGGATCGGGGTTCATCTGCTTGTCGCCGGCGGCGATCGCGAGTGCCACGGGGTCGTAGCCCGGCTCCGGCGTCTTCGCACGGATGTCGAGCCCGACCGGCACCGTCTCGATCTCGAAGGGTAAGGACTCGCGAACCGCGTCCTTGGCGCAGCCGCAGAGCGCACCGATCACCAGCACCCTTCGGATCGACATCGCGATGCACTGTAGCCAGCCCTGCCGATGCCGCCAGGCCGAAAATCTTGCGCCGTTCGCCTAGTCAGTCCTCGTGACGCGGAGGCCGGCGCAACTCTTCGAGACCTCGCAGCACGCGGCGTTGCAGCTCGGGGACGAGCTTCTTGTCATGGGTGGTGATGGTCAGCGTGATGCCGTCCTGGTTGCCTTCCGCATCGACTACCAGTCCGGGGAGGGCGAGCGGCGAGTCCTTCTCGACGCCGACGCCCGACATCAGCCACGCGCGGTGGCAACGCAGATCGGCGAGCAGCTGCTTCTCGGATCCCGCGAGCGGCGACAGCAGCACCACCACACCGTCATCGGTGTTCCACCCGCCGACGCGATGGCGGGTCAGCGGCGAGCCGACCACCTTTTCGATCTCGCGTTGCCCGCAGGCGTTCTGGTACTCGACCTCGTTCGCCGCCGCCTCGCCACGATGCACCCTGGCCATCCGCTCGTGATCCGATTCCGGGTCCCACTTCGTGAACCACGGCATCGCCGGAGTCGTCGTCGTCGGGTCGCCCGGAGTGACCTCGCGGGTCACCGGCCACGACGTGCGCGAACGCGCGATCTCGTCGTGCTTGCGCGCCTCCTCGAGGTGCTCTGCCGTACGAATCGCGCGCGGACCCTCGACGGGTTCCGGCGAAGTTGCGCCACATCCGACGAGAAGCACGAGAGCCAGCGTCCGCATGACGTGACGAGGAGCATCGCGCGTGCCGGCGCTCTCGGAACAGTTCTTAGAACCAGCCCACGCGATGACCGCCGATCAGCGCCGCGATCAGCGAGATGTTCATGACGATCCCGAACCGCGTCTGAGGCAGCTGCAGCACGCACAGGGTCAGCGAACCACCCGCGAGCCCCATCGCGAGCGCCGGCCACCACCCGGCTCCCGCGAGCGCACCGACGGCGGCGATGCCGAAACCGATCGAGCCCGCGAGCCAGAGCCAGCCGACGAGCTTGCTCCACCCGGCACCGAGGTCGGCGCGATGGGCCGCGACAGGCGTCCTCGACGGTGCCCACGCTCCGAGGAACCCGACCAGGTGCACCACGCCGTGCGCGAGCAGAAGACAGGCGAGCAAGATCCGCATGAGACCTTGGTCGTGCAGCGTGCGTGCCGCGCCGAGCTCCGCGGAGTTACGTCAGCGCGGTGGGCAAGCACTGCCCGCACGGCGAGCGGCTCCGGCAAACGTTGCCGGATGGTCTCGCGTCTGCACCAGCGCAATTCATGCAGATTCCGATCGAGCTCACGTTCCGCAACACGAGTCCGAGTCTCGCGCTCGAGGCCACGGTTCGCGAATGGGTATCGCGGCTCGTCCAGGTGTTGCCGCTGCAGCGCTGCCACGTGGTGGTCGAGATGCCGCACGCGCATCACCAGCACGGGTCGGAGTTTCAGGTCCACATCACGCTGTCGATCCCCGGGCACACGGTCTCGATCACGCGTGGTGCACGGCCCGAGTATCGGGATCCGTATCGCGCGCTCGCCGACGCGTTTCGCGCGGCGCGCCGCGGTCTCCTCGACTTCGTGGCGCAGCGTCGCGACGCGCGGCCGGCACTCTAGATCAGCGGCCAGTCGGCCGGGCGCGCGAGCAAGCGCGTCTCGACGTACGAGTAGCGATGCGGTGGGATGTAGTTGTCATGCGGGTGGTCGTACTCGACGACCTTCTCGAGCTCGACATCCTTGTAGGTTCGCTCGCGCACCACCATGACCGGACACCGTGCCTCGCGAACTACCACCTCGGATGTCGAGCCGAGAAGGAACCGTTCGATGCTGACCCTGCCGTGGGAGCCGATGAAGATCATCTCGGCGCCGACCTCCTCGGCGAGTCGCAAGATCTCGTGAGTGGCCTTGCCGATCCGGCAGTGGATGAAGAACTCGACCGGACCGGCGAGCGACCGCGACTCGAAGCCCTGCGCCACGTGATCGCGCACGGTCGCCTGCATCGCTTCGGCCCGCTCGTAGCTGACCTTCTGCAGGACCGTGATGACGTGAAGCACGTGGTGAGGTGCGCGCGCCACGACGTCGATCGCCCGATCGAGCGCGATCTGGCTACTCGGCGACAGGTCATACGCGGCGACAACTTGCACGGCGCGGGTTTCACTCACGGGAACCTCCTCAGCACGAGGGGTGCATCGCGAGTGCCCGATCGTCCCGATCAGAGAGTGGCGTAGATCCAGCCAGCCTGCTGTGCGCCGATCAGGGCGGCGATCAACGCGACGTTGAGGATCACGCCGAACTTGGTCTCCGGTAGCTGCAACACGCAGAGCGTCAAGGAGCTCGCGGCGAGCCCCATCGCGAGCGTTGGCCACCAGCCAACGTTTGCGACGGTCGCGATCGCGGCCACGCCGAAGCCGAGCGCTCCGGCCAGCCACAGCAGGCCCACGAGCTTGATCCAGCCGGCACCGAGATCGATGCGGTTGCCGATGATCGTGGTCCGCGTCGGCGCCCACGCTCCGAGAAACCCGACGACGTGCGCGATGCCATGAGCGAGCAGAAAGGCCGCGAGCAAGAACCGCATGACCCCCGTCGTGCAGCGCACGTACCATGGGGCTCCGCGGGGTTAGGGCTGCGTCACGTGCAAACGCTGCAGCCCACTGCGGCCCCGCGCAAGCGCTGCGCGAACCGACCAGAAATTCGTGGCTTCCACGTTGCAGCACGCTCGGTCATGTCTGCCGAGCTCCACTGTTACGACTACGTCAACCAGCCCTTCGAGATCGTGCGCCGCAGCGTCCTTCTCGATCCGAAGGCGCTGTTCGGGCACGCCACCTCGACGCGCGCCGGCAAGCTTCACGTCAAGCTCGGTGGCCTCGATCTCGGCGCCGAGATCGAGGTCGAGATCGGCGAGATCGTCGAGGCGCGCGAGCCGTTCGAGCGCCCGCGAACGACCATCTCGCTGACCTGGCGAGGCAAGCGCGCGCCCGCGTGGTTCCCGGTGATGACCGCACAGCTCGAGCTCTTCCCGCTGTCCCCGACGGAGACCCAGCTCGCGCTGTCGGGAACCTACAAGCCGCCGCTCGGCCTCGTCGGTGACGCCATCGATGCCGTCGCGATGAAGAAGATCGCCCAGGAATCGGTGGACACCTTCGTTCGCGAGATCGCCTCTTACCTGCGCCGAACCCTGCCGGCGGCGCAGGCCTACGCCTGAAACTCTCCAGAAAGGATCGTCATGCAGATTCCGATCGAGCTCACGTTCCGCAACATGACGCCGAGCCCCGCGCTCGAGCACGTGATCCACGAGTGGGCAACCAAGCTCGACGACGTGCTCGCCATCCAGCGCTGCGCGGTCGTGATCGAGCTCCCGCACAAGCACCGCACTCGCCACGCGCCGTTCCAGGTCCACCTCTCGATCTCGATCCCCGGCCACCACGTCTCGGTGACGCGGGGTGGACGGGCTGAATACCAGGACCCGTTCCTCGCCGTCGCCGACGCGTTCCGCGCCGCGCGTCGCCAGCTGCTCGACTTCGTCGCGCAACGCCGCGAGGCCCGCCCCGCCGCATGACCGCAAGCTTTGCGATCGAAGAGCCCCGCAACCCGCAAGCGTTGCGGGGTTGTGCGTTTCGGCGTCGCGATGTTCACCGCTTACGGCGGGCACGGCAGTCGCAAACACACGATCACATCATGGCGGCAGTCTTTGCACTCGTGTTCCTGTTCGTGGTCGCGTCCATCGGCTTCATGGTCAAGGCAGCGCCGGCGCTGACGTTCGGTACGTTCGCCGGCATGCTCGCATTCGCGCTGATGGGCGCCGGCATCTTCGTCGGCCTGTTCAAGCTCGCTCGTCGCTGGGAGAACGAAGCGCCGACCGGCGACTAGCGCTTCGCCGTGTGGCAGCTCGCGCAGGTGGTGAGGATCTGGCCATACGAGCTGGCGCGATCGACGAGCTTTCCCGGGCTCGGGCGCCGCGCAGCTTCGGCCTGGCGCTGGAGCTGGCGCGCGAGCCCAGCACGCTCGGCGGGTTGCTCGAGCGGGGCCGCGGCCAGCACATCGAGTCCGGATCTCCACGCAGCCTCGGAGTTTCCAACCACGCCCTCCCACAGCCGATCGGCCGCCCAGCGATGGCGGGCCATCCGCGCATCGAGGGTAGCCTCGTCGGGTGGCAGGCGAGGAACGGCATCGACGCCGAGCTTGACGCTGAGCTCGCCGTGACAGTTGCCGCACATGCCACCGATCGCCGCGGTCTTGCGAAGCGCATCTCCCGGATCGGTGGCCGACGCGACGGCCGCGGCGCGCTCGCGGATCGTCACCTGATAGGACGCCCAGGGGCCGTGCAGCGGCTCGTCGGGAGCCGTCGCGATCGCAGCCGCGAACGGCTTGGCTTGATCGAGCTTGCCCTTGATCAAGAGCCGCTCGATCGCCCGCAGCAGGTCGAAGTTCTGGTGCATGTGAAAGCGCACCATCATGTCGTGCTCGAACCGCTTGCCGGGAGGATCCGGTTTCGGATCGGCGAGCCCCGTCGAGCAACTAGCAAGCGCGATGGTGAGCAGTGCGGTCCTCATGACACGTGCTCGTGCAGATCCCGTTCCATCGGGTGATGGTCGAGAAGCCGCGTCGCTGCGTTGGACACCATGGCGAGCCCGAGATCGGTGTGATCCTCCAGGACGTCGATGAGCGTCGACAGCGAGCACCGCAAGAGCCGCGTCGGTGCCACCGCTTCTGCATTCACCTCGAATGGTCGTCCCGCAATGGCCTCGAGGACTCCGACGGATTCACCGGCCTGCAACGGTTGCGTCGCGAGCTCGCCGGGACGCTGGGCGTGCACCTCACCCGACAGCACGATGGCGAACCCATCCGGCGGTTTGCTGGCCCGCCCCAGCAGCTCGCCCCTCGGCACGACGACTTCCTCGCATCCCGACGCCAGTGCGGCGAGTGCGTGCAAGCGCCCGCCGGCAAAGGGCTCGAGCTGGCGAAGCACGATCAACCGTTCGACGAGCGTCAGCCGGAGCGGACTCGGAATCGCGACCGGTGCGAGCATGCCGGTGGTCGCGAGCGTGCGGTGGCCGAGCGCACGGATCACGGCGTGGAGCACGCCGAAGTTGTCCTCGAGAATCTCCCGGGTGTCGGCGGCGCGAAGGGCGAGCGTCCGTGTGGTGGTGGCAGCGATCGCGGGCGCGCTCAGCGGTCGATCGGCGAGCACCTCGAGCAGACCGAACACTTCGCGCTGCCCCCAGCGCCGCAGCCGGTCACCAGAGCGGACCTCGATCTCACCCTCGAGAATCAGGTGCAGTGCCGGCAGCCGCGCATCAGCCGCAGCGATCTCGGTGCCTGCAGCGAGCCGCACCTCGCGCACGTTCTCCGCGATCACGGCGAGCTCGGCGAGATCGACACCGGTGAACGCCGCGAACTGGCGCAGCGCGAACACCGTACGGAGTGGAATTGCGTCATGCATCGAGCCTCGCGATCGCCTGTTCGTAGGCGTGGGCCACGAGCGGCGGGCTATCGAGCGTGGTCAGCCGTGCGAGGTCCGGACGGAGTGCGGCCAGACGACGCTCCGCGACGTGATGAGCGG
>JAEYYY010000637.1 GCA_023430775.1 Pseudomonadota bacterium
CTACAAGCAGGGCAAGGCGTTCCTCGATGCCAAGGACTACGACCGCGCGATCGTCGAGTTCGAGGCCGCGTTCGCGATCGACAAGAAATCGCTCCACCTCTACAACATCGCGAAGGCGTACGACGCCAAGACCGACTTCGAGAAGGCCGTCACCTACTACCAGCGCTTCCTCGATAGCGATCCACCTCCCGAGAAGAAGCTCGCCGACGAGGTGCGCGTGTTGATCGTCACCGCCACCAAGGCGCGCGATGAAGCGATCGCGAAGAAGAAGGCCGACGACGAGGCCGCTGCGAAGAAGCGCCTCGAGGACCAAGAAGCGGCCAGGAAGCTCGCCGCCGGCTCGCGCGTCAAGAATGCCGAGGCGTTCGCGAAGGCAGGTGCGTGGGTCGATGCCGGGAACGAGTATCGCGCGGCGTTCGATACCGATGGCGATCCGGCACATCTGGTCGCGGCGGGCGACGCGTACGGCAAGGCCGATCTGCCGAAGGCGCGCGACGCCTATCGCGAGTATCTCGACAAGGTGCCGGCGGGAGCCGAGGCCGACGCCGTCCGCGGCAAGCTGGCCGAGACCAGCAAGCTGATCGAGAAGGCCGAGGCCGACGAGCGCGCGCGCAAGGCGGTCGAGGAGCGCGAGCCCGCGCGCGACAAGCCGAAGCGGCCACCGCCCAAGCCGTTCAAGCGCGGCTGGATCGTCGTCGGCGGCGCGCTGCTGCTCACCGGCCTGGTCGCCGATCTGAAGGCGCCCAACGCCGACAACGGCAGGCTCGACGGCAGCGACTTCGTCGGTCCGGCGCTCTACGGCATCGGCTCGCTGGCGGTCCTGCGGGGTGTGTTCTGATGCGCTGTCTCGTCGGCGTCGCGCTGCTGTGCTCGACCGCGCATGCCGATTTCGAGGAGAAGGGAGTCCGCGCCGGCCCGGTGGTGTTCGCGATGTCGCGCGACGACAACGGTCAGAGCACGGGTCAGGAAGCGATCATCTCCCGGCCCGGCTGGATGGTGGGCGCGTGGATGACGTGGCGGAAGAGCGACATGTTCGCGCTCCAGCTCGAGACCGCGCTGTCAAACAAGATCCTGCGCACCGAGCTGTGCGGAACGGGCGCCGCGTCGTGCATGACGACCGCGGACATCTCGCTCTATTACCTCGAGGTTCCGTTCCTGCTGCGGCTCGATCTGCTTCCGAATGCCACCAAGTTCTTCGTCGCGGTCGGTGCCGAGGGAGCGATCACGCTCGGCGGCGGCCGCACGCCGAAGGAAGGCGATGACTTCGAGCGGTTCGAGGATCTGGTCCCGTTCAACCTGGGCGGCGTCCTCGGCATCGGGCTCGAGGTTCCGGCGGGGCCCGGAAAGCTGGCGTTCGACTTCCGCTACAAGCGGTGGTTCGTACCCATCACGCGCTCGCTCGACGAGGATGCTCCGCCGGTCGGCTTCTCCGACGGCGAGCAGGACATCAAGCCCTCGCATCACGTGATGCTGACCGCGGGATATGCGTTCCCTTAGCCTGCTCTTGCTGTCGGGCTGCGCGCTCGTCGATGCCGCCGGCGAGGCTCCCGAACGCCTCGACTTCCGGGCGAGCAGCATCGGCGGCTTCACCGCGCTGCCGACGTTCGCGCTGGTCGCGGATCTCGATCGCCAGCTCGGGCCCGACATCGTGGTCCTCGATGGCAACGGCGATCTGCTATCCGCGGTCCACGACGGTCAGCTCTACGACATCTCGATGGTCAATCCGGGACCCTACCGGGCCATCGCGGTGGGCGAGCTCGATGGTGTCGACCCCGTCGAGATGATCGCGGTCGCGGAGGGACGGCTCGACCTGTTCGGAGGGCAGACGAAGTCCCTCGACGTTGTCCTCGACACCATGCCGAGCGCGGTGACAACGGCGACGTTCTCGTCGTTCGGCGTTCCCGGTGGCGCCGTGATCATCTCGTTCCTGACATCACCGACGGTCCAGATCATCGCCAATCCGTTCGTCGATCCGGTCGTGCCGCGCGTGATCACGGCGGCGGAGCCTCCGGTCGCGGTGCTGGTCGGCGAGACCCGCGTCAACGGGGTCGGGCAGGGCGAGGTGCTGGTCGTCGAGGAGTCGTCCGTGATCGAGGCGCAGGCCGAAGGCAGCGACTTCACGACGTTCGGGCGCTCGTTCGCGGGCGTCACCATCTCGCACGCGGCGGTCGGCGATTTCGTGGCCGATGCCTCCGACGACCTGGCGTACCGGCGCGAGGGTGGCATCGCGATCGCGAGCGGTTCGCCGGGCGGGCTCGTCGAGGGCGCCACGGAACCGCTGTTCGCCGCCGACCTCTCGATCAAGACCCTGCGCGTGGGGTTCTTCAATCGCGACAACCAGCCTGACCTCGCGGCGTTGACCGTGGTGGACGACCGGCCCGCGATCCATCTGTTCCTGCGTGGTCAGGGCGAGACCTTCGAGGAGCACGTGATCCCGATCGAAGGCGCACCCTTCACCTTCACGGTCGGAGATCTCGACGAGGATGGGGTGGATGACTTCCTGCTGACCCCCGGCAAAGAGGGCGGCATCGATCTCTTGCTGTCGCGCTGAGTCCGGGGGATGGTCCCTCCGTGGCCGTCAAGAATTACGTCCTCGACACCAACGTGCTCCTGCACGACGCGCGCGCGATCTACTCGTTCGCCGACAACAACGTCATCATCCCGATCTACGTGATCGAGGAGATCGACACCTTCAAGAAGGATCAGTCGGAGCTCGGTCGCAACGCGCGCCAGGTCGCTCGCCTGCTCGATGCCCACCGCCACGACGGCGGGCTGTCGAAGTCGCAGAAGCTGGATAGCGGTGCCGGCACGATCCGCGTCGCGCTGTCGAAGACGCCGCACAAGATCGCGGCGGCGGACTCGCGCACGATGGATCAGCGGATCCTCGAGATCGCGCTCGAGATCCGCGACGAGGACACCAAGATCCCGACGATCCTGGTCACCAAGGACGTCAACCTCCGCATTCGTGGCGACGCGCTCGGTCTGCACACGGCGGACTTCGAGCCCGAGCGGATCTCGATCGAGGAGCTGTATCCCGGCAACCGCGAGCTGCTCGTGCCGCCCGGGACGATCGACACCTTCTACAGCGAGAGCTCGGTCGTCGTCGACGCGCCGGGGCTGCACGCGAACGAGTTCCTGACCCTCAAGGACGACGCCGGCAAGAGCGCGCTGACGCGGTGGAACAAGGAGCAGAACAAGACGCTCCCCGTGAAGAAGCTGCGCGATGGCGTGTGGGGCATCAAGCCGCGCAACCGCGAGCAGCACTTCGCGCTCGATCTGCTGCTCGACGATTCGGTGAAGTGCGTGACGCTGGTCGGCAAGGCCGGCACCGGCAAGACGCTGCTCGCGATCGCGGCGGGTCTGCAGAAGGTGGCCGAGGAGCAGGTGTTCTCGAAGCTGCTGGTCAGCCGCCCGATCTTTCCGCTCGGCCGCGACATCGGCTATCTGCCCGGCACGGTCGAGGAGAAGCTCAACCCGTGGATGCAGCCGATCTACGACAACCTCGAGCTGCTGCTCGGCATCACCAAGAGCGACAAGAAGGATGGCCGCAGCTACGCCGAGCTGGTCGACCTCGGCTACATCGAGATCGAGCCGCTGACCTATATCCGCGGTCGCTCGCTGCCGAACGTCTACATGATCGTCGACGAGGCGCAGAACCTGACGCCGCACGAGGTCAAGACGATCATCACGCGCGCCGGTGAAGGAACGAAGATCATCCTGACCGGCGACCCGTACCAGATCGATCACCCGTACCTCGACTCGTCGAACAACGGTCTCACCACGGTGGCCGAGCGGTTCAAGAACGAGTCGATCGCCGGCCACGTCATCCTCACCAAGGGCGAGCGCAGCCAGCTCGCAGAGCTCGCGACGCAGATCCTGTGATTCGCCCCGCTCTCGCGCTGGTCATGTTGTCGGCTTCGCCGGTGCATGCGCAGCCCGCGAACTGGGAGATCAAGGTGCCCGATCGGATCGAGGTCGCGCAGGGAGCGACCGGATCGCTCGCGATCTCGATCGCGGTCGATCGCGGCTTCTCGGTGTCGAAGGACGGTCCGGTGTTGATCGATCTCGCACCGGAGCCGGGCGTCACGATCAAGAAGCGGCGGCTCGGTCGCGCCGACGCGGTCGACCCGGGGGCCGACGTGCCGCGCTTCGTGGTGCCCGTCCGCGGCGATACCGCCGGCGACCACGTCGCAAAAGTGCGGATCCGGCTGTGGCTGTGTGGGGGCAAGGTCTGCCGGCCCCTCGACGTGAAGCGTCAGACGGTGGTCGCGGTGACCTCTGCAGCGCCTCCCGATCCGCCAACCCCTTGAGATGTTGGTTGTCGTAATTCGAGTACAAGTTCCGGCTAGTTGACTCAGATCGCCGGCGGGGGTTCGTGCGTCGAACCAACCCATGATCACGCGCCAGCGCATCGTCACGTTCGGAATCCCGACCCTCGCGACCGCCACCATCGTCGCGGCCGCCTTGCTGACGACCGGAACCAAGAAGCTGGTGAAGCCCGAGATGAAGCCGGTCGATTCGATCCCGAGCTTTTCGGGTGGCGATGGCCATCAGATCGATGTCGTGTTCGCGGTCGATACCACCGGCTCGATGGGTGGTCTGCTCGATGGCGCGAAGCAGACGGTGTGGTCGATCGCGTCGCACATCAAGCAGACGGATCCCGCAGCGTCGATCCGCATCGGTCTCGTTGCCTACAAGGACGTCGGCGACGAGTACGTGACGAAGCCGTTCATGCTGACCACCGATCTCGATGCGATGTACGCCGAGCTCGCGTCGTACACCGCGGCCGGTGGCGGCGATACGCCGGAGGATGTCGACGCCGCGCTCAACGATGCGCTGTACAAGATGTCGTGGCGGCCGGGCGCGAAGAAGCTGATGTTCGTCGTCGGTGATGCGCCGCCGGCGAGCCGCGGTGAGGTGCCCACGTACGACGTGCTCGCTCGCGAAGCGGCGATGCGCGGCATCACGATCAACGCGATTCGCTGTGGCTGGGATAACCAGACGCAGCTCGCGTTCGCGCGCCTCGCGGAGATCGGCAACGGCGAGTTCTCGACCATCCAGCAGGATGGTGGCGTGCAGCAGGTCGCCACCCCGTTCGACGATCGGCTCGCCGAGATCCAGGCGAAGATCGACGGCACCACGATCGTGTACGGCGACGAGCGTGCACGCGCGCGTTACGAGGCGAAGGCTGCGGCCGGTGCCGCGGCGCCCGCTCCGGCGAAGGCGGATCGCGCCGCGTACTACGCGAAGGGTGGCGCGATGGCGTACGACGACGACCTGGTCGGTGGCTACGCGACCGGCGCGGTCGAGCTCGAGGCAGTGCCCGAGGCGTCGCTGCCGGCCGACATGCGCGGCAAGGACAAGGCCGAGATCAAGGCCGAGGTCGAGCGCCGCGTCGAGGAGCGCAGGCTGCTGCAGGAGCAGGCGGCGCAGCTCGCCCGGCAACGCGACGCTTATCTCAAGGATCACGCGGTCGATGGCGAGGGTGGTTTTGACGTGAAGGTGAAGGAAACCGTCGAGCGCCAGCTCAAGAAGTAAGGGATCTCACCGCGGTGATTCGTGCTATGTCGCCGCGATGCAGTTTACTGACCTCGGGCTGATCGACCCGATCGCCCGCGCCGTCGCCTCGGAGGGCTACACAGCGCCCACTCCGATCCAGGCCAAGGCGATTCCTCATGTTCTTTCGGGGCGCGACCTGCTCGGGCTCGCCCAGACCGGCACCGGCAAGACGGCCGCGTTCGCACTCCCCATCCTCCAGCGCCTGACGGAGCTCCAGGCGCCTGCGCGTCGGCCCAAGCCGATCCGTTGCCTCGTGCTGACGCCGACCCGCGAGCTGGCCTCGCAGATCGGCGAGAGCTTCACCACCTACGGAAAACACCTGCCGCTGTCGAACGCGGTGATCTTCGGTGGCGTCGGGGTCGAGGCCCAGCGGCAGGCGCTGCGCAGCGGCATGGACATCCTGGTCGCCACGCCCGGGCGATTGCTCGATCTGGCGGGGCAGGGCCTGGTCGATCTCAAGCCGCTCGAGGTGTTCGTGCTCGATGAAGCCGATCGCATGCTCGACATGGGCTTCATCCACGACGTCAAGAAGGTGATCGCGCTGCTGCCGCGCGCGCGCCAGACGCTGTTCTTCTCGGCGACCATGCCGCGCGAGGCGCAGGAGCTCGCCGACCAGCTGCTCCACGAGCCCGAGACCGTCCAGGTCGCGCCGCCGGCGACCACCGTCGAGCTGATCGATCAGGAAGTGTTCTTCGTCGAGAAGGCCGACAAGCGCGCCTTGCTCGTCGACGTGCTGCGCGACGCCACGATGCGCCGCGTGCTGGTGTTCTCGCGCACCAAGCACGGCGCGAACCGGATCGCCGAGCACCTCGAGAAGGCGAAGATCCGCGCCGAGGCGATCCACGGCAACAAGTCGCAGAACGCGCGCGAGCGAGCGCTCGCCAACTTCAAGTCGGGCGCGACGCGCGTGCTGGTCGCCACCGACATCGCGGCGCGCGGCATCGACATCGACGACGTCACGCACGTCGTCAACTTCGATATCCCCGAGGTGCCGGAGACCTACGTCCACCGGATCGGCCGCACCGCGCGCGCCGGTGCGAGCGGTATGGCGCTGACGTTCTGCGAGGTCGACGAGCGCGGCGATCTGCGCGCGATCGAGAAGCTGACGCGGCAGCGCCTGCCGATCGTCGAGGGTCATCCCTACGAGTCGACGATCCCGTTCGACGTCGTCCCCGAGCGCAAGACCTCGCAGCAGAAGGCCAACGCCGAGCGTGGCCGACGGCCGGGTGGCGGTGGTGGTGGGGGTGGTGGGGGTGGTGGACGCGGCGGACGGAACGGTCGCCGCGGCCGTTACCGGTAGCGCTCTCCGCACGGGCGAAGATCGGCTCGCTGCGCGGATTCGTCAGCTAGCGGGAACGAAGCTCCGGGCTCGTCGGTTGTGCTGCCAAACTGACGCCGCCTGCTGTCATCCAGGCGTGCACGGGCGATGCGCGATCGCGCATGTCGTCGATCCTGCACGTCGTGTCCTCATCGGCTGCGCGGCACACCTCGTGGAAGGGAAGGCGCGCATGACCCAGCAGGATCCGATCGCCAGCTATCAAGCCGAGCTCGACGCCGAAGCCGAGCTCGCGCGACATCACCACCCCGAGCACGACGGCAAGCTTCGATCGCTCGTCGACGAGCTGCGCGCGACCGGTGCGGCCGCCGCGGCGCGGCTCGCGAAGCCGCAACTCCGCACGCCGTTCGGGATCCCGCTGTCGCGCCCGCGAGCGTGGGGCGCCGCGGCGCTGTTCGTGCTCGCCATCGTGCTCAGCTTCACCGCGTACGACCGGACGGTGAACGGCTACCTGTTGCTCGACGTGGCGATCGATGGCGCGCTGGTGATCGGGCTGCTCACCCGGCGCACCTGGGCGCGCGCCGCGATCGCCGGTCTGGTCGGCTGGAACCTGATCGAGCTCGGCATCTGGGCGGTCACCTACGACCAGCTCTGGATCACTCCGATCGATGGCGCGATCCTCGGGATCGAGGGTGCGATCCTCGCGCTGACGATGCCGTGGCGACGCGGCGAGATCAGCCTCGCCGGCTACGCGCTGGTGCTCGTCACCGTGATGTACAGCGGCGCGATCGCCGCGAGCTGGGCGCTGATCACGGCGACTCCCTTCGATCCGCTGCTCGGTGATGTCGCGCGTCTCGCGGCCGTGCTCGCGGCCGTCGGCATCGTGATGCGCGCGCGGTGGGCCGCGGCGTTTGCCACGCTGTCCGGCGTCATCGTGGTGATCGCCGCCACCGGGCTCGGCATCGACATCGGCCACCCGTTCCCGCAGATGCTCTCGATCGTCATGATCGTCGCCGCGGTCGCCGCGGTCGCGTGCACCACGATCAGCTGGAAGACCGCGCGCAGCTGGCGCGGCTCGCTACGCGGCTTCGCGAGCTAGCGGTCGCGCTGGATCTCGAACCACATGTCCGTCGAGCATTTGTCGAACCCGGCACAGGTGGTCACCTTCTCGTAGCAAGCGACCAGCTCCGCCATCCGCTTGTGGTCGGCCTTGAGATCGTCGACGCGGTCGAGACACTCGGAGCGCTCGATGACGTGGCGGTCTTCACTGCACACCTCGTCGAAGCGCTTACACTGCGGCGGTAGTGGTTCGCCACGACGCAGCGGCCCACCCGTTCGCCGCGAGCGTCGCTCGGTCCGTTCGCTGCGCTCGGTGCGTTCGGTGCGCTCGGTCCGCCTGCTGCGTTCCGACGTATCGTCGTCATCGCGGCGCGGCCGCTTGTCCTCGTCCTTGTCCTTGAACGTGCGCCCGAAGCCACGCTCGAAGTCCTCGAGTGCTTCGGCACCGGCGTTCGCCAGCGCGCCACTCGCGCAGCCCGCGAGCTCGGCGCAGGTCTTGGAGTCAGCGCAGCCGAGCAGCTTGTCGTAGTTGTCGCCGAGCGGGCCCTTGAGCTTCGGGATGTCCTCGCTGCACTCCTCGATGTCCTTGTCGGTGAAGTCGGCGGCGCACAGCTTGTCGATCTTCTTGCACAGGTCCTTCGCCGACGTTCCGCCACCACAGCCGATCGCGACGACCACCCCGAATAGCCACGTGCGCATACCTCACGATGACACGGCTCGAGACGCCGTGGCTGTGTGCACAGTTCGACCGGTCTAGTCGCTTCCAGTGACGCTATACGGTCGCGAACCACTTCGGCACCAGCTCGTCGGCGGGGCCGAGATCGCGATCGGTGAACTCGTCGTCGCCGTCGAAGCCCTCGAGGTTGAGCAGCACGCGGCGCGCGTTGTTGAGCTGAGCCCAGCGCACGAAGCTCGAGGCCGGCGCGACGGTACCCGACGTGCCGATGGCGACGAACAGATCGCAATCGCGCAGCGCGCGCTTGGCAGCGTGCTCGGCCTCCGTCGGGATCATCTCGCCGAACAGCACCACGCTCGGCCGCATCACCTCGCCGCAGTGATGCGGTGGCGAGGGATCGTGATCGAGCCAGGGCGGCTCGAGCTCGACATGACAGATCTCGCAATTCCAGCGCGTCAACGAGCCGTGGTACTCGCAGACGTTGAACGAGCCGGCACGCTGGTGCAGCCCGTCGACGTTCTGCGTGATGATCGTCATCGTCGCCGGTGGCTTCAGCGCGCGCGCGAACTCGGCGAGCGCTCGATGCGCGCGCGTCGGCTCCGCCTTGCCGATGCCGGCGCGAAACTTCCAGAACATCTCGCACGTGTCGGTGCGCCGGCTGCGCAGCGCCTCGATCGTGTTGAGCGCGACGTTGGCCGGGTCGTTCCACAGCCCGTCGGGGCCGCGATAGGTCGGCAGGCCGGCAGACCGCGAGATGCCGGCGCCGGTGAGCACGACGATGCGCTGGTAGCGAGCGAGCATCTTGTTAGTGTAGCGGCGACACTAACATCGTCAAGCGAGCGGAACGATCAGCTGTCCCTGGTCGTAGAAGCCCTGGCCCTCGACCTCCCACAGCCCGCTCGACATGTTCGACAGCAAGCTCCAGAACGGTCCGAGCAGCTCCATCGCGTTGGGATCCAGCATGTGCACCGACAGCACGACCTGCGTCGAGCGCACGCGCTGGATCACCATCGGCGCGTTGCCACCGGCGTACTGCAGCTTGTTGATGGTGCCGGCGATGTCATCGGAGAACATGTCGCTGCCGGGCTGATTGAGCTCGATCTCGGCGAGCAGCTGTCCACCGCGCGACACCTCGCCACCGTCGATCTTGAAGCTCGGGTCCTGACCGCTCAGGCCCTTCTTGAGTGCATCCAGCGGCAGTGGTGCGTCGGCGAAGAACCGCATCGAGGCCATGGGCCCCGGAGCATCATCGAATCCGAAGGCGATCGCGACACTTGCGTCCGGATCTTGTGGCAACCGTCGCTGTCACGGCGCGCAGGCACCCGCAATTGCTAGGTCTCACCTTGGTGCGGACCATGGAAAACGGCCGGCCATGCTCGCCGTCAGCCTCGCCTTGGCCCGCCTCATAACAGAGAACAACTCGCCGATCCCCCAGCTCGCGCAGGACGCGGTGCTCGTGGTCCAGCGCGACCACGTGGATCTCGGTTGCCAGCCCACGGATCCACCGGATGCCGGGCCGAGCGAGCCAGCCGATGCCGGCGCGGATGCCGGCGTCGATGCCGGGTGCGAGCCGCTGGTCGGTCCCGCGATCTCGATGGTGATCCGGCCGCGGTTCACGACCTCGCCCACCGGCACCCGGTTCGCGCTGCTGTTCGTCACCGCGGGACGTCCCGTGGTCGAGACGGTCGCCGATCCGTTTCCCGAGCTCGCGGCGCTGACCGCGCCGCGGACCGAGGTGCACTTCATCGAGATCCCCGATCCTGCACTCGGCACGCGGTGCGGCGGCGGCGGCGGCGGTTGCGGCTTCGGGGCGCCGAGCTTTCCGGACCCGTTCGATCCACCCGGCGTCGGCGATGGCGGCCTCGGCGATGGCGCCGTCGTCGTCGAGCCCGTCGGGCCGTACGAGATCGTGCGCGTCCAGCCCGCCGACACCGCCGAGCTGCAGGCGCTGCTGACCTCGTTCGATTACGCCGTCCAGCAGGAGGACCTCGACGCGCTCGCGCCGTACATCGCTCGCGGCTTCACCGTCGTCGCGTTGCGCGTCGCCGCCGACGAGACCGACGATTCGCTGGTCCCGATCTCGATGACGTGGCCGGGCACGGTGCTTCGCTTGCCGCTCGCCCTCGGCGGCCCGGACCCGAGCGCCCTCACCGTCTACATCGCCGGCGACGGGCGGCTCGAGCTCCCCGGCGCCGAGGTGACGTACGCCGGCTTCACGTTCGGCGGCGAGACCCGATTTCTGACCCGCAACGAGCTGGCGGGTCTCGAGGTGATGTCGCCAGACGACGATCCGATCGCGATGCCGATCGCCGGCAATCCCGAGCTCGAGATCGTCAACGTCGTCGAGCAGGAGAAGCGGGTGCCGGTCGACGACTGCGGCGACGTCGAGGTCGGGTGCTGCAACACCGGCGGTGGCCCGCGCGCGGACTTCGGCCTGCTCGGGGTCGTCGTCGCGCTCTCGCTGCGGCGCCGGCGGGCTACTTCCAGTCGGTGATCACGCCGCGCAGCTCGCCGAGCCGCGACTTCGAGAGCGAGCCGACCGCGGCGAGTGCCAGGTGATCGGGTGACAGCACGTCGCGCGCGACCGCGACGACATCGTCGCGCTTGACCTTCGACATCGCGGCGAGCCGGTCGGACAGCTCCGGCGGCTGGTAGTACAGCGAGGTGCCGCCGAACCAGCCGGCCATCGCCGAGGCATCGTCGATCGAGGCCAGCGTCTCGTAGCGATAGCGGACGCGCGCCTTCGCGAGCTCGTCGTCGGTGATCTCGCCGCGGCGCAGGCCATCGAGGAGCGCGAGCAGCTCGCGCATCAGCGCGGGGACCTTGGCATTGGCCGTGGCACCCGCGATCTCGAACAGCGCGGTATCGGCGAGCGGCTCGATCGCGGCATGGATCGAGTACGCGAGCCCCTTCTGATCGGCGAGCGTGTAGTGCAACCGCGTCGACATGCCGTCGTCGAGCACGCGCAGCAGCGTGACCAGCGCGACGTAGCGGGCGTCGAGCTCGGGGACCGCACGGAACAGCACCGCGAGCGACGTCTGCGAGCCGGCATCGGCGACGTGGCGCAGCTGTGCGCCGCGCTGCTTCGACCTCGGCGCCGGCTTGTGCACCGCGCGCGTGCCGGCCGGCATCGCTTCGAACGCCCGCACCGCATGGTCGACCACCTTGTCGTGGTGCACCGGACCGGCAACGCACAGCGTGGCGTTGGTCGCGCCGTAGAACCGCTTGAAGTGGCGGCGGACGTCGCGCGACGTGAACCGCTCGACATTGGTGCGCGGCCCGATGATGCGCTGGCCGAGCGGATGGGCCTCGAACGCGAGGCCGCGCGCGATGTCGTCGGCGTTGATCTCGACGCCGCGCTCGTCGTAGTCCTCGTTGATCTCCTCGAGGATCAGCCGGCGCTCGAGCTCGATGTCGGAGAACTGCGGACTCCCGAGCAATTCGCCGAGCAGCTCGATCGCGGCCGGGACGTGGGCGGGCTCGAGCGACAGCTGGAACAGCGTGTAGTCGCGGCCGGTCTCGGCATGCAGCGTCGACCCGAGCTTCTCGACCGCGGTGTTGAGCGCCAGCGACGTCGGATATTTCTCGGTGCCGCGGAACAGCATGTGTTCCGTGAAGTGCGAGAGCCCGTTGTCCCTGGGTGATTCGAAGCGTGCGCCGACCTTGATGAACAGGGCGCACACCGCCGTGTGAAGGTGTGGCAGCGCGACCGTGGTCACGCGCAGGCCGTTATCCAGGGTCGCCGTCGAGACTGCGGGATCGATGCGCAACCACCGTGGCTTACCACGCCGGGCGTGATCCATTCCGCCCATCGACTGTGGTAAGACCGGGGCGGGTCATGCTGCTCAAGAAGATCGTCATCGCAGAGGACGACGACGCCATCGCGCACATGGTCAACATGTCGCTCGGCGACGCGGGCTTTCTGTGTCTGCGGGCGCGCGACGGGGACGAGGCACTGAAGCTCGTCAAGGCGCACGATCCGGACCTGCTGGTGCTCGACGTGATGATGCCCCGTGTCGACGGGCTCGAGGTGGCACGCCGCCTCAAGGCCGACGTCATGTGGTCGCGCACGCCGATCCTGATGCTCACGGCGCTCGCCGGCATCGACGATCAGGTGCAGGGCCTCGAGGCCGGCGCCGACGCGTACATGTCGAAGCCGTTCGACCTCCGCGAGATGGGCGCACGCGTCAAGGCGCTGATCCGCTCGGCGCGACGCGAGCGCGATCGCAACCCCACCACGAACCTGCCGGGCTCGCGCGCGATCGATGAAGAGATCGAGGGCGCGCTCAAGAGCGGCAAGCCCACCGCGGTCGTCCACGTCGATATCCTCAACTTCGACGCGTACGCCGATTCGATCGGCATCGCCCGCTCGGAAGACACCGTGCGCAGCCTCGGTCAGTGGCTGCTCGATGCCGCGCGCGGCGCCTCGGGTGGCGGCGCGTTCGTCGGCCACATCGGTGGCTCCGACTTCATCGCGGTGCTGTCGCCCGAGCATGCCGAGGCGTTCCTGAAGCAGGCCGAAGGAACGTTCGATGCCAAGTGCACGAGCTTCCCCGGCGAGCCCAAGACGCTCGCGCTGGTCTCGGCGATCGCGATGACCGAAGGCCTGACGCTCAACGGCGGCGCCGACGAGCTGGGCCGTCGCCTCGGCAAGGCGATGAAGCAAGCCAAGGCCGACGGCAAGACCGGCCACGTCAAGTACTCGGCGGGCTAAGCTGTCCGGACGCGTGGATGGGAACAAGCCACCGTCCGATCAGAGCGGCCTCGCGGACACCGACCCTGCGGTAGCCGATACCCAGGCGTCCGACCCGGGTGCGCCGACGACGCCGGAGGGGCCGGCTGCCCGCGAGGCGCAGCCCAAGGGTCCGCGCCAGGTCCGTACCGGCGACACGCTCGGTCGCTACGACCTGCTCGAGGAGATCGGCGAGGGCGGCATGGCGACCGTGTTCCGCGCGCGCGACAACCAGCTGCGCCGCGAGGTCGCGCTCAAGGTGCTGTTCCCGCACCTCGCGCGGCGCAAGGAAGTGGTCCACCGGTTTCATCGCGAGGCGCGCGCCGCCGCGAACCTCGAGCACCCGAACATCCTGCGGATCTACGACGTCGGCGGCGGTGAGGACGACGATCCGCCGTACATCGTGATGGAGCTGATCCGCGGGCGCACGTTGCTCGAGGAGATCGAGCAGCGCGGTGCGATCTTCGCCGAGGTCGTCGCCTGCATCGGTGCGCTGCTCGCCGACGCGCTGGCGGCCGCGCACGCGAAGGGCATCATCCATCGCGACATCAAGCCGTCGAACGTGCTGATCGCGCAGGGCGGCCGGCTGCTGCTCGCCGATTTCGGCGTCGCGCGCTTGGAGACCGAAGACTCGCTGGTCACGCGTACCGGCGCGCTGCTCGGCACGCCCGCGTACATGAGCCCGGAGCAGGCGAGCGGTGACACCGCGACGGTGCGCAGCGATCTCTACTCGCTCGGCGCCACGCTGTATCAGCTCGCGACGTCGCTGCTTCCGTTTTCGGGCAGCCCCGCGCGAGTGATGTCGATGATCGCGACCGGTGCGTTGGTCGCGCCGGTCAAGCGGCGCGCGGAGGTCGGTCCGGATCTGTCGCACGCGATCACGAGGATGATGGCGGTCGATCCACAGGAGCGCCCGGCGAGCGCGGCCACCGTCGCCACCGAGCTGCGCGGTCTCGCCGCCGGTAACGGGCTCGGCGATGCCACCGAGGAGCTCGCCGCCTACTTCGAGGATGCCGAGGGCTTCCTGAAGGATCGCTCGCCGCGCGTCGTCGCCGCGATCGTCGCCGCCGGCAAGAAGGCGATCGCCGAGTCGAGGTTGCCGCGCGCGATGGCCCTCGCGGATCGTGCGAGCGCGCTGGCCCCCGAGGATCCGGCGGTCAAGACGCTGGTCGAGAGCGTCACCGAGGGCGATCGAGCGACGCGCCGCCGCAAGCTGATCGCGCTCGGTGCGATCGGCGCGGTCGTGCTCGGCGGTGGTGCCTTCGGGATCTCGCAGCTGGCGAGCCCGAGCGCGACGCCACTCGATGCCGCGCTGATCGCGCACGTTCCGGATGCCGCGACCGATGCCGCGCTCGACCGCGCCCCGCCGGATGTCGCCGTCGAACCGGATGCCGCCGTCGAGCCCGACGCCGCCGCGCTGATCGAGGACGCTCCGGCCAGACGCGACGCCGCCGTCAAGCGAGACGCCAGCGTCACCGTCGCGCCGCTGGATGCGGCCGTCGAGCCGCCGGATGCCCCGGTGATCGCGTCACCGCCCGATGCGCCGGTCGCGCCGCAGACCGGCAAGGTCATCGTCAGCAACGACATCTGGTGCAACATCAGCGTCGACGGTCAGGCGCGCGGCAAGCTCAACGTCGGCCAGCCGCTGCCACTCGAGCTCGCCGCCGGTCCGCACACCATCCGGTGCGAGCAGGTCGCCGGGAGCTGGACCGAGACCGTCGTCGTCGAGGGCGGCAAGACACAGACGCTGGCGAAGGCGCTGCTCAAGCCCGTCGTGGTACGGGTGGCGCTGACCACCGGCGATCGGATCGAGATCGTGTCGCCGAGCGACAAGAAGACCTACCTTCGCGGGGCCACCCTCGAGCTCAAGCCGGGGCGCTACAGCGGGACGGTGCTGTCGGGAGATAGGCGCGGGATCTCGGCCTTCTTCAGCGTCCCCCGGGTCGCCTGTCAGCTGCGCGAGGTCGGGCAGGGCCTGGCCTGCGACCCCTGACCCTGACACTGCTGTCGTGGATCGAAGGCAGCCTTCCGGACGGCCTCGGGATCGAGAGCTCGCCAGCGTTGCTGAATCCAGCACTTGCAGGTGGCAAGATGGTTGCAGCCAGTCCCCTCGCGCCGTGACGAGATTCCTCCTCATCAGCAGCGTCCTGCTCGCCGGGTGTTTCTACATCGACCCGATCAACCAGCGTCCATCGCTGGAGATCAACAATCCGACCAGCGAGATCATCGAGCGCGGCACCCCCGGCGTCAGCGTCACCGCGTCGGTGTTCGATCCCGAGGGGCAGATCGTGCGGCTGTCGTGGCGGGTGTACGCGTGCGACGACGCCGCGAACACGGCGACCTGCGATCCCACCCCGCTGCGCGAGAGCTCCGATGCAGCGTTCACGTTCGATGCTCCGGTGCGCCGCGCCAACAACACGCCCGCCAACTCGATGCTGGTCGAGCTCGAGGGCATCGACGATCTGGGAGCGCGCGCGCGGCCGTCGCAGCAGCTGATCATCCCGCTCGCCAACGCGAAGCCGAAGATCACGACCTCGCACCAGTCGAGCTACGGCAAGACGGTCGGCACACCGATCGACGTGTTCGCGGTGTTCGGTGACTTCGACGACGACCTCGCGACCGTCACGCTCGACTACAAGCTGTTCCCGCCGTCGGCATCGACCGCGCAGCTCGAGCCGGTGTGCCCGCTGCTGCCGGGCGGCGTCTGCCCGGCGCCCGACGACACCACGAAGGAGCAGGACGGGATTCGCTTCACGCCCGATGTCACCGGCGAGTGGCGTATCCAGGTCACCGCGCGCGATCCGAACGCGCCGTCGCCGACCAGCGTCGATGGCGACGAGGGCACGACGGTGGTGCTCGAGACGGTGGTCGTCGTCGTCGATCAGCTGCCGTGCATCGGCCCGATCTCGCCGGCGGCGCCGCCACCCAGCAGCCAGCTCCCGGTCTCGGAGCCGACGCTGTTCCAGGTCCATCAGGTGATCGACGCGATCGATCCGTATCCGAGCAACGTCACCGATCAGATCCTCGGCCAGAGCGAGTTCCACTGGTCGATGAGCGTCAACAGCGGGACGCGGCAGACGCTGGCGACCGAGACCGGCAACAGCGTGGCGTTCGATCCGGAGGCGTTCACCCCCGGCGATACCGTCGAGCTGCGCGTCGAGATCGCGGATCGCGGCAGCCCGTTCCCGCTGACCTGCGATCCGAACGAGCAGACCTGTCAGCTCGACCCGACGCTTGTTCCCGCCTGCCTCCAGCGCCAGACCTGGAAGGTGGTGGTCCAGTGATGCGCGCGCTAACGATCATGTTCGCGGTGGCGGCCTGCGGCGGCGGCCTCGAGGGTCCGGTCGGCGATGGCGGGCCGGATGATGCGCCGCCCGGATGCATCGTCAGCATCACGCACGAGACCGTGCCGCCGTTCGCGAGCCCGAGCACGTTCGTCCGCGCGGTGGCGAACGTGCAGAACTCGCCGGGCCAGCACACTTACGACTGGGCGGTGGTGTTCAACACCAACCAGCTGCTGCCGTTCACGTTCGACGCGCCCGACATGTCCGCGATCAGGTTCGACGCCGTCAACGCCGGCGTCTACCGCGTGCGCTATCGCGTCCTCGAGGATGCGCTGTGCTCCGAAGCGACGGCAGAGATCGAGATCCAGCCACCCGATGCGAGCTCGACGGTGTTCCGCGTCCACGTCGTCGCGCCGCCCGATCTCGGCCGGCCGCCGTTCGACAAGCAGGTGCCGGTGATCAACGAGGCCACCGACACGCTCGAGGACATCCAGCTGCCGCCCGCCGCACCTGCGAGTGGCGTCGTGTCGATCGACGGCGCGCCGGTCGCGGCCTATCTGAAGTTCATGCCGGCGGTCGGCTCCGACGCGATCGTCGAGACCTACAGCGACACGCTCGGCAACTACACCGCTGCGATCCGCGGCGAGCCGCACAGCGTCCTGGTGGTGCCGAACGCGCAGACCGGCGTGCCGCCGCAGCTGGTGTCGTGGACACCGGGGCAGTCGTCGATCGCGCTCTCGCAAGGCGTGCCGGCGTCCGGCGTGGTGGCGAACGCCCAGGGCACCGGCATCGCGAATGCGACCGTGCAGATCACCGTCGATGGCGTGCCGTCGACGATCGGCACCACCGACAACGGCGGGAACTTCGCCGTGTTCACGCACGCCGCGACCGGCAAGGTCCGCATCGAGGTGACGCCGCCCGCGAACCTCGGGCTGCCGCGCCTGGTCGCCGAGGCCGCGGCGTTCACCGTCGGCTCCGGCATGACCGTCGCGTACGCGAACCTGACCACGCGCGATCTCGCGGGCACCAGGATCGAGCGCGGCGCGGGCAACGGCCTCGGCAACGCGACCGTGACGATCGTCGGCAGCGTGGCGAGCGCGGGTACGATCACCGGCTCGAGCGCACTCACCGCCGCCGGCGAGACCCGATTCACCGCGGTGACCAACGGTAGCGGTGTGCTGCCCACGCTACGCGTGCCGGCGGCGCCGCTTCACGCGGTGGTCTTCCCCGCCGGGGCCGCGGGCGATCACGCCCTGACCGCGATCGACCTGACCGCGAGCGTGCCGGCGACGATCAACGCGGCACCGACCACGGCGAAGGCCACGCAGCTGACCAGCTTCACCGGCACCGGCCTGCTCGGCGCGATCATCGACGCGGTCCCGACCGGACCTCTCGCGCTCGCCGGTGCACCGACGATCCGGCGCGTCGCCGGCGCGAACGGCAACCTGACGATCAACCTCGCGCCGACCGCGACCTACGACATCCGGCTCTCCGATCCGAACGGCAACCGCGGCGCGCTCGAGGTGCTCGAGGATCGAACCACCGCGACCCTGCCTGCCGTCAACGCACTCGGCAAGGCCACCGTCGCGAAGGCCACGGTGATCGGCAACGGCGTCATCCCCGGCGCGATCGTCCAGTTCCTGTGCGCCGATCCGGATCCGAAGTGCACCGGCCTCGAGCGTAGCCGACCGATCGCCGAGGGCGTGACCGGCATCGACGGCAAGTTCTCCCTCGCGGTCCCGGATCCGAACTAACGTCTTCACAACATGAGGCTCGTGATGCTAGCGGCGACGGTCGCGGTGATGCTGTTCGTCACCACGGCGAGCGTGCGCGCGCAGCCCGTCGAGCCGGTCGCGCTCTTGCCGCTCGACGCCGAGGCGCGATTCGAGATCTACGGCCAGCCGGTCGCCGCCGAGATCGCGCGCTCGCTCACCGACGGCAAGCTGACCGTCGTCGTCGTCGACGCGAAGATGGCGGTGCCGGCGAACGCGAAGCTCGTGGTCGCCGGTTCGATCACGGCGAAGGGCAGCGCGGTGATGCTCGGCATCAGCGTGCGCAACCCGGTCGATGGCACCGTCACCGACAAGCTCGAGGAGCCAGCCGCGAACGTCGCCGGGATCGGCAAGGCGGCCGCGAAGCTCGCCGAGCGCTTGCTGCCGGTCGTCCGGGCGCGGCTCGACGTGCTGCGCTCCCAGCCGAAGGACCCCGGTCCAGATCCGATCGCGCGCCCGCGGCCCGCGGTCGAGCCGGTGATCCTCGTCGGCATCGGCGTGCCGCTCGACGCATCGCTGACGATGGAGCCGTTTCGCCGCGCACTGATCGCCGATGTCTCGCGCGCGATCCGTACAGCCAGGCGCCAGCCGACACCGGTCGATGCCAGCACGCTCGGCAAGCAACTCGCGGTGCAGACCGTGGCCTCCGCGCGGGCGAGTCGCGGCATCGCGTTCGAGATCCTCGACTACGTGATCGAGCCGGGTTTCATCCCGCTGGTGCGCGCCCGTGTGCGCGTGCGGATCGCCGACGGCTCGAGGATCGAGCTCGATCGCGTGCTCGCCACCGACACCGTCGTCGGCGAGAAGCAGATCACCGCCGAAGGGCTCGCCGCCCGCGTGTCGCGAGAGATCCTGACGATCCTGCGGCCGCACATCCGCAAGCTGGAGCCGCAATGGCGCTGAAGGCGATCGTGCTCGTCGCGTTGATGGCCGGGCTCGCCGTGGCACAGCCGGCGTCCGATCAGCTCGCCACCGCGAACGCGGCCGCGTCGGCCGGCGACTGGCAGCGCGTCGACGCGCTCGTCACGCCGCTGCTCCGGGCCTCGCTCGGCGCGACGCACCTCGCCGAAGCGCATCGCCTCGCCGGGCTCGCCGCGTACTTCCAGTCGCGGCTGCCCGCCGCCGAGGCGCACTTCGTCGAGTACTTGAAGATCGATCTCGACGCTCGCCTCGATCCGGCGCTGTATCCGCCCGACGTCGTCACGTTCTTCCAGGACGTCCAGGTGCGCCACGCGGCGGAGCTGCGCGCGCGGCGACCGAAGCAGAAGCGCTACTGGCTGCTCAACCTGATTCCGCCCGGCGGCCAGATCCAGAACGGCGAGAAGACCAAGGCGATCGTCGTCGGCAGCCTGATCGGCGCGTTCGCGATCGCCAACGTCACCACCTATATCGTGCTCAAGCGGTGGTGCGATCCGGTGACCGGCGATGGCGGCAGCAGCGTGACCTGTGACTCGCTCAAGGATCGATCGAGCACCGCCTCGCAGCTGCGGGGGATCAACATCGTCAGCGGGATCGGCTTGATCGTATCCTACGTGTACGGCGTGTACGACGGTGTATCCGGATATCGGCGTCGATCCGAGCGCACGCCCTTCGTGATGCCGACAAGTGGCGGTGGCGTCGTTGGTATCGGCGGATCGTTCTGATCGTCACGCGAAAAATTGGGGCCTTCAGCCCATGGCCTGCCGGCGGCGCGACACCTGCGCGTGAGAGCAGCGATCGACAACTGTGGTGTAGCGCCCGAGGCATATAAGCCCCTTCTTCGTTGAGATCGCGCGAGCCGCCACGTACGATTCGATCCCAGTGAGGCAACCCGTTCCGTTCGGGAAATACCTCCTGCTCGATCGCATCAGCGTCGGGGGGATGGCCGAGGTCTTCAAGGCGAAGAGCTACGGCGTCGAGGGATTCGAGAAGATCATCGCGATCAAACGAATCCTGCCGACGATGGGCGAGGACCGCGACTTCATCAAGATGTTCATCGACGAGGCGAAGATCGCCGGTCAGCTCGCGCACGCGAACATCTGCCAGATCTTCGAGCTCGGCCGGATCGACGGCTCGCACTTCATCGCGATGGAGTACATCTGGGGCAAGGATCTGCTCCAGATCCAGAACCGGCTCCGCAAGATCAAGCAACCGATGCCGGTGGCGATGGCGTGCTTCATCATCGCCAAGGTCCTCGAGGGTCTCGATTACGCGCACCGCAAGCGCGATCCACTCGGACGTCCGCTCGAGATCGTCCACCGCGATTGCTCGCCGCAGAACGTGCTCGTCTCCTATGAAGGCGAGGTCAAGGTCATCGACTTCGGCATCGCCAAGGCGACGTCGCGCAACTCGCGCACGATGGCCGGCGTGCTCAAGGGCAAGTTCGGCTACATGTCCCCCGAGCAGGTGCGCGGGCTGCCGCTCGATCGGCGCTCCGACATCTTCGCGCTCGGCACCATGATCTACGAGTGCCTGACCAGCGAGCGGCTGTTCCAGGGCGAGACCGATTTCTCGACGCTCGAGAAGGTTCGCAACGTCGACATCCGCCCGCCGCGCGAGCTCAACCCGAACATCCCCGAAGCCGTCGAGAAGGTGATCCTCAAGGCGCTCGCGAAGGACGTCGACGATCGCTACCAGTGGTGCAGCGAGATGCTGGCCGACCTCCAGCAGTACCTGATGAGCCAGGACGTCGTGTTCACGGCGAAGTCGCTGTCGAGCTGGCTCAAGGAAGTGTTCCTCGCGGAGATCGATAAGGAGCGCCAGCTCCTCGAGCAGTACAAGCGCGTCGGTCGCGACGGCCTGATCAACAACGTCCCCGCCGCCGAGGCCAAGCTCGACGTCAACGAGACGCTCGGCGAGGCCGGCGCACCTGAAGGCGATGCCACCCAGCTCGGTGGACCGAGCTTCGAGGAGCTCGAGCAAGCCGTCGCCGCCGCCGCTGCCGTCGGCCCCGCATCGGGCTCGCCGGCCGCGCGCGGTCCGGCGCGTGGCGCCAGCGAGGGCGACGACGAGGGCGACTTCGGAGAGGAAGCGCCCACCGAGATCTTCGGCGAGATCGATAACAACGGTCAGCCCGTGGCTCCGCAGGTCGCCCCGCCGACCGCGCGGCCGGCCACGTCGGCGCAACCGGCGACCCGGCCACCGAAGCCGCCGCCGATCAATCCATCGGGTCGCGCGTCGTCGAACCTGGGCAACGGTCGCGGGCCGAGCCAGAGCGTGCCGCCGCCGATGGCTGCGCAGGCCGCGAACATGGACGCCACGGCGGAGCAGCCGCCGAACGGCTATCCGCAGAACGTTCCGAACTTCGCGCGCTCGTCGGGGCAGCAACCGGCCGCGCCGTACGCGCAGGGCTCGGTCCGCAACACGCCCGCACCGCAGCTCGACACCGCGCAGGGCTTCCCGAGCCAGCAGCCCGGTGGGGCAGTGCCGCCCCCAATGGTGCAGAACGCGATGGCCCATCCCGGCTCCACGCAGGGAAAGACCTTGATGGGTGCCGCGGCACCGCCGGAGCTTGCCGCGTACCAGCAGCAATATCGCGCGAGCCAGAACATGCCCGGCTATCCGGCGCAGGCGCAGATGCCCGGCATGACGCCGCAGGGCATGAGCGCGATCAACCCGAACCAGAACCCGTCGGGCCCGATCCCGATGATGAGTCCGTCGGGACAGCTGTCGTCGCCATCGATGATGCCGGGCCAGATGCCGGGCATGAACCCGTCGCAGCCGCAGATGCTCGCCCATCCATCTGGCCCGATGAACCAGATGAACCAGATAGGGAACTATCCGAGCGTGCAGAACTACCCGGGCCTGCAACACGGCTCGGGACCGATGCAGGGCTACGGGCAGTACAACCAGCCGGCACCGGCACCGGCGATCGACGCGCCGCCGCAGCAGGAGGGTCGCAAGAAGTCGTCGATCGGTCGCGACGTCGCGATCGGTGTGGCGATCGCCGCGGTCGTGCTCGGTGGCTTCCTCGCCGTGAAGTTCTTCATCCTCGACGCCGACGATTCGCCGTCGACGGCCGCCGAAGATCCGAAGCCGAGCAGCATCGCCACGCTCAAGGTCGAGCTGACTCCGCCCGTCGAGGCCGAGCTGTTCCTCGACGGCAACAAGACTCCCGAGCACGTGGTCACCGACAAGGCATCGCTGCCGATCAACGCCGGCAAGCGCCGGGTGAAGATCGTCGCGAAGGATGGCCAGGTCTGCGAGCGCGAGCTGGTGTTCGAGGCCGGGCAGACCACGGTGATCAGCTGCCAGCTCAACACCAAGACCGCTGCCGCGGGCTCGGGCTCCGGCTCCGACAGCGCACCGGCGGCAGGCTCGGGCTCGGATGCCAAGCCGGACGCGGGCTCGGGCTCGGATGCCAAGCCGACCGCGGGCTCGGGCTCGGATAGCAAGCCCGAAGGCAAGGTCGAACCGGGCAAGGGCTCGGACGCCACCACGATCGCGAAGCCGCCGGACGTCACCAAGACGCCCGACAAGCCGAAGCCGCCGGAGGTCACCAAGACGCCCGACAAGCCGAAGCCGCCGGTCGAGGTCGTCAGGCCGAAGCCGCCCGACAAGCCGAAGCCCGACAAGCCGAAGCCGCCCGACAAGATGCCGCCCGAGGACAACCCGGCGGATCGCGCGGGCTCGGTGCAGGACGGCTACGTCGTGGTGTCGAGCACTCCCAAGGCCAAGGTCGCCGTCGACGGCACCGAGACCGGGCTCACCACGCCCACCAAGCTCAAGCTATCGCCGGGCCGCCACAAGATCGGCTTCTCGTACGGCACCACGAAGACGGCGTTCCCCGTCGTCGTCAAGGCCGGCGAGACGATCAACTTCCACAAGGACCTCGAGTAATCACGCCTGCGGTCGCCGCAGCGCGGCGGCGCGGACCTCGGCAGCGTGCTCGCGCAGTGGCTCGGGCAGCGACGGATCCTGCGCGAGCTCGGCAAGCTCGGCGGCGCGTAGCGTGGTCGCGATCCGGATCGCATCGGCGAGCGGCGTCGCCGGATTGAGGACCAGCGCGCGCTTCACCGGATGCCGCACCGACCACCGCGGATGCGCCGCGATCTTCGCGAGCGCTTCCGGAACCGCCGGCCGCATCGACGCCATCTTGATGACATCGCTCTCCGTGATGTGTGGGTTGTCGAGCAGGATCGCGACGACCATCGGATGTGGATCGCGGAGCAGCAGACCGAGCTTCTCGCGATCGTGCGTGCGCGCCGCCGACTTGCGCTCGCCGAGGGTCAGCGGCCGACCCGCCGGGCGCAGCGCGCGCTCGGGGCCGAGCTGCTTCTTGAGCGTGGCCGGCAGCTCCTGCGCAGGTGACGTGGTGAGGAACAGCCGCGCGATCGGATGCAACCCGGCATCGATCGCCGCGGTGTAGAGCGCCTGTCTGGTCTCGTACGGCAGCGCGGGCTCGCCGACCGCGTGCTTGATCGCCTCGAGCGCGAGCATCGCGTTCTCGTCGTCGTGCTGCTGAGCGCGACTGATGATGGTCGCGAGGGTCTGGACCCACTCGGCGGGATCGCCCTCGCCGAACCCCTCGACCAGCGCCAGCACGCGCATCCGGACGTCGAGGATGGCCTTGAGCCGGGCGATGATGTGGTCGGGACCCATGCCGAAGTACAGCAATTGTGCCCCGATTCGGCCGACCGGTTGAGGTCATGGCGCGGTGCGTGATACTTTTGAAATCACTCGACGCGTTGCCTTAGCGCGCGCGTCACGGCCGGCGGAGGAAGCATGCCCGAGACTCGGATCATCAAGCGATACGCCAATCGCAAGCTGTACGACACCGAGCACAGCCGCTACGTCACGCTGGATCAGATCAGCGAGATGATCCGAGCGGGTGACGACGTCAAGATCGTCGACAACAAGACCAAGGAAGATCTGACCACGGTCACGCTCGCGCAGATCATCTTCGAGGAAGAGAAGAAGCAGCGCAGCTTTCTCCCGCTCGGCGCGATGCGAAACATCATCCAGTCCGGCGGCGAGTGGTTCGCCGAGGCGCAGCGCCGCGTGCAGAGCATCCTGCCGGGCAAGCGCAGGGAAGACGGCAAGGAGGAGGGCGATGCCGAGGAGGCCGCGCCCGCTTCCGAGGGCACCGTGCCCGAGAACGAGGCGATGGTGAAGAAGCGCTCGCTGGAGTCACTCCGCGAGTGGGTCGATCACAGCAAGCACCGGCTCGACGAGTGGCAGAAGCAGGTCGATTCGAAGATCCGCACCACGATCGACGGCATCTCGCAGGCGGTGACGCCGTGGTCGTCGGTGAACAAGGACGTCAAGAACCTGGCCGATCGGATCTCCGAGCTCGAGGCCAAGCTGCGCGAGCTCGAGGCGCACGAAGATCGCGGTGCCGCGGCAACCGCTGCGCCGGCTCCCGAGACGCCGCGTACCTAGGGCGCGTCGGGAACGCCGGCATCCGTCGGCGCCGGTGCGGTGCTCGTCGACGGCGTGGTCTCCTGGCAGAGTGCGTACGCCTGCATCGTGCCTTTGGCGCCGGTGCAGTTCCACCGCGCGCCGAGCGTGTCATCGGGCCCGAAGCTCGCCGGGTAGCTGCGGAGGTACTTGCACTCCGATTCACTCGCGCAGTCGTCGCCGCCCTTGCAGCCGCCACCGACGAGGCGCTCGTTCGCCGCGCACGCCGCGAAGATCAGGCCCTCGCCGTTGGTGACGCGAACCTTGATGCGTTCGCCGCCAGCACTCGGCCGCTCGATCGGCGCGCTACCGACGCCGGATTGCGCGGTCAGCACGTCATCGCGCTTCTGCGTGGTGTTGCAGGTACCGCGAAAGCAAACGTAGCCCGCGGCGCAGTCGCTATCGAAGTCGCACGGCTCGCCGAGGTTCTTCTTGCTACAGCCCGCGAGCAGTAGCAAGGCAGTCAACACTCGGCGCAGCTGCGCCGCGCTGCGCGCACCGGCAAAGCCCACTACTCGCCCGCGGCGGGCTTCTTCTTGCGACGGACGACGACTTCCTCCCACTCGCCGTCATCGTCGCTGTCCTTGGACGACGACGGCTTGTCGAGCTGCTTCTGCGGCTTCGCCGCGATCTGCTTGACGTCGTCATCGGACTTCTTGTCGTCCTTCTTGTCGTCGTCGTCTTCGACCTTCGAAGCGCGCTTGAAGTTCTTGATGCTCCGCCCCAGCGCGTCGCCGATACCCGGCAGCTTGTTGGCGCCGAACACGACGAGGACGATGAGGAGGATGATGATGAGCTCGCCCATTCCGGGCATGGCATCTCCAAACTGGTGAAATCGCAGCCTAGCACTCTTGAACCACGGGGTAGGAAAACGGTCTCTAAAACTTGGTCGGAACCGCGGTGCGCTTCTAATGTTCAGGTCCGATGATGCGACGAACCGCCGCAGCATTCGCGTGGCTATGCCTGGCGACGGGCATCGCGAACGCAGAGCCGACCACCACGGGGCCCCAGGCGTCGCCACCGGTCCGGATCAAGGAGCCGGAGCTGGCCACCCAGGACGACCATCGCCGCAACGTCCGCGGCTGTCCTGTCGGTGACGACTGCCGGTCCGCGGACGACATCCTCCGCGAGTTCCAGGCCGAGCGGATCCCGCCTCCGGGTGGCAACCCGTGGGTCTCGGAGCGGACGCCGCCGGCGAGCAAGCTCGAGGCAGGCAAACCGAGGATCGTCAAGAAGCCGAGCGAGCTGCGCCCCGATGCGCCGTGGCTCGATTCGCTCGCGCTGCCCGATCTGCCGATCCGGTGGTCGCAGCGGCTCGTCGACTTCCTGGTGTTCTATCGCGATGACCCGCGCGGGCGCGCGATCATGGGCGGCTGGCTCAAGGACCAGGGGCGCTACCGCGAC
>JAEYYY010000644.1 GCA_023430775.1 Pseudomonadota bacterium
GGGGGGGGGGGGGGGGCCGGCGCCGCACAGCCGGCGGCGACCACGAACAGCAGGTTCCAGATCCTCATCGCCGAGGAGGAACTTCACGAGCCGCGCCATCGCCAGCTCCGCGAGTCGCCTGGACGACGACACGTGGGCCTGTATCGAAGCAGGACGAGTTGTCTAGACTCTGGACAGTGCAGCCCGGAACGCGCGTCCTCGTGATCGGCACGTCCGGATCGGGCAAGTCGTTCGTCGCGCGGGCGATCGCGAACCGCTGCGGCCTGGAATACATCGACAACGACGCGATCATCTGGCGACCGAACTGGCAGGAGACGCCGCGGGAGGAGCGGCCGGCCCTGTTCGATCGCGCGACCGCCGGCGAGCGCTGGGTCATCGACGGCAACCTCGCAGGCACGCAGCCGGAAGATCGACTGGTCCTCGCGCGTTGCGACACGATCGTCTGGCTCGATCTGCCGCGCCGGGAGATCTGGCCGGCGATCGCGATCCGGACGATTCGCCGCGCCTGGACGAAGGAGCCGCTGTTTCACGGCAACGTCGAGCGCTGGAGTCAGGTGCTGTCGCGCGACTCGATGATCTTGTGGTCGATCAAGACGTTCGCGCGCCGCCGCCGAGCATACACGAAGCTGTTCGCCGAGCTCACCGGCAAGATCGCGATCGAGCTGCGCTCGCGACGCGAAGTCAACGCGTGGCTCGAGTCACTCGCGCGGCGGCCGTAGATCGCGCGTCTTGTTCGCGCCCATCTCGGTGGTGCGGCCGGCGACCGCCGGGATCTTGCGCGGCAGCTTGACGGTGAACGTGGTGCCCTCGCCGACCTTGGTATCGACATCGATCGTGCCGCCGTGGCGATGCACGAGCTCGAACACGATCGACAGGCCGAGGCCGGTCCCCTCGCCGACATCCTTGGTGGTGAAGAACGGATCCCAGATCCGCGGCAGCACGTGCGGCGGGATGCCCGGACCGTTGTCGGAGATCGCGACGGTGACGCCCTCGCCGTCGCCCTTGGTGGTGATCGTCAGCTTCGCGTTGTCGTGCGCCGACAGCGCCTGCGCCGCGTTGGTCAACAGGTTCATGAACACCTGGTTGACCTGGCCCGCGTGCCCGCGGATGCGACCGACGTCCGAGTAGTGCTTGTCGACGGTGATGTTCTGCTTGAGGAGGTGGCGCAACAGCTCGAGCGAGTCGTCGAGCGAGCGATTGACGTCGAAGTCGACCACCGATTCGTCATCGGTGCGCGAGTAGTTGTGGAGGGCGGACACGATCGCCTTGGTGCGCTGGGCACCGCGCTGGACGACCTTGACCATCTCGCGCACATCCTTCGCGGCATCGGAGCGCGCCGAGGCATCGGCGCTATCGATGTCGCCGATCGCCTCCTCGAGCGGTCCGACGGTGTTGACGATCGCGTTGACCGGGTTGTTGATCTCGTGCGCGATACCGGCGACCAGCTGACCGATCGAGGCCAGCTTCTCGGAGCGCACGATCTGCGCCTGCGCGCGCGTCAGCTTGTCCATCGCCTCGGCGAGCTCGCGGTTCTTGCGCGCGAGGTCGGCGGTGCGCATCTGCACCGCGCGTTCGAGATCGAGGTTGACCTCCTCGGTGGAGCGCAGCTTGTCGCGCAACGCGCGGCGCATCTCCTCGAGCGCGAGGGTGAGGCGCCCGATCTCGTCGCCCTCGCCGCCTGCCGCCACCGGATCGGCGAGCTCGCCGCGCGCCATCGCATCGGCGCGTTGCTCGAGCCGGCGGATCGGAGCCATGAACTGGGCGACGGTGAACGCGACGATGCCGGCGCACGCACCGAACAGGATCAGGAAGAAGATCAGCAGCTCCTGGAGCGGCTTCGCCATCGACTCGTCGCGACCGCGATACGATGGATAGAACACGCCGAGCGTGCCGAGCGAGTACCGCAGGCCGCGCCAGCTCGCCTCGAGCCGGCCGGCGCGACCGGTGAGCTCGGCGCCCGGCATCGATAACAGACCGTCGGCGCGGTTGCTGCGCTCGAACTGCGCGCGCACGTACCACGGCGGCTTCGGCGGGCCCTGGACACCGCCGCCGTACATCGCGACCTCGTCGGTATCGTCGACGTAGTAGATCACCGCGCCCTCGGCCGCGCTGCCGGCGATGCGCTTGAGCGTGGTGCGCACCATCTCGGGCGTCGGCGGTGACGGCTCGTTGGTGATGTCGCTCTGGATCTCCGAGCGCAACCACTGGACGCCGAGCTGTGCCTGCTTCTGCGCCGCGGTGTTCGCGTAGCTCTTGTACTGGACGAAGCCCCACAGCAGCGCCATGCCGCACGCCAGCAACACGACGCCGCCGAACGACAGCAGCAGCTTGCTGCGCAGCGACAGCGACGGCGCGATGTTGCGAACCGGCACGCGATAGCGCTGGGTCAGGTGCGCGAGCAACGGGCGCAGCACGTCGCGGTGCCACAGCTGCTCGTAGATCGCGCCCGCGATCGCGAGGATCAGCGTGCCGATCGCGACGATCAGCGTATCGTCGACTTCGAAGCCGAGGTGGTAGCGCGCGACCAGCGCACCGACCAGGCTGATCGCGAGCCACACGATCATGGTCATCATCGCGAGCCGGTACGGCAGCGCCTGGGCGCGCTTGTAGATCGTCGCCGCCGGCGGGGCGTTCTCGCGCTTCTCGCCACGCGACACCGCGAGGTACTCGCGCAGATCGGCGGTCATCAGCTTCGCGCACAGCACCCAGGTCGAGACACCGATCAGCGTCGCGATCGGGAAGTAGGTCTCGAGCTGGAGGAAGTGCTGGCGCGAGCTCGACAGCAGGAAGAAGTTGGTGAACGCGATCTGCGCGGCGAGCACGCCACCGGCGACGATCATCGCGACCAGCGTGAACCGGCGGAAGTGGCTGTCGTCGAACCGGCGCAGCGGCGAGCCGGCGGCGAACAGCCGCGCGCGAACCTCACCCATGATCTGCGCCCACCACACCGCGCGAACGCAGGAGATGATGTACGAGAGCACCGACGCGAGCGCGGCGATCTCGGCGACGCGCTGCCACGGCCAGTTCTCGTAGACGTGGAAGAACGTGCCGGTCAACGCGGCCGCGCCGGTCCACAGCGCGGTGCGCAGCAGCAGCACGCGCACCGGTCCCTTGAGGGTGATGCGATACGCGCGAGCCGCGAGCTCCTTGTCGACGCGCTCGCCCCGCCGGCGCGCCGCCACCGCCGACCACAGCGGCAACAGCCAGGTGCCGATCGCCCCGAGCCACACCACGCACGCGCCGATGCCGACGGGAAGCGCGGTGCGCAGCACGGTATCGCCGGGCATCTCGGCGAGGTCGAACGCCTTCCACAGCGGATACAGGATGAACGCGACCTCGGCGACCGCGAGCACGACCGCCGGGAGGAAGAACCGGCGCTTGAACGGCACCGCCGCGATCGACACCGCGATGCTGTTCTCGCGCGTCGAGTCGCGCGTCACCGGGCCGGTCGCGTCGGCGGACTTACCGTCCGACCGGGGCTCCTCGGTGCTGTAGGGCATCGCGGACAAAGATACCGCTATGATGACCGTATGGGTCGGGTGCTACGCCGCATGCTCTCACCGGCGGCGGTGGCAATCGCGTGCGTCCCGGCCACCGCGGATCCGATCGTCGACCGCGAGTACGCCATCGAGCTCTACGAGGGCGTGGCCATCGGCGACTCGTCGCTGACCGGCATGGGTGGCGCCGGCGCCGCGCGCGTCAACGGCTCGGCGGGCGTGCTGATCAATGCCTCGGCACCGGCGGTGCGCCGCACCACCGACAACGACAGCTGGAGCTGGGATTACCACCTCGATTTTCTGACCGGCCGGTTCTCCACCGACTACGACAACAACGGCCAGGTCGCCTCGGCGGCCGAAGGCTCGCAGCTGTTCACCGGCGGGCTCGCGCTGCGGTTTGGCAAGTGGTCGTTCGCCGCCACCCTGACGGTGCAGGAATCGCCGATCGACGGCTCGGACATGCCGAAGCTGTTCGCGAGCACGCTGCGCAGCAAGGTCGTGGTCGCGCGCTGGGTCGACAAGTGGGACCTCGCGCTCGGCGTCGGCGTCCAGACCGTGACGTTCCAGCTGGGCGCCAAGCAGCGCGAGCCGCTGTTCGATCTGACCGGCGGCGGCCTGATCGCCGGCGCGACCTGGTTGCCGCGCGACCAGAGCTATCGCGCCGCCCTCGCCCTCGAGAGCCGGATCATCTCGAGCGAGGTCTGGGGCACCTGCGATCCGAACATGTGCTCGGCGGATCCCGACGATCCGATGGCCACCGCGTTCATCCTCCCCAACGAGGTCGAGTCGCCGGGCCGCACGATCGTCGGCATGGCGTATCGCTGGGCGGCGACGCCGTGGAACCAGCAGGTCAAGACCAAGTTTCGCGACGAATTCTCGGTCACGGTCACCGGCGATCTGGTGCTCGCCGGATCGTCGACGCGCGGCCACGGCATCGAGGCGTTCGCGATGCAGCAACTCCAGCGCTCGGGCGCCACCGTCACGCTGTCGCCGCGCGCCGGTCTCGAGGTCGAGGCGTTGCCCGGGCGGTTGCGGTTACGCGCCGGCAGCTACTACGAGCCCGCTCGCTTCGAGGACGTCGCGGGTCGCGTCCACGGCACGTTCGGGTTCGAGGTGCGCGCGCTCGAGTTCCATCTTTGGGGGCTGCGCCGCGGCCGCCTCGGCGCGACCTTCGACATCGCGCGCCGCTATCGCAACATCGGCGCCTCGATCGGTTTCTGGCACTGATCGTTGTTGCATATTACTAGTTAACTAGTAATATGACTCTTGCGATGCCGCTTGATGTCCACATCGACTACGACCGCGGCGTCCCGGTCTATCGCCAGATCTACGAGGCGGTGACCGCGGCGCTGGCGTCGGGCTCGCTCGCGCGCGACGAGCAACTCCCGACGATCCACGAGCTCGCGCAGAAGCTGGAGATCAACCCGAACACGGTCGCTCGCGCGTATCGCGAGCTCGACCAGGATGGCTACATCGTGTCGCTGCGGGGTCGCGGCACGTTCCCCGCCGAACAGAAGTCACTCGGCCCCGCCGACAAGCAAGGTGCGTTGCGTTCGATCTTCGACCGCGCTATCGCCGAGGCCGCCCGCCACGGCATCTCCGCCACCGAAGTCATCCGGTTCTTCCAGAAGGTGCGACCATGACCGTTCTCACTGCGATCATCGAGCTCACGAAAGCAAGCTGGCGCGTGCTCCGCCGGCACCCGCAGTTGATCTGGTTTCCGATCCTGTCCTTGCTAGCGACCACGACGTTGCTCGTGGTCGTGCTGCCGATCGTCGATCAGAGCCCGTGGCTGGTGTTCCCGCTCGCGCTGTTCGGCATCCACGCGATCCACGCGTTCTTCGCCGTCGGGCTGACCAGCGAGGCATTGGGTGCGATGCGCGGCAAGCCGCGCGTCTCGGTGTCGGGAGGCCTCGCCGCCGCGGCGAGCCGTGGTCCGGCGATCGCGGTGCTCGCGGCGATCACCGGAACGATCGGCTTCTTGCTCGAGGTGATGGGGCGCTCGAAGCACCCGGCGCTCCGGCTCGCGCGGGTGCTGTTCGGGACCGCGTGGTCACTCGCGACCTACCTCGCCATCCCGGTGATGGTGCAGGAGCGGCGTGGCGGCATCCCCAGCCTCAAGCGCTCCGGCGATCTGTTCCGCCGCACCTGGGGCGAGACCACGCTGTCCGAGGTCGGCGTTCGCATCATCACGCAGCACCTGTTCTTCATCCTGCTGGTCGTCGCGTTCATCCTGCTCCAGCTGCTCGGCGAGTCGCTGTTCACCGTGCTGCTGGTGCTCGCCCTGTTCGCCGGCGCCGTCAGCCTGATCGGTGCGCTCGAGGCGATCTATCGCTCGGCGCTCTACGTGTTCGCGTCCGAGGGCGTGGTGCCGGAGCCGTTCGGCGGTCCCGAGCTCGACGCGATCTGGCGGGTCAAGTCGAGCGAGCCCGAGCCGAGCGAGCCGAGCGAGCCGCCGCCGCTGAGCTCGCCCTAGCGAAGCCGGACGTGCGTCGACGCGCCGGGCTTGCCGCGCGCGATCGTCAGCGTGCCGCCGCCGATCTCGAGCGTGCCGTCGCCGATCACGGTGCAGTCACCGTTCGTCACCGTCACCGGCGCGCCGTTGAACGTCGCGGTGGTCGGCTCGGGTCCCGGCGGCCTGCCGGTCCACGTCCAGTGCGCGGTGCCGAACGTGCCGGTGTCGTCGTTCCACGACGCGTGCGCCGGGTCGAGCGCGACGCCGGGATACAGCCAGACCTCGCGATCGTCGCCGTTCTCGGCGAGCGTGCGCGTCGCCGCCGACTGCGGGGCATCGAGCACGGTGTCGACGCCCTCGGGATTGACGACGAGGAGCGAGCCGGCGGGGACGAACACCGGGATCTCGGTGAGCGGTGCATCGGCGGTGATCGTGCCGCTGACCAGCGGACCGCCGAACCAGTGCACCCAGTCGCCGGCGGGCAGGATGACCTCCCGCGACAGCGCGCCCTCGACTTGCACCGGCGCGACGAGCAGGCGATCGCCGAGCAGGTACTGATCGATCGTGGTCCACGCCCACGCCTCGTCGGGATAGTGCAGCGCGATCATCCGCATCAGCGGCAGGCCATCGCGCTCGAAGCTGGCGATCAGGCCGACGAAGTACGGCAGCAGCTGCATGTGGACGCGCGACCACCGCCGGAAGTGCGCGATCGTGGTCGCGTCGGTCTCCCACTGGACGTTCTCTCGCGCGCTGCGGCCGTGGTGCGTGCGCATCACCGGCTGTAGCGCACCGAACGTGGTCCAGCGATGGAACAGCTCGCTCGTCGTCGGCGTGGTGCCCTGGCTCATGTAGCCGGCGATGTCGGAGCCGAAGTACGGGAAGCCGGCGAGCCCGAGGTTGATGCCCATCGGGATCACCGACGGCAGGCCATCGCCCTCGGAGAAGTCGGTCTGCTGATCGCCGGGCCACACCACCTGTACCTGCGGTTGCGAGTGGAGCCACGCCGAGCGCACGAACCACAGCGGCGTCGGTCGGCCCGCGATCGGCGTCGAGAACAGCTCGTGATTGAAGCGCGCCCAGTCGACCGGGTAGCGGTTGTGGACCGCGAGCGCGTCTTCACCCGATGCCAGCACCGCATCGGTGGGCTGCCACTCCGCGAAGTCGGCCATCCAGCCATCGCTGCCGACGGTGCGCGCCTCGCCCATCACGCCCTTGGCCCACGCGTAACCCTCGGTGTTCGTCAGATCGAGCAGCGTCGACGGCTTGAACGTGATGCCGGTGAACTCGTACGGGTTGCCATCGGCATCCTTGATCGCGTAGCCGGCGGTGGTCGCTTCCTCGTAGATGTCGGCGGACTCGTCGATGAATGTGTTGTGGTAGGTGAGGAACGCGAAGCCCTGCCCGCGCAGCTCCGCCGATAGCTGCTCGACGTCGGGATACAGCGCGCGATCGATGCGCCAGTCCTCGTCGAGCGCGTAGCCGGTGGCACCGTCGCTGCCGCCGCGCCAGTCCTCCGCCCAGATCGCCGACGACGCGATGCCGTTGGCGCGCAACACGCCGGCGATCCGGCGCAGGTTGTCCGAGCCGAACAAGGCATCGATCCACGGCGCGAAGATCGAGACCGGCGGGCGATCCGGCTTGCCGACCCACGCGATCATGTGGCCGAGCGCGTCGCGCGTGGCCTCGCCATCGACGTCACCATCATGCGGGCCATCACCGATGAACACCTGGAGGTCGAGCCGGTTCGACCACGCCTCGAACCGCGAGGCACCGGGGCGCGAGTCGTTGAGATCGAACACCCCGCGCGCATCGGTATCGACCACCACCGCGTAGCCGCGCGACGACAGCAGCATCGGCATCGGCGTGTGGGTCGAGTGCTTGCGGCCGGTGAAGAACCACAGCCCGTCGTAGTGATCGTCAGGATCGGGGAACTTGCCGATGCCGTCCTCCTGGACGAACAGCGGGACCGTCTCGCCGTTGTGATCGACATCGAACGACTGACCGCCGAGCCCGACCAGGTGCTCGGTCTCGGTGGTCTCCGAGGCGAGCTGGATGCGATCGGCGGAGTCGACCTCGAGCTCGATCCGGACGTGGCGGGGAAACCCGGCGGCGTCGGGATCCGGTCCCGACCGGGTCTCGGTGACGAACGACAGCACGCCGGTGCCACGCACCTCGCCGTTGATCTGCAGGTTGAAGGTGGCGCCGGTCGTGGTGGGTGTGATGTCGGTCAGCCGCTGGACGGTCTGCCAGACCTCCGAGGACGTGTTCTCCTCGAACTTGAACGACCCGAACGACATCTCGATCGTGGTCGCGCGCGAGCCGATCGCCGCGAAGCCGTGTGGTGCGCCATCCTCGGATCGCTGCTCGCCGGGCCGCGTCGCCCACACGCGCTTGCCATCGAGCAGCAGCTCGATCTGCGCGGGTTCCTCGTGGATCTCCGCCGTCAACCGACCGTTGCTGACTTCGATCGGAGGTGGAAAGTCGGTTCCACAACCAATCGCGAACACCAGGACAGCGGCGCGCACGCCCCATACTACGCCGACATCCGGGCACTCGGGCGACAACCTGTCGCGACGCGACTGCCTGGCTGGCAGGGCTCCATGAAGTTGTCTTGCGATCGATCGCGGCGATTGTCTGCCTCGAGAATTTCGCCATACTCGTCCTCGTGCCGACCGTCCGTCACAGCGTGTTCGTCCTGGTGGGGTTGACCGGAGTGGCTGCGGCCGAGGGCGAGCGATCGCCGATGATCGGCGGCGGCGTGATCGCGGGCTCTCAGCGATCACCCGACGACGATGTCGGGCTCGTCGGCGTCAACGTCGAGGCCACGTACTGGTGGCATCGCCTCGGCATCGCCGCCGAAGGCTCGCGGCGGTGGGATGTCGCGAGCGGCCAGGCGCAGAGCGCCACGTTCGGCGGTGGCTTGCGCCTGCTGGTCGCCGATCGGTTGTTCGGCTCGATCATCGAGCCGCGCGACGTCGAGCTCGGGCTCGAGCTCCACGGCGTGATCGAGCGGTCGTGGTTCGACGATCGCTCGCCGGCCTCGACGACGTACGGCGGTGGCATCGCGCTGCGCCTGCGCGGCGGCGGCGATGCCTTCGATTCGAGCCTGCTCGCCGAGTCGCGGCTGTTCGTCCGCGTGATGGCCACGCCGAAGAGCGACGACGACGCGATCGCGCGCAGCACCGAGCAGCCGATGGCGACGCGCGAGGCGATGACCGTGATGATCGGGCTCGGCGCCGCGTGGGGATCCGGCGAGCGCCGCTACGCGGACAAGTTCCGCTCGCGGTTCGCGACGCCGATCGTGTTTCCCAACCAGGGCAACTAGCCCTTCGTGATCTTGACCTTCATGGTCACCGGCGTCTCCGGCTTGTCGTTCGCGCCGGTCGGCGTGGCCGTGATCTTCGAGACCACCTCGAGCGGACCGCACATCCCGAAGATCGAGTGCTTCTTCGCGAGGTCGGGGCGCGAGGCGTTGTCCATGATGAAGAACTGGCTGCCGTTGGTCTTCGGGCCGGCGTTCGCCATCGCCAGCGTGCCCGGCCCCATGTCCATCTGCGGCGACAGCTCGTCCTCGAACTTGTAGCCGGGACCGCCGACGCCCTGCCCCAGCGGATCGCCGCCCTGGATCATGAAGCCGGGGATCACGCGATGGAACACCAGGCCATCGAAGTACGGCACGCCCTTCTCGGTGTTGCCGGTCTTCGGGTTGAGCCACGGCTTCTTGCCGGTGGCGAGCCCGATGAAGTTGGCGACGGTCGCGGGTGCCTTGTCGGCGAACAGCTCGCAGTTGATCGTGCCCATCGGCGTCTCGATCGCGGCCATCAGCTTGTCGCCGCTGCCCGGCAGATCCTTGGTGTACTCGGCGAGGTCCTGGGCGGTCGGCTCGCGAACGTCGCCGCCACCGCCACCACCGACCGTGGCCTTGCGGCCGGCGGGCGATGGATCGGAGGGCTCGGGGGTGGAGCCGGTCGGGCGCGGCGTCTTCCTGTCACCGCCGGTCTTGTGCTCGCAGCCAGCCGCGAGCAGCGGGATCAACAACCATGTCGTACGCATCGCGCGGAACATGGCGAATTATCCCGCCGGCTGCAAGCGGCTCAGCGAAGTGGCGCCGGGGCGCGCACCGGCGGCTTGCCGCGTCGCAGAGGCAGCCGCTGCGGCACGTCGACGCTGCGCAGCGGGGCCGGCTTCATCCGACCCTCGGCGAGCGTCAGCGTGCCGGTACCGCAGGTGACGACACGCCCCGCAACGCCGATCCCCGTTGCCGCGAGGTCGGCGCACACCGCGTCGTAACCGGCGCTGGTCGGCGTCAGTAGCGGCCGCTCGCCACCGCGGCCGGCGATGCCTTGCAGCAGGAACTGCGGCGAGCCGACGAGGGCTCCGCAGACCTGCCGCAGCTCGCTCGCGGTCACCGAGCTCGCCGGATCTTCGAGCACGCCGACGATCTCGGTGATCGCCGCGGCTTCTTCTCCCTCCTCGATCGTGGGCTCACCGATCAGGCGATCCTTGAGTGCGGCCACCACGTCGCGCGCCGTCGCGTCGGGCGTGTTGGCCGCGGCGGTCGCGAGGCGATCGATGAAGTCGTCGGCCACCCACGACGGCCTGCCGCACGCGCCGTTGCGATCCTCCCACGACAGTCGCGCCTGGAAGTCGAGGCCGCGGAAGCCGCGCTCGCTGTTGCGCAGGAAGATGCCGATGCCGCGCAGGAACGGCAGCTCCTCGAGAGGGAGCACGCCGCCGCTCTGGCACGCGGCCTGGAACGTGTTGCAGCAGAACCCGACGTTGCAGCTCTGGCCGAGATCGCCGCAGTCGTCGTTCTCGCATCCCGGCTCGCCATAATCGGGGAACCGCGTCGCCTCGGGCGGCGGTTGCCACTCGAGCGCGGCGGCGGTCGCGTGCAGCAGCGTGCGGGCGTCGATCGCGGTCACCGCGTCGCCCGGGCCGTTGCCGCGGCGCTCCTCGTCGGCATCGGCGGTGGTCCACGGATCGAACACCGCGGGATAGCTGTACGGGTGCGGACCGCACGCCGCTTCCGGCGCCAGGCGGTTGAAGTAGTCGCTCTTGACGATCGCGACCAGCAGCGACTTGAGCGAGTAGCCCGACGTCACGAACGTGCCGGCGAGCGAATTCAACAGCTCGCTCGACGCCTGGTTGCGCGCGAAGTAGTTCGCGATCGTGAGGCGCGTGCCGGTGACCTGGGTCCACACGTCCTCGGTGATCTTGAGCGTGACCAGCCACGCCAGCGCGGCATCGGGGTCGGCGAGATCGCCGGTCGGCGGCCCGCTGGCCTTCAGCGATGCGAAGCCGCGGGCGAGCGCCTGCTCGAGACCGAACACGGTGGCGCGTTTTCCGGTGACGCTCGCGAGCTTGGCATCGACGTTGGCGACGTCGTCGCCGACCTGACTCGGCGTGCGGAACCGGCCGCACTCGGCGGCCCAGCCCCACGGGATCTCGTTGCCATCGTCGACGAAGCTATCGACGCGGAACGCGGCGTGCGCGCGATCGTTCGGCACGCCGTTGGGCGCGCCATACACCGCACGCTCCGGGTTTCCGGGCACGGGCCAGTGACGATCGAACGCCGGATCGTCGCTGTCGGTCACCGAGCCCTCGCTGTTGTGGCAGCCGAGGCAGACGGTGTCGCGATGGATGTAGCTGGCGTCGAACGTCGAGCCGAAATCCTCGCGGCGCGCGAGCTCGGCATCGACGCGACCGACGTTGGCCGCGGGGATCGGGTGGCTGACCAGCGAGAACAGCTGACCGCGATACATCGGTGTCAGATCGTCGAGCACGATCGAGCTGCGCGCGAGATCGAGCATCGTGAAGCTCTGGCCGTCGGCACTGCCGGTGGCGGGCTCGTCGCGCACCGCGGCGGCGAGTGCACCGCTGACGGTGGCGCGGGTGCCGCGATCCCAGCACTCCGCCTCGGTCTGGATATCGAGGCGCTGGACGTGCAGCGCGTCCATGAACACGTCGACCCAGTGCTCGAGGAACTCGGGGCGGTTCATGATCGCGCGCGCCACGACGTCCTGCGGATCGTCGCCGCGCTCGGCAGCCTGGTTGAACAGATCGACGTAGACGTCGACCTCGGCCTGGCTCTTCGGGCGCCGGCCGTCGAGCGACAGGAACGCCTGCCGCACGAAGCTCGGGGCATCGCCGTCGCACTCGTCGAACGTCGCGTTCGGGCCCGGGCCATCGTCATCGCCGCCGTCGTCGCCGCCGCACGCGAAGGCGAACGCCGCGAGCAAGATCGCTAGCCGGTTCATGCCGACCTCCCCAGGAACTTGGCCATCGCCTTCTGTGCGGCGTCGAGCTCGTTGGTCGCATTCGGTGAGTCGGCGACGTTGAAGCCCTCCGCGGCGAACGGCCAGATGCCCATCGCGAGCAGCGCGGCCATCCGGTTCTCGGCCGGCGATGCGAACGAGCTCGCCGTGCCGTCGCGATCGATCGCACCCGACACGCCCTTCTCGGCCGTGGTGATCGGGCCACCGATGAACGCGGTGACGTAGCCGTAGGGGTGGTGGTTGCGACCGGTGTTGTCCTGCCGCCCCGGGGTGCGGCCGAACTCGGTGTTGAGGATGATCAGCGTGTCGTCGAGGTTCAGCTTGCGCGGGTTGTTCTCGCCCGGCTTGTTGATGACCGCGAACAACGCGTCGAGCATGTTGTCGAAGTTCATCGCCTGGTCCTGCGCGTTGCCGGTGTGCGTGTCGTAGCCGCCACCGCCCGATGCGCGCTCGAGGCCGACGTCGGAGACGCAGACGTACGAGGCCGGCTCCGACGGATGCGTCAGCAACCCGGCCGCCGCGGAGATGCCGATGTGCGGGATGCTGATCCGCGTCTGCGAGCCGCAGGTCTGGTTCGTGCGCTGCGCGAACAGATCGTCGGTGAGCACCGCGCGGATCGCGTCGGACTTGGTCGCCGTGGTGTGCGCGATCACGAGGTCGTCGGTGCGCGCGCTGCGCACGCGGCCGCGCTCGGGCCAGGTCAACCGGTTCTGGTACTGGTTGACGTACGCGCTGACGAGCGCGTCGTGTTCGGCGCGGTTGACGCCGACCGTGGACCGCTGGAGCAGCGAGGTGATGCTCGCGTTGCTGTTGGTCTTGAGCAGCAGCGGGCGCGCGGCACCGGGGTGGCTACCAGCCGAGGCACCGGCGGCGACGTTGTCGCTGGTGATGTCGTTGGACGAGAACACGTACGAGTGCGGCGACGCGCGGTCCGGCGTCAGCCCGCCATCGAGGCGCGCTCGCTGGATGTGCGCGCCGAGGCCGGCCGCGTTCGGTTGACCGACGGGGCGACCGGTGAGCGCCATCGGCACCGCGGCCTCGTGCGGCTCGAGGTTGTGGCGCTGGACGACGACGCGCATCCGGTTCGTCAGGTCGGTGCGGGTATCGAAGGCGGAGGCGAACGGCCCGACCTCGACCATCGCGCCGTTGGCGTCGGTCGCGAACGGGCGCTCGGCCTCGCTGCCACCGCACGCGGCGACCATCTGCGCGTTCGAATTCGCGAACGCGTAGTACTGCGTGTTCGGGAACTGGGGATCGCTCGCCGTGCCGTAGTCGCGAACGAAGTAGAGCGTCTCCCACGCGGACAGTCCGCCGTAGAGGAAGATCTCGAGCACGCGCTTCGCACGCTGGTTCTCGGCGAGCTGGACGGTCTCGGTGCCCGCGGGGAACTCGCCGAAGGTCGCTGCTCGCGACGTCCGGATCCACGGGCCGACCAGAGCCGCCGCGCTCGCCCCACCAGCTAACGTCAGGAACGTCCGCCGTTTCATGGCCGCGAGCGTGCCCCAAGCCTCCCGCCGGTCACACCTCACCCGCGCTCAAACCAACTTCCCGTTCGAGGCGCTGGGATCGCAACGCCCGCTGCGCATGTCAGTGCACGATGCTGGCGAGAAGCTGGTTCGTCATGGTCCTGTTGCAAGCCATGAGATTCGTGGTGGTTGCGGTGGTCTTGACCGGTGGCGTCAACGTCGCGTCGGCACAGCGCTGGCAGGACGCGACCGCCGATTGCATCGGCACGACGGCGGAGTGGACCAACAAGGTCGAGGTCGCCGATGTCGACGGTGACGGGCTCGTCGATATCCTGATGGCGAACGGCGGGAACTACTCGACGCCGGGATCGCTCGAGGCGCCCCGCGTGTTCAAGAACCTCGGCAACTGGGACACCGCCGGGTCGCACTGCACCGAGATCACCGATGACGTGTTCGGCGCGTTCACCGGGCTGTCGCGCATCGTCAAGGTCGCCGATGTCGATGGCGACGGCGATCTCGATCTGGTCACCGGTGGCGGTCATCAGACGCAGCTGAAGCTGTTCACCCGCAACGGTGCGGCGTGGACCGATGCCAGCAACAAGCTGCCGCAGCAGCCGACGAGCATCGGCGATCTCGAATTCGGCGACGTCGATGGCGATGGCGATCTCGACATGCTGCTCGGCGAGTGGGGCGCCGGTAACGCGCTGACCAATGCGGGTGGCCGCACGCGGCTCTACCTCAACGATGGCGGCGGCAACTTCGCCGAGGTCACCGGTGCGCAGATGCCGAACGTGCTGGTCGGCATGACGTGGGATGTCGAGCTGGTCGACATCGACAACGACTGGGACCTCGACGCGCTGATCTCGTGCAAGGTCTGCGACAGGAGCCTGGTGTTCGTGAACGACGGTGCGGGCACCTTCACCGACGATCCGGCCGCCCTGCCCGCGGTGTCGAACGACATCGGCGTGCAGAACAACTACGAGTTCGAGGCGATGGACATCGACGGCGACGGCGATCTCGACCTCGCGACGATCAACGACGGTCTCGACTTCACCGAGACCCTCCTTCTCAACGACGGCACCGGCAAGTTCACCGACGTCAGCTCGCGGATCGACGATCCCGCGGCCAACGCCGACGACAACATCGTCGTCTGGCTCGATGTCGACGCCGACGGTGATGCCGATCTGCTGGTCGGCTCGCTCGGCACCGATCGGCTGTATCTCAACGACGGCGCCGGCAACTTCACGCGCTCGCAGAATGCGACGCCGAACGACACGCCGTCGACGCTCGGCATCGCCGCGGTGGATCTCGACGGCGACAACCGGCTCGATCTCGTGCAGGGCCAGGGCGAAGGTGCCGACGAGGACAAGATCGAGCTCGCCACCTCGCTGGTGGCAGCCGACACGACAGAGCCGGTAATTCGCTTCGAGGTGATCGACGGCAAGGTGTTCGCGCGCGTCCACGATCACCAGAGCCCGTCGCGCCTCCACGACTGGCAGCGCGTGTGCGCCGAGACGTCCAGCGGCGAGGTCGACCTCGCGTGGTACGGCGAGTACCTGTGGAGGGCCGCGGCGGCGACCGGCGTGACCCGGGTGTGCGCGAT
>JAEYYY010000732.1 GCA_023430775.1 Pseudomonadota bacterium
ATGGAGACCTCGGGGTGGCGCGCGGTCAACAAGACCAACCTGATGGCGATGCACGGCTGCGGCGCCGCGACCGATCCGCGCGATTGCTTCGCGACCACGCCGCTCGGTGTCGACCAGCCGTTCGGCGCCGGCTGGGATGCTCCGGGCCTCGGCAAGTTGCGGCTGCTGGCCGACGTCACCTACTCGACATCGTTCTGGACGCGCAGCTCGCCCGACGGCCGCTTCATCGGTCACGGCGTGCGCAACGTGCCCGGCTCGTACGTCTACGATCTCCAGCGCGACACCACCGTCGGCATCAACGCGGTCTACGATCCGGCGTTCTTCCCCGACGGCTCCGGTCTGGTGTTCCAGGGCGGGCCGCGCAACACCTGCGGGATCAGCGTGCTGACGTCGAACCCGACGTCGCAGATCTCGATGCAGGAGGCCGCCTGCAACAACATCCAGACCATCGGGCTCTACCAGCACGTCGGTCAGGCGCTCGGCGGTGGCGATTACTTCGCGATCGATAGCGAGTTCGTCTCCGACGACGGCGGCCACGAGGCCACGCACCGCGATCCGCTGACCCACTTCGACGACAACGCGGCGGCGTGGATCAACCCGATGATCTGGAACGGCACCAAGTACGTCGGCAAGCCGCAGGTCAAGATCCCGATGCCGTTCGAGGGCGATAGCGTGCTGTCGCCCTCGGCGAAGCTGATCATCTCGCGCGTCTCGGGTCCGAACGAGCGCCAGCTCGGCTTCGTGCTCCGCCGCGTCGATGCGGTGCCGAGCGGCTCCTCGTACACGATCACCGCGCCCGAGATCGCGCGTTACTGCATGTCGGGCGGCAAGCCGGCGTTCTCGTACGACGAGCGCTGGATCGTCTATCACCACTACGTCACGCCCGCCGATGCCGTCGACCTCGGGTTCACCGGCGCGAGCGACCCGGCGTTTGCGCCGTACCTGAGCAAGGGTGCTGCGAACGTCTACCTGATGGAGCTCTCCACCGGGCAGATCAAGCGCGTCACCAACATGCAGCCGGGCCAGTACGCGCTGTTCCCGCACTTCCGCTCCGATGGCTGGATCTACGTCCAGATCCGCGACCTCGACGCCGGTCACGAGTACATGGTGGCGAGCGACGCCGCCCTGATCGCCGAGCAGTAGTGATAGCCTGACGGCGGGCGGCTCCGGTCGCGCTTCCTTCTGACCCCGCAAGGGGCTTTATCGGTAGCGCGGCCGCTCTCCGCCCGTTGTTTCCAGGATCGCTCAGGCCATGGACCGCATCCGCACGCTGCTGCTGGCGCGCACGACGACGGTCGTGCTCGATGCCGACCGCGTCGCGAGCGCGGCGACCCGGCCGTCGCGCGATGTCGACATCGAGAAGTTCGAGGACGAGCTCGCGCAGCTCGGCTTCGTGATGAGTCTCGACCTCGCGATGACCGTGCGCCGGCTACCGCACCAGGTCGGTCAGGAGCTGAAGGCGTGGATGCTCGCCACGCTCGCGCAGGAGGTCGGCGCCCACCGCCCGCACGTCCCGCTGTTCCGCGGCTTCCCGGTGGCGACGCCGACCAACACGACCGCGCTGTACCTGCGGCGGGTGCTGTCGTGGCTGTACACCCGGCCGGAGCAGCCGTGCCCGTGGTGCGCGCAGATCAAGACGGTCGGCGCGCTCGATCCGTGCGGCCACCTGGTGTGCAGCAGCTGCTGGGAGGGCGGCAACTATGCGGGGTGTCCGATCTGCCACCGGCGGATCACCGTCGGGCATCCGTTCATCCAGCCCACCGAGGCCGATCCGGCCGATCGGGTGACGCGCTCCGACGGGCAGCTGCGGATCATCCATCTCGCGCTCGATCCGATCGCCGTCGCGCGCGATCGCTTCCAGCGCCTGCTGTCGCGCACGACTCCACTGTCGAAGCAGGATCGCGAGGAAGTCGAGACCGTGATCGACGTCATGGGGCCCAAGGTGGTGAGCTGGCTGCCACCCAAGATCGCCGTCAAGGAATCGCTCGCGATCACGCTCGCGCGGTTCTGGCTGGCGGCTCCCGATCGCGCGGCGATGGTGCGCGCGACGCAGACCTATCTGCGCACCGCGACCGACGTGCTGCGGATCGCGGCCGTGCTGATGGGCGCCGATCCCGCGCTGGTCGAGCCGATGCGGTTGCGCTCGATCCCGCGCTCGCTGCGGCGCGCCGTGCTGCAGGCGCTCGACCGGATCTCGCCGGTGCAGCTGCTCGAGGACATGCGGCGGTATCCCGGGCTGTGGAAGCGCGTCGGCGAGCGGCTGCACCCGTTCGAGCACGCCGCGAAGCTGCCCACCGCGGCACTCGCGTTCGCCTCGATCCGCGACTCGAACCTCGACGCGCTGTCGTTCGCGGCGCCCTTGATCGAGCGCGCCTCGGCGATCCGCGGCGTCGCGATGGTCGAGCGGCGAGGCGCGCGTCGCCTGCGCGTGACGCCGTGGGCCGGTGCCGTCGAGGAAGCGTTGCGTGCCAGCGATCCGAAGGCCGCGACGGACCGGCTGGCGGAGCGTCCCGGCGAGCTGCTCCGGCGCGTCGATCACGTGGTGCGGCTGACCACCGAGAAGCAACCGGCCGCGTTCGATGACGTGCTCGCGGCGATCCAGAGCGCGATCCCGCACGGCGCGCCGAACACGCTGCTGACGCTCGGCGCTCACGTCCGCGCGCGCACCGCACCGTGGCGGCGTCGCGTGGTGTTCCCGAAGGGCGACGTGCTGAAGGCGTGGAGCATGCCGGATCTCCGGCCGCCGCTGCGCAGCGACGCGATCGGCAGCGTGATGGAGGGCGTGCGCCGCGAGCTGCTCGCGCGGGCCGAGAAGCGCAAGGCGTTCGCGCGCGCGGTGATCGATCGCGGGCTCGCGTCGTTACTGGTGCCGATCGGCGAGCGCTCCGCGAGCAAGACCAGGATCGCGTGGCCGCGCGGCAGCGAGACGCCGTTGCCGGGCGGCAAGCTCGTGCGGCTGTTCCTCCACTGGGAGCAACCGCGCGATGCGCGTGTCGATCTCGATCTGTCGGTGGCGCTGTTCGACGGCAACTGGCGCCATCGCGGCACCTGCGACTTCACGCACCTCGTGGTGGGCGATCGAGCTGCGGTGCACTCGGGCGATCTCACCGACGGGCCACCACCGCTCGGCGCGTCGGAGTTCGTCGATCTCGATCTCGAGGCGCTCGCCGCGCTCGGTGCCAGCCACGCGGTGATGGTGGTGTTCAGCTACAACAGCGTGTCGTTCGATCGACTGACGCACGGGTTCGCCGGCGTGATGATCGCGCCCGAGGGGAGCCAGCCGTTCGATCCGCGCGCCGTCGCGCAGCGCTTCGATCTGGCGGGCGCGTCGGTGATCACGCTGCCGCTGACGATCGATCTGGCGGCGAAGCGGCTGCGCTGGATCGATGTCCACATGGCGAGCCAGGGTTCGCTGCATCAGGTCGGCGGCTACCGCGCCGCGCTCGCCCACGCCGGCCGCGACTTCGAGGACTTCGTCGCCAGCGGCTCGCGACCGACGCTGTGGGACGTCGCCGCGATCCACGCCGCCGCGCGCGCGAACGTGATCTACGTCCGCGAGACCGACGGCACGATCACCACGATCCGCCGCCGCGATGGCGAGACCTCGCTGCAGCGGCTCGCGCGGATCCACGACAGCCCCGATCACGACAGCCAGCTCTCTCGGATCCCGCATGCCGATGCGCCGACGTTCGTGGCGCTGCTGCGCGACGACGTGGCGATCCCGAACAACAGCGCGGGCTACATCCTCGACGCGCGCGGGAGTCATCCCGCGATGACGCGGTTCGCCGCCGCCGATCTGATCGCCGAGCTGGCGAAGTGAGTAAGCTCGGCGGATGAAATACGGCGCGCGCAACCAGATCGAAGCCACGGTGACCGCGGTCAGAACCGGCGACGTGATGAGTCAAGTCAAGCTCGACTCGACGGGCGTCGTGCACCTGTCGTCGGTGATGACCACCGAGTCGCTCCAGGACCTCGGCATCCAGCCAGGCGACAAGGTATCGGTGATCGTCAAGGCGATCCACGTGCTCGTCGTGAAGGAGTGAGCGAGCTCGAGCTGCGGCAGATCGAGCTGCTCGGCGAGACCCGCGAGGTCTATTGCGTGGGTCGTGAGCCTGGTCGCCCGGCGATCGTCGTCATGCACGAGGTCCCCGGCCTGCATCCCGGCGTCATCGACTTCGCGCGCCGGCTCGAGGCCGCCGGTTTTCACGCGTACATGCCTTCGCTGCTCGGCGAGCCGCTGCGGCCGGTCACCACCGGCTACTCGCTGCGGTCGATGGCCCGCGCGTGCGTCGCGCGCGAATTCACCACCTGGGCGACGAAGAAGACCAGTCCGATCGTCGCCTGGCTGCGCGCGCTCGCCAGGCTCGCCCACGACGAGTGCGGCGGCCCCGGCGTCGGTGCGATCGGCATGTGCCTGACCGGCGGCTTCGCGCTGGCGATGATGGTCGACGACGTCGTGGTGGCACCGGTGCTCAGCCAGCCGTCGCTGCCGTTCGGCCTGTTGCCGTCGCAGCAGCGCGACCTCGGCATCGACGACGCCACGCTCGCCGCGATCAAGGAGCGCTGCGCCTCCGATGCCATCCGGCACCCTGCCCTGCTCGGCCTGCGGTTCACCCGGGATCGCCTGGTCCCTCCGGAGCGGTTCGAACGCCTGCGCGCCGAGCTCGGCGACGACTTCCTCGCGGTCGAGATCGACTCGTCGCCGGGAAACCCGCACGGCATCCCGCGGAGCGCGCACTCGGTGCTCACCCACCACTTCGTCGACCGCCCCGGCCACCCCACCCGGGATGCCCTCGACCAAGTGCTGGCATTCTTTCGCGACCGCCTCTACCCCGCCGCCACCTGAACAATTTCCCGCCGGTCGCGAGGCCTCGTGATACGAGTCTGCCCATGTACCAGCAGCCGGGCTATCCAGGTCCCCAGTACTACCAGCAGATGCCGCAGCGCTCGGCGATCCCGAAGGTGATCGGCATCCTGATGATCATCTTCGGTGCCCTCGGCATCCTCGGAGGCCTGATCGGCCTCGCGGGCAACGGCGGCCTCGGCGGCAACGAGCTGTTCCGCGAGGTCCCCGAGCTCAAGACCTACCGGACGATCGAGATGCTGACCAGCGTGCTGTCGCTCGGCATCAGCATCCTCCAGCTCTACGCGGGCGTTCGCGCGATCGGCTACAAGTCGAACGCGATCGGCCTCGCGAAGGCGTACGCGATCACGCGCATCGTCGCCGAGATCACCAGCGTCATCCTGGTCTACGTCTGGATGAAGCCGATCATGGACGAGGCGTTCCGCGACAGCGGCATGAACATCGGCGGCGTGATGGGCGGCTTCATGCTGATCTTCACGCTGATCGCGGTGGCGTGGCCGATCGTCGTGCTCGTCCTGATGACGCGTCCGGCGGCGAAGGCCGCCTGCACCGGGGAGCTGTAAGCCGTGTACGAGCAGCCTCCCGGCTACGGCGGTTATCAGCCGCCTCCTCCGCACCGCTCGGCGATCCCGAAGGTCATCGGCATCCTGATGATCATCTTCGGTAGCCTCGGCATCCTCGGCAGCCTGATCAACTTCGCCGGCGGCCTCGGCAACGACCAGCTGATCCGCCACATCCCGGACCTCGGCACCTACCGGATGATCGAGAAGGTCACCACCGGCATCGCCCTGGTGATGGCGATCGCGCAGCTCGTCGTCGGCATCAAGTGCGTCGGCTACAAGACCAGCGCGCCCGGCCTCGCGAAGGTCTACGCGATCGTGGCGGTGATCGTCACGATCGCCAACACGGTGATCAGCGTCGCCGTGCTGGCGCCGATGATGACCAAGGCGCTCGAGGCCTCCGGCGTGCGTGGCATGGGCGGCTTCATGGGCGGCGTGACGTTCTTCGTCAGCCTGCTCGCCCTCGGCTGGAACGTCGTCATCCTCGTGTTGATGTCGCGCCCGGCCGCCAAGGACGCCTGTACGAACGTGTAGCGGAGATCGCCGACCTGACGGACATGTTCGGGTGATGATGATCGGGGGCGATGCGCGCACGCGAACAGCGCGTGGCAGAGCCGGACAGGCGCGCGAAGGCAGGGGGGCCGCACGCGAACTGCGCCGGGACAGGCCCGGGCTCAGCTCGCCTGATTCGTGCCCTGCGTCGCCTCGAGGAACTTCTCCTCGAGCGAGGCGCCTTCCTTGACGGAGCGCGGGATCAGGCCGCCCTTCGCCAGCTCCGAGACCAGCTGACCGATCAGCTGCTCGGTGGTCTGGCCCTGCGCGAGCTTGAGCTCGATCGTGTACTCGCCCTGGGTGTCGACCACGACCTCGCCGACGCCCTGCTGCGCCTTGATCTTGCCGACCTCGTCGTCGGTGAGCTTGCGGCCGAACGTCATGCGGACGTTGCCCTTGTGCTCGGTGAGCTCGGCGACCGACTTGTGCTCGACCAGCTTGCCGTTGTGAAGGATGGCGACGGCAGCGCACAGCTCCTGGATCTCGGCCAGGTTGTGCGACGACACGATCAGCGTGGCCTTCGCCTTGGTCTTGATGTCGTTGATCAGGCGCCGGACCGCGGCGGCGTTGACCGGGTCGAGACCGGCGGTGGGCTCGTCGAGGACGATCACCTCCGGGTTGCCCATGAACGCCTGGGCGATGCCGAGGCGCTTGGTCATGCCGTGTGACAGCGCGCGGGCGTTCTTCTTCTGCGCGTCGAGCAGGCCGACCATGGTGAGCACGCGGGTGGTCTCCTCGCTCGCTTGCTCCTTGGTCATCCCGTTGAGCAGCGCGAAGAACTCGAGCTGCTCGCGCACCGGCACGTTGGCCTGGTAGAGCGCGTCCTGCGGCAGGATGGTCAGCCGGCCGCGCAGCTCGCCGATGCGCTCGACGTCGACGCCGAGCACCTCGATGGTGCCGCTCGCCGGCCGCAGGAAGTTCGCCATGATCGAGAACAGCGTGGTCTTGCCGGCGCCGTTGGGACCGAGCAAGCCGAACACCGAGCCGCGCGGGATGTCGAACGAGACATCGTCGAGCGCGCGCTGCTTGCCGAAGATCTTGACGACGTTCTTGATCCGCACCGCGGGTGCGGCTGGATCGCCGGCCGACCGATAGGGTTCCGTTGCGGTTGCCATTACAGATCTCGCCTCGTGAAGTTGCGATGGCCGAGATAGAGGAACAGCCCGGAGAACCCGAACATCGCGGCGAGGCCACCGAAGAACTTCGCGCCGAGTGGTTCGAGCAACCAGTACTTCCAGCCCCACGGGGTGACGTACTGGGCGTACTTGACCGCATCCTCGAAGCTGCCGGCGACGCCGAGGAACAGCGGCAGGAAGAACGCGATCAACAGCGAGATCGCGAGTGACCCGAAGGCCGAGTCCATCGCCGACGAGATCCACGCGCACAGCGCGAGGTACGGCAGCGTGAAGATCATCATTCGCAGGTAGCCCTGCGCCATCCACATCGCCATGTCGCCCTTGGGATGGACGTTGATCTTGGCGACCATGTAGATGGTCAGGATTCCGAACAGGAACAGATTCACCAGGGCTGTGAACCCGAGTGTCCCGAAGAACCTCCCCCAGAAGATGTTCGCGCGTTCTGTTCGGAACAGCAGGAACCGTAGGCCCTTGCTGCCGATATCGCCGGCGGTCTGGTTGAAGCCACCGAGACACGCGAACAGTGGTGTGGCGAGGAACAGCAACACCAGCATCACCGACACCATCGCCGGCTTGTCCTCGGTCAGGTAGTCGAGCTGGTCGGGCGATGGGTCCATCGCCATCTCCATGCCCTTGACCGCGATCTTGACGATCTGCTCGTTGGCCTTCTGCTTCGCGTAGTCGCGCTGATCGTTATCGATGCCGGGTGTGCGATCGGCGGCGTAGTCGACGTTCTTGTCGACCCGCTCGAGCGGCCCCACTGCACACTGCGCCAGGAACAACCCGATCAGCAGCGTCAGTGCGATCGAGACCAGGCCCGCGCCGCCACGAATACCGTGCTTCAGCGAGTGCCTGGCGATCAGGTTGAGATGAGCTTTTCTGAGCATCGCATCCCTCTCTGTTACGCCCCGAACATGACACAGCCGCCAGGCGCAAACCTGGCGGCTGTTACGAAACCTGCGATTTGCCAGGCTTGAACGCCTGGCGTGCGCTCAGTTGACGAGATCGTCCTTGAACGTGGTGTTGACCATGATGAGGATCAGGATCGGGTACACGCTGAAGATGATCGTGCCGATGCCAATGCCGCCACCGTTGACGACGGTCAGCGCGGTGCCACCGAGCGAGACCAGCGCGTAGACGGTGCCGAGCGTGCGGCCGAGGAACTTCTTCTGCTTCAGGAAGCCGACTCCAGACGTGATCAGAAGGAATGCGCCGACGGCGGTCAGCAGCACGACGACGTATGCGAGACCGAGGCTCTGCTCGACCTTCGCGCCCGCGGCTTCTGCACGTTGAGCAGCTTCGCGGATCAGCGACAACCCGCCGAACGCGAGGAGCGCGAAGATCGCTCCGATGCCACCGAACACGAAGTTCAACACTGCCAATGCGGTCAAACCGCCAGGACGCTTGCCGTCTGCCATCTGGATCTCCTTGTAGAAGCTCAGCCCGCAACCACCCACGGTGCGGCGCCATTACTCTCGTTGAGTGGGGTGTCAAAAACAAGCTACGTGTTGGAGATCTTTTGTGGGCTCAGGATCTCCATGACCCACACAGACGACACTGGAATCTCGCAGTCGCACGGCAATCGCGACTAATTGCTCGCGACCTTCAGAAAGTCAGGTCTTCCTTGAAGGTGATGTTGATGAAGTAGAGGGTAAGCAACGGGTACACAAGGTTGATGATGGTGCCGATGTTGAGCCCGCCGCCGAGCTCGGCCGGGCTCATGAACACGCCCATCAGCGCGGTCACGATCGCGGTCACCGCGTAGATGTTTCCGAACAGCCGGCCCCAGCGCCGCATCTTCAGGTAGCCGATGCCGGCGATCAGGAGCGTCGCGAAGGCGATGACGTTCGACGCCAGGATCAACGCCCATAGCCCCATGTTCATGTTCTCGAGCGCGTCGAAGGTGGCGCGCTCGTCGGCCGTCTGGGCGGCTTCCTTGAGCGAGCCCGCCATGGTCACCACCACGACGAGGCCGAGGATGCCGATCACGGCGAGCCCCGAGAATACGAAGTTCAAGACCGCCAGCGCGGTCAAGCCACCAGGTCGACGTCCAGCTGCCATGGGTCGGTTCTTACCACTACGAGGCGCCGCGCGCCTTGTCCATTGCCGCCGCAAGCTCGAAGTCCAGCGCGCTGATGCCGCCGGCATCGTGCGTGGTCAGATCGACGATCACCTTGTTGTAGACGTTGAACCACTCGGGGTGATGGCCCATCCGCTCGGCGATCAGGGCGACCTTCGCCATGAAGCCGAACGCCTCGACGAAGTCGCCGAGCTGGTACTCGCGATGGAGCTTGTCGTTGATGACGCTCCAGCCGGTGAGGGTGGCGAGCCGGGTCTGGATCTCGGCGGCAGAGAGCTTCGCGATCATGCGCGCGATACTACGCCCGCGCGCGGCGAGGTTACGCGCGCTTGTTGACCGCGATTCGCACGCCGTCGCGCGGCAGCGGGCCGAGGCCACCACCACCGGGCGTGGTGTTCTGGGCCGGGAACACCAGATCGTAGCGCCTGGTGAACCACGCCATGAACGCCGGCACCACGAGCGAGGTCAGCGCCTCGCCCGCGCAGCGATGGCCATCCGGTGCGCCGCCGCCCTGCGGCACGAATGCGTTATGCGGTAGCGCGGCGATCGCGTCGTCGCCGAGGCGATCGTCGCGGAACTGCGTGGGGTCGCGGAACGTCGAGCCGTCCTGTAGCGTCGCCCAGATCGCGCCCGCGCCCTTCCAGCCGGCGCGGATGTGAAAGCCCTCGATCTCGAGATCCTTCCTGGCGACGCCGATGAACGTCACCGGCGCGATCGGATAGGCGCGCAGGATCTCGCGCCACACCGCGCGCGCGATCGTCAGCTGCTGGACCTGCTCGTAGCTGGGAGCGGAGTCGGTCAGCACCTTGTCGGCCTCGACGCGGAGCTTGGCCGCGATCTCGGGATGCTCGCCGAGCACGACGAGCGCCCACGCGAATGCCGCGGTCAGCCCGCCGTGCGCCGCGAAGAAGAAGTGCAGCATCTCGATCTCGAGCTCGATCGGCGACAGCTGCTCGCCACCGGGTCCGCGCGCCGACTTGAGCACGCCGAGCGCGGTGCCCTCGGACTTCGCGCTCGCGATCTGCTGGCGGATGTACGCGCGGAACTTGTCGCGCGCCTTGACCGCCTTGCCGTAGGCCGTGAACGGCAGCTTGATCGGCGGTGCGAACGCGCCCTTGTTCAGCTTCTCGAAGGCGACGGCCATCTCGACGTTGCTGACCTTCGGATCGCTGGCGCCGAACAGATAGTCGGCGATGTCGAAGCCGAGCTGGCCGAGCTCCTTCGCGACCGGCTTCTCCGCGCTCGACTGCGGCACGAAGCGCTCGATGATCGTGAAGATCGCCGGCAGGTAGCTGTCGAGCGCGTCCTTGCTGAACGCGCTCAGCAGCAGGCGCTTGCGGGTCTTGTGGCGCGGGCCGTCGAGGAACGGCACCGCATCGGGATCGAGGAGCGCCTGGAGAAACTTCGGCGAGCCGTTCTCGCGGGTGAAGTTCGCCTCGTCCATGAAGAACGAGAACGCCTTCGGACCGGCGAAGAAGATCGTGGTGTCCGACAGGATCTTCGTGCGCCACACGTTCCCGTGCCGCTTCGTTCGCTCCATCGTGAACGCGAACGGATCCTTCAGGAACTTGAGAGCCTCGCCGACGAACGGCGCACCCGACGAGCCTGGAGGTGGCGGCGCTTGGGTCATACGCTCGCCATCGTACGACCGTTCGCGTCGACCAGATCGAGGCGCCTCGCCGTTTTTCGGGCAGCTCCCGGCTAACGCTCGAAGCGGAACAGCGCGATGCCGAGCACCGCGAACAGCGCGCCGAATCCGAGCAGTGCGCCGATCGACGGCAGCACGTCGGCGATCGTGGTGCCCTCGCGAACGAGCACCGCGTAGTAACCATCGAGCGCCCAGCCGTGCGGGACGCCGAGCCCGATCGTCTTCATGAACGCCGGCATGAAGGCGCGCGGGAACATGCAGCCACCGAGCATGCCCATCACCAGCAGCACGACGCTGCCGATGCCGCCGAGCTGCTTCTCCGTGCGCGCGACCGCCGCGAACAGCAGCCCGAGCGCGACCGCGCAGGCGACGTTGGCGAGCGCCAGCGCGATCAGCGCGAG
>JAEYYY010000792.1 GCA_023430775.1 Pseudomonadota bacterium
ACGTGGAGCGACGGGCGTGTGCGGTGAACGCGCACGCCCGTTGGCGTTTTCGGGGCGGAAAGCCGCGTGGGTGATGGGGTGGGGCGGGGGCCGTAGGCGAAGAGGGGTGTGGGGAGGTTGGTGGGGAAGCGGTGAGTGGGCGGAAAAGAAGAAGATCCGTGAGGGCAAAAGCAGGAATGAGTAACCAACCGGGGTGCCACGTCACTATCTGGTAGGCTGACCGCCCAGCCCCATTTGGAGGACCGGATGCGCTTGTCGTCACCGATTGCCCGTCTGCTGATTGCGCTGTCGCTCGCCGCGTCGCCCGCGTACGCGGAGGACAGCGATGCCTTGTACAAGCAGGGACTCGCGTACAAGCAGGAGGGGAAGACCGAGGAGGCGATCAAGAAGCTCGAGGCAGCGGTCGCCGCGAACCCGAGGCACGGGATGGCGTGGTCGTCGCTCGGCAACCTGTACAAGCAGAAGCAGGACATGCCCAGGGCGGTGAAGGCCTACGAGATGGCGACGGCCGTCATCAAGAAGGACAAGAACCTCTGGGAGAACCTCGGGATGGCGTACTACCGGAACAAGCAGCTCGACCAGGCGCTGTCCGCGTTGAAGACCGCCTCCCAGATCGATCCGAAGGACGCGCAGATTCGCTCGAACCTCGGGACGGTGAAGCGCCAGAAGGGGGACATCCCGGGTGCGATCGCCGACCTCGAGATGGCGGTCAAGCTGAAGCCGACCGACGGTGGCTTCCACAACAACCTCGGCGTCGCCTATCGCCACGCGAAGCGCAACGACGATGCGCTCAAGGCGTTCCAGAAGGCGACCGAGCTGTCGCCCAACGATCCCGGCTTCCACTTCAACCTCGCGACGGTGTACCGGCGCAAGGAGATGTACGAGGAGGCGATGGCGTCGTACGAGAAGTCGACGGGGCTGGATCCGGGGAATGCCGAGGCGTGGTTCGATCTCGGCTTCGTCTACAAGCAGCTGCGGATGAACGACAAGGCGATCGCCGCGTTCCAGAAGTTCCTCGAGCTCAACAAGGGCAAGGACGCCGCGGCCGACAAGCGCGTCAAGGACGAGCTCGGCGCGATCGGCGGGGACACCAAGAAGAACCCGCCCAAGGCGCCGCCGAAGAAGAAGTAGCGCGCACGGCGAAGGCTCGGACCGCGGACCGCCGGCATGCAGTCGCGGAAGTCGCCGCACGTCGACGTGTTCATCGCCGGTTCGCCGGGCACGCTCCTCGTGATCGATCACGGAGGCAAGCATAGGGTGGGGTGGTGATCTGCCGGGGGCGCAGGGCGCGACGTGTCAGATCGCGCAGTTGCGGGGGCATCGACCGCTGGGTGAAGGCGGCGTGGGGTGGTACCGTGGGTCGATGCGGATCAGCTGGCTCTCGGCCGACGAGATCGCCGCCGCTCGCGAGGCTCTGACCGCCGACGGCAAGGCGTGGGACGACCACTTCGCGAGCGGACAGTTCGCGGCGGTGGCAGCACCGGCCGACAACATCATCAGCGACTGGGCCCACGTCACGGAGCATGTCGCGCGTGCCGAGCGCGTGTCGCAGGTGGTGCGCGATTTCGGGATCGACGAGGCGCGTGCTCGCTTCGGCAACTCGCGGATCGCGATCGAGGTCGCGACGCTGGCAGCGGCGGCGCACGAGGGAGCGATGCTCGAGCTCGCCGAGGTGATCGGCGTGCTGCAGCGGCCGATCGACAGCCTGGTGTTCTATGCGCCGTTCCTCGAGCTGCTGGTCGAGCTCGGCAAGGGCGACATCGAGCGCACGATCGCGACCTACGAGCAGTTCGTCGCTGCGTACGAGCGCGAGGTGTTCGAGGCGCCGCGCGGCATCGAGCGCATCGGTGCGGTGCGCGACGGGCTCGCGGACTACTACGTCAGCGTCGGCAAGCTCGACGAGGCAGAGGCGCTGTTCCAGCGGCGCCACGCCGAGGATCGCGGGGATGTCGCGGTCGCGCTATCGGCGAGCCGGGCGTACCTCGCCGCGGGCTCGGTGAGTCACGCGGTGCGCTGGCTCGGCGTCGGCGCCGAGCGCGCGACCGAGCTGGGGCGCAGCGAGCTGGCGACGCGGTTGCTCCAGAAGCAAGAGCGCGTTCGCGAGCGCCTGAGCTGATTGCGAGCGGCGCGACCGAGCGCGAGCGATCGAGCGCTGGACGTGAGTGAGGCGCGATCTCGCGCGAACCTGAACGTCAGACCAGGGTGGTACGACGTGGTGGTCGCGTCATGCCGAAACCCAAGCGCCTCGATCGCACCCAGTACGGGTGCACTGCCTGCGGTCATACCGAGCCCAAATGGCTCGGCAAGTGTCCGCGGTGTCAGGCGTGGTCCACGATGGTCGAGTTCACCGAGGCCGCGCCTGGCTCGCGTGCCGCGGGCCGAACAACGGGCACGCTGGGGCTCGGAGATGGCTCGGCGCCGGCGCCGATCACCGAGGTCGGAGAGATCACGCGCGGTGATCGGTTATCCACGCAGATCGGCGAGCTCGATCGCGTGCTCGGTGGCGGGCTCGTGGCGGGCAGCTTCGTGTTGCTCGGCGGTGATCCGGGCGTCGGCAAGAGCACGCTGCTGATCCAGGCGCTCGCGGGGCTCGCGGGGCACAAACCCGAGGAGCCTGCGGTCGCGAAGCCAACGCCCTCGGATGTCGCCGGCGGTGCGGCGGGTGTGGTGCCGCGGCGCGATGCTCGCGTTGCACCCGGTGGTCAGGTCGCGGGCAAGGTGCTGTACGCGACCGGCGAGGAGAGCGTCGCGCAGACCGCGATGCGCGCCCGGCGCGTTGGCGCGGCCACCGCGCGGCTGTCGGTCGTCGCCGAGACCGATGTCGACAAGGTGATCCAGCACGCGCACGCGGAGTCGCCGGCGATCCTCGCGATCGATTCGATCCAGACCGCGTACACGCCGGCGCTCGATTCGATCCCGGGGTCGCTCGCACAGGTCCGCGAGTGCGCGAGCCGGCTGATGCAGTACGCGAAGACCACCGGCGTGCCCACGATCATCGTCGGTCACGTCACCAAGGATGGCGGGCTGGCCGGGCCCAAGACGCTCGAGCACCTGGTCGATGTGGTGCTCCAGCTCGAGGGCGATGGCGGGCCGTACCGGATCCTGCGCGCGCACAAGAACCGGTTCGGCTCGACGCAGGAGATCGGCGTGTTCGAGATGCGCGGTGCCGGCATGGCCGAGGTGCCGAACCCGTCGGCGCACCTGCTCGCCGAGCGGCCTGTCGGTGCGCCGGGATCGGTGGTGGTGGCGTCGGCGGATGGTGCCCGGCCGTTGCTCGTCGAGATCCAGGCGCTGGTGGCGCCGGCCGCGGCGGGGGTGGGGCGGCGCACGGCGGCGGGTGTCGATGGCAATCGCGTGTCGCTGCTGCTGGCGGTGCTCGCGCAGCGCGCCGCCTGCGACGTGCTGGATCGCGACGTGTTCGTCAACGTCGCCGGTGGCGTGCGGCTCGCCGAGCCGGCGATCGATCTGGGCATCGCGTGCGCGATCGCGTCGAGCGCGCGGGGCCGTGCCCTCGATCCGCGCACGGTGATGTTCGGCGAGGTCGGGCTGGCCGGCGAGATCCGCGCGGTGCCCTTGTGCGAGCAGCGGCTCGCCGAGGCGGCGCGGCTCGGCTTCTCGTGCGCGCTGATCCCCACGCAGAACTTCGAGCGCTTGAAGCGCGCCGGGACCAGGCTCGATCTCGAGCTGGTCGCGGTCGACCGCCTGCAGACCGCGATCGCGTCGCTCTAGGGAGGTCAGGTTCTCGTCGCTCGACCGAGCGACCGTGGGCTCATCATATGGGTGGGAATTCGAGGATGCAGCCCGACGGGCATTGCCCGGGTGTCGTCGGACAGACGGGGCAGCACGGAGCGGCCGTCTGCTCGTCGAGGCAGACGCGGCCGTCCTCGGGACAGACGCCCTCGATCATGCACTCCTGCGGCGGGTCGTCGCCGTCGTCACCACACGCGGTGATCGCGACCGTGGTGGCGAGCGAGGCCGTTCCGATCACGGCGACCACCAGCGTGGTCGGCAGCGTGAGACGGCGGCGCATGTCCGGAGCGTACTAGAACGACAGGACGAGGCGCGACTGGATCGTGTGCGAGGTCGTGGCGTCGCGCACGTTGACACCGAGCAGCTCGTCATCGGAGAAGCCGAACGTCACGTTCGGGTCGTCGCTGCCGGGGTGGTTGAGCGCGCCGAACGGGAACAGCACGCCGTACGAGAAGCCGATGTAGAGGCCGCCCGACTGGTAGTAGATCTCCGAGTCGAACTCGGTGCCGTACATCTTGCTGTTGCCCGGCGTGGCGACCGGCTTGAGCGCGAACGAGGTGACGTTGCTGACCTTGAACGCGATCGACTTGGTGAGGTCGTAGCCGATGAACGGCTTCGCGAAGCCCGCGTTGGTGACGGCACCGATCAGGTGGCGCCACAGGATCATGTCGACCTTGTACTCGCGGTTGAACATGAACTGCGTGAGCTTGGTATCGGAGGAGTCGCCGAGCAGGTTCGCGAACGCGATGTTGATGTTGCCGGGGATCAGGTTGTCGAACTGATCGCCGCTCGCGAAGCCGCCCTCGACGCCGAGGCGAAGCTTGCCCTCGAGGCCGCGATAGGTGAACCGGGTAGCACCGCCGTACTTGCGGATGTTCGCCTGCGACGTGAAGTTGAACTCGTCGAGGCGGCCGACCTTGCCGAGCTGCGCGACGAGCTCGGCCTCGAGGAGCACCTTGCCGACGCCGAGCTTGCCCCACACGGATGGCGTGTACGTCTTGAAGTCGCGCGCCTTGTAGTTGGTGGCGGAGTCGAAATCGGTGCCGAGCTGGTAGCCCGAGAGATCGAGGTCCCAGTCCTGCGTCTTGTATTCGAAGTAGACGCCGTAGTTGAGCGCGACGTCTCCGCGATCGACCTTCTCCTTGAACTCGGTCGGCGAGTCCATGCGCGACAGCACGAGCGTCCACGCGTTGGAGTCGTCGCCGTCGTCGAGATCCCACGGGTGCTGCTCGTGGCCGCGGTTGGTGCTCGCGATCTGGTTCGAGACCAGGCGCGTGGCGCCCCAGTCGGAGGCGACCATCGCGCGCAGCGACGTGCCGGGGATGATGGCGGAGAACGACACGCGATCGACGGTGTCGCCGTAGTCGGCATCGTAGTCGGTGGTGCCCGCGATCGGATCGTAACCGCCGGCGTTGAACAGCACGCCCATGCCCCAGTGGTTGGGCTGGCGACCGGCCTTGAGCACGCCGAGCGGGAGCGCGACCTCGGCCCACGCTCGCTTGATGCGGATCGAATCGCGATCGCTGTTGAGGCCCGCGGTGGGTGGATCCTGCGTGTTGCCGAACGCGCCGAGCGGCGGCAGGTTGGTCGAGCCGGTCGCGTTCGAGTACGCGCCGTTGTACACCTCGTTGACCGGCGTCGAGCCGAGCACCAGGTTGTCGAGCACGTCGGCCTGGATGTGGATCGAGGTGGTCTCGTCGATGTTGATCGTGGGCTCGAGGCGGAGCCGCATGTTGGTGGACGACAGCGCGTCGTCGCAGCCGGCGCCGATCACGGCCGAGGTGCAGTCGAGCGCGCGCGGAAACGGAGCGCCACCGAGCGCGGGGTTGTCGACGAAGCCCTGATGGAAGTTCTTGAACCAGTCGGTGCGCATCCGGAAGTAGCCGTCGATCTCGATCAGCTTCCAGCGCTTGCGACGGCTCTTCGGTGCCGGCAGTGCGGGCGTGGTGGGTAGCAGGCCGGGCGTCTTCGGAGCGGCTTCAGCGACGCCCTCTTTCTTCTCTTCCTGACCCGCGGGTTGCGTCGGGCCGCCCATGCCACCCGGCGCGATCTGCGCGGCGGCGGGAGACGTGCTCAGGAGGGAGACGAGCGGGATGCCCAATAGGACGGAAGGTCGTCGAATTGAATAAGGCATAGAAAGCATGAGGGAAATGGGCATCGCAGAGCCGGCGGACTATAGACAGGCCGTGATCGCCCGGTCAAACCCGGTGGGCAACGATCTGTCAATTGGCGCGGTCGAGATCCGGCCTGTTATGGTGACTTCGATGGCTATTGACCGTCAGTCGCGCGCCAACGTTGCCTGGGTTCCGGCGATGTTGCTCGCGTGTGCGTGCGGACCGACGGTGCGGCCCGATCGACCGCCTCCTGAACCCGGTCCGGTGACCCGGACCGAGCGGATGTCGAAACCGGTGAAGGGCGGTCGGCAGGTGATGATCGGGGAGATGTGCCCGACCGGCGCCGGCGGCCGACCGGCGGTGGCACCACTGGTCATGCGTACCGTGACCTGGAACGATCGCGCGGCGGAGGTCCAGGCGGTGATCGAGCGTGGCGGCGTTCCGCAGTTCGCCGTGTTCGGCGTCGACGGCAAGGTCGCCGGTACGTTCGAGACCGTCGGCCTCGCCGAGATCGGGCTCCAGCAGAGCGTGGCGTCGGGGACGTACGTCGGTGCGATGCCGTGCACCAGCGACGCGGGCGGTGGTCAGCGAACCGAGGATCCGAAGTGCGGCGCCGCGGTCGGCGGCTGCGGCCTCGCGGTCGGCGTGCTCGGTCGCCCCGACGACCCGCCACCGATCCCGGCGTATGTCACCGGTGGCGTCTGCCTGTCGGGCGATGCGCTCGCGGTCGATATCGACGGCGACGGCGTGATCGAATCGTTCCCGCTCGCCGGTGTGCTCGATGGCGTGCGCAGCCCCGCCGAGGAGTGGAGCGCGGCGCCGACCGCCGGTGCCGCGTGCAAGCCGACGTTCGAGATCTACGACGTCCAGCTCGCGCCGGCTGCCGAGCCGGGCAAGCGCGTCGATCCGAAACAGATCGTCTCGCTCGACGTGCTCGGCATCGTCGACGTCGACGGTGACGGCCGCAAGGAGGTCGTGCTGTCGTTCGAGTTCCCGACGGTGCGGACCATCGTCGTCTACACCGCGACCGGCGCGCCGACGCGCCTCGAGCTCGCCGGCGAAGGCCAACCGTTCCAGAGGTAAGCCGAGGTGCGCCGGATCGGCGCGATCCTGACACCTGAGGCGCGCGACCCTCGCGAATGCCAACGCGGTTGGCGGGACCGTTCGCGATCGCCGCGCAGGGTTCGCGTGGTTGGCCGCGCACGGGCGATGCACGCGACAGCCCGCATGCGGAAGCACCTCGGACGGGGCTGGGCCGGCTACGATGGTGCGTCGCCGATGACGAGGCTCGCCTGTGCCGCCATCGCGCTTGCCGCTTGCACCGGCGAAGGCAAGCAGATCGTGATCGAGCTCGACGGCGACGTCACCGCGACGAACGTCGAGCTGGTGTTCGTCGATCCGCACGTCTCGATCAAGCGCAACCAGCGCATCAACGAGGTGCCGCTCGATCCGAGGACGGAGCCGACGTTCTACGTGGTCCAGCGCAGCCGGCTCGACCTCGTGGTCGGCCAGACCGCGCAGCCCGTCGACGGACTCGAGCTCCAGGTCGTCGGTGCGGAGGGCCTGCTACCCGTGGCGATCGCGAGGGCGGAGCAGGGCCAGATCGTCGGCATGGGCGTGCTCGATCCGCCGGCCGTGTTCTTCGACCGCGGCGACAACGCGGACAACTTCGCGACCCGACTCGAGGAGATCGCAGATGTCACGCGGTACACCATCGAGGTCGAGCCCGTCGGCGAGCTGCCCTCTCTCGACGCCTCGGATGCGCCCGTCAGCATCGGCAGCGGGCACATCCGTCAGGTCCAGTGCCGCTTCGAGAACGACACGCCCGCGATCAGCGGCCTGGTGTGGCGAGCGGAGGCGGGGCCGCAGCTGCGCATCGCGTTGCCGATCGATGGCAGCGACGATGCGTTGTTCCGCGTCGAGGGCACCGGCTACGACCTCGATTGCGACATGCACACCCCCGCCGAGCGCGGCATCGCGAAGGGCGACGAGAAGGATTGCGACGACACCTCGCGGCTGGTCAACGGCGAGTCGCCGCTGCGCGAGCAATGCGACGCGGTCGACAACGATTGCGACCCGTCGACGATGGGCGCGATCGTGATGGCCGATGGCTGCGCCTCGTGCTCGGGGCGGCAGCTCACCTGTTACGAAGAGATCGGCGGCATGGCGCAGATCGAGGGAGGCGGCTGCACCGACGTCTCGAAATGCGTGTTCTGCAAGCTCCACACGGAGCTCGACCCGAACGGCGTCGGGACCTTCGGCTGCAACAACATCGGCGTGCTGGCCGCGCCGCCGGGATGCGACGACCAGTGCGTGATGCGCGTGGTGTCGGACGATCCAAACTGGGATATCAAGCTCGGCGATGTCGATGACCCGGGCAGCCTGGTCCACGGCAAGTCGCAAGGGTTCACGCCGACCACCGGCAAGTTCGGCTTCGCGGCGATCCCGAAGCAGCCCACCACCGCGCTGCCGACATCCTCGCTCGGCGGCTTCTTGATCGCCTTCCAGACCACGCCCGGCTCGCCGGTCTCCCTGATGGACGTCGTGTTCTTCAGCGATCCCTCGACGACACACGACGTGTGCGCGTCGCCCGAGCAGGTGCCGGCTTGTGGACCCGATGGGTAGCGCGGGCTAGTGTTCTGGCGTGACCGACGCCGCGCTCGACCTCGGACAGCTGCTGTGGATCGGCTTTCACGGGACGCGCGCGAGCGCCCGGGTGCTCGACTGGATCGCGGCCGGGCGGTGCGGCTCGACCATCCTGTTCAAGCGCAACCTCGAGATCACCGGTGACGCCACCGACCTCGATGCGCTGTGCGCGCTGACCGGCGAGCTGCATCGCGATGCCCCCGACGGGACGCCGTGCACGATCGCCGTCGATCAGGAGGGCGGGCTGGTGCAGCGCGTGCGGGCGCCGGCGACGGTGTGGCCGCCGATGCGGTCGTTCGAGCGAGCGAGCGTCGATGCCGAGAGCGTCGGGCTGGCGATGGGCCGCGAGCTGCGCGCGCTCGGCTTCGACATCGACT